>JABXIW010000403.1 GCA_013372875.1 Gammaproteobacteria bacterium | reverse complement strand
TCTCGGATTTGCATACCATCGCCATACACAGGCAACGGCTTGCCGTCGAGGGCATTTAAAATCATCAGAGGGATCAACTTCTCAGGGAAGTGGTACGGGCCATAGTTGTTGGAGCAATTGGTGACAAGTGTCGGTAAACCATAAGTACGTTGCCAAGCGCGTACAAGGTGATCGCTCGAGGCTTTTGACGCTGAATATGGGCTGCTCGGCGCGTATGAAGTGGTTTCGGTGAACAAATCATCCGTTCCCTCTAAATCGCCGTACACTTCATCCGTAGAAATATGATGAAAACGGAATGCCGATTGGCGCGCTTCCTCAAGGCTTGACCAATATTGACGGGCCGCTTCGAGCAGATGGTAAGTGCCCATCACGTTGGTCTCAATAAAAGCAGCAGGACCATCAATAGATCGATCGACATGAGACTCAGCCGCTAAATGCATCACCATATCGGGTTGATGCTCTGAAAACACGCGGTCTAGTTCAGCTCGGTCACAGATATCCACTTGCTCGAAGTAGTAACGGTCACTGTCCGCGACATCCACCAACGACTCCAAGTTTCCTGCGTAGGTGAGCTTGTCTAAATTCACGACGCTATCTTGGGTGTCACGAATAATGTGTCGAACGACAGCTGAGCCGATGAAGCCTGCTCCGCCTGTTACTAGTATTTTCATTGCAAATGTTACCTACTTTAATGGGTACTTTTAGTGGGTGTACCGAAATGCGCTATTGGATTGTCTCACGAATAACTGACAAAAAGCTCACTTTACGTATTTTCAGTATAACTTTTTTGTACATGATCAAAATCGGACGCTTGCCAAATGATTTGGCGTTTGAGCAGTTCTTTTTTGAATGAGCGAAGAAGCCTTTCTAAGTTTTGCTTTTTCCAGTCGCCGTGCTCTTGTTTGCGGCACTTATCAAAATCAATAATCCACACTTTATCTTTGTCATCGATCAAGATGTTGTGGATATTCAGGTCTGTATGATTAACGCCAGCGTTGTGCATTTTGGCAATTTCTTGCCCTATTTTTTGATACATTCCTTCCGGTAACGGTTTTTCCTGCAAGATACTGACCAGGTCTCTTGCGTTAGGAATGCGCTCACTCAATAAATCGGCCTGATATGTCAATCCAGATTTCACAGCTCTCGCAGCAATTGGCCTTGGCACATGAACACCTGCATTAATCAGTGTAAGTAATAGTTGGAACTCTTGCGCACAACGCGTTTGCTCCCAACCTGAAAACCAATAATTGTCTTTAACTAACTTACCAAATAAGCCGCCACGTCGATAATGACGCAGAGCGGCTTGCATCGTATCAAGCTGAACAAACCAAGTCGTGCCACGCCCTGACGCACTGCCAGTTACTTTGTTGGTGGATTGCCAATACTCGGCATCAAAAATAGGCTGACTAGGATCTTCAATAAGCTCCTCATCAAACCAAATGACTTGGTTGCTATCTCGATACTGCTGAATCATGTTGTAACCTCTAGCCTAGGCAGCGACTGGCCAATATGTATAGCCAAGTAAAAGCTGCGAACGCCAACGCAACCATAACGGCTGCCGATCCTATATCTTTAGCGCGACCACTTAATTCATGGCGTTCAACACCAATGCGATCCACCACCGCTTCTATCGCGGAGTTAATCAGTTCGACAATAAGAACTAATACCACGACACCAATCAATAAGATGCGCTCTATCATCCCGACATCAACCACGCACGCCAAAATCACAGCAATGCTTAGCAAAGCGAGCTCTTGTCGAACAGCAGCTTCATGTTTAAAAGCGGCTTTTAATCCCTGTATAGAATAACCTGTCGCTTTGATAATGCGCTTTACCCCAGTATTGCCTGGCTTTCCAGATTCTTGCGATTGATGCGGTGTTGTCTTTGACATTGCAGAACACTTATCGGTACTTCGTTATATTGGAGCCGTGTATTTTACATTTATTCGGGATGTCTGCATAATTTACCTGCCTCTATTCATCTAGTCAGACAATAATTATGTTCACTTCTGCCCCATCGTCATTATGCATCTTGCGTTTATCCGCTATTGGAGATGTGTGTAATACCATCGCTACTGTGCAAGCAATCCAGAAACAGTGGCCAACCACGCAAATAACTTGGATTACTGGCAAGTTGGAAGCTCAGTTGCTAGCGGCGATTGAGGGGGTCGAAGTCATTGTATTCGATAAAAAAGCTGGTTTAGATGGCTATAAAGCCTTGTGGAAACAGTTAAAGGGCCGAGAATTTGATGCTCTGTTACATATGCAATATGCGATTCGAGCGAGCGTCGCGACTTTGGGCATTAAGGCAAAATACAAACTTGGTTTTTCATCTGACAGAAGCCAAGATTTTCAAACACTATTCACCAATGTCAAAGTTCCCTCACCACAATCTCTGCACGTGGCGGATGGTTTGATGGCTTTTGCTCATCAAATTGGTATCCCTAACAATGAGTTAGCCTGGGCACTTTCCTACTCCACACAAGACCAAGAGTGGGCAGAGAGTCATATTTCTTGCGACAAACCCAACCTACTGATTGTGCCAGGAGCCAGTAAAGCATATAAAAACTGGAATGCTGAAGGGTACATAGACGTCATCCACCATGCGAGAGCACAAGGTTGGAATGTAATTCTGGCTGGCAGCCCAGCTCAAGTCGAACTGGATTTGGCAGATGCCATTCAATCTCGACTGGAAGAGCCATGTCTAAATTTAGTTGGGCAAAGCTCAATCCTGCAAATGCTAGCTCTGATTGACAAAGTAGACATGGTCATCGCGCCTGATACCGGGCCAGCTCACATGGCAAGCGCCATGAACACACCGATCATTGGTTTATATGCCCACCACAATCCGGTTCGAGTAGGCCCATATCGCTATCTACAGTATGCCGTCTCAGTTTATGAGGAAGTCATCTTGGCTGAAACAGGAAAAACCAGCCAACAACTAAGCTGGAGAACTCGTGCGAAAGATGAAAAAGCAATGAATCGCATCACAAGCAAGCAAGTGATTACAATGTTCAATCAAGTCGTAGAAGATTTGTACCCGCAATACCAGTAAACTCCCTGTATAGATTTGTTAAGAAGGAAGTCAATTTGTCCAAGCCAACTTTAGCCGTTGCCTTAATCGTCAAAAATGAAGAGAAGCATTTAAAAGCTTGTCTAGACACCGTAAAAGGTTGGGTTGATGAGATTGTCATCCTCGACTCGGGCAGTACCGACCGCACTGAAGAAATTGCCCGACAATACACCGATAAGTTCTATACCAACTTAGACTGGCCGGGGTTTGGAAAACAACGCCAACTTGCGCAGCAATATGTTACGGCCGACTACGTATTGTGGTTAGATGCCGATGAACAGGTTACTCCTGAGCTAAAAGCAAGCATTTTACAGGCTGTTTCAGCAGATAAGCCGAACGTTTTGTATAAACTAAATCGACTTAGCTCAGCATTCGGAAAGTTCATCTACCATTCTGGCTGGTCTCCAGATTGGATTGTTCGCTTGTATCGCACTGAATATACGCACTACAACGATTCACTCGTGCATGAAAAAGTCGATGAGAAAAGCTATCAGACTGAAAAGTTAGATGGTCGATTGCATCACTACACTTACGAGCATCTTCATCATTACATCAATAAAACCACTGGTTACCTCAAGGCCTGGACGGATGAGCGTGAAGGTAAAAAGAAATCCGGCTTAACCACTGCAATTGTTCATGCTCTTGCCAGTTTTTTAAAGATGTACATCCTCAAGAGAGGCTTTCTTGATGGTAAACATGGCTTTATTCTGGCGTGGCTTAGCATGCACTCTACCTTTGTGAAATACATTGATCTTTACTTACGTGAACAGGCAAAGAAATCATGAAAACGACTTTAATAATCACCACTTATAACTGGAAAGAAGCATTAAAAGCGGTGTTAGAAAGCGTGAAACGTCAAACCGTTTTGCCTGACGAAGTGATTGTTGCAGATGATGGTTCTCGAGAAGACACCAAAGCAATGGTTGACCAAATGCGTGAAGGTTTTCCGGTTCCACTGATTCATAGTTGGCACGAGGATAATGGCTTCCAGCTTTCCATGAGCCGTAACCGTGCAATCGCTAAAGCTTCAGGTAACTACCTGATCATGATCGATGGCGACATGGTGTTGTCGCAAACTTTTATCGAATCCCACAAACGCGTGGCAAAACCAAATTGGTTTGTTCAAGGCGGTCGAGTTCTGACGGACGAAATGTGTAGTCGTGAAATTATGGAAAACGGATTGGTTCCTTCGGTGTTTAGCAAAGGGATCCGCAACCGCAAGAACTGCATCACAAACTCACTGCTATCGAACTGGTTCTCATACGAACGCAACAACGATAAAGCAACTCGCGGCTGTAACATGGCGTTTTGGCTACAAGATGTCATCGAGGTGAATGGCTTCAACCAAGATTTTGTTGGATGGGGACGCGAAGACAGCGAGTTTGTTCATCGCATGTTGAATGCAGGCAAATCACGTCTTTACCTAAAATTCGCAGGTGTAGGCTACCACTTGTACCACGTAGAAAACTCTCGCGCGTCAGTGGGCCAAAACGATGAAATCTTAGAGAACACCATTAAAAACAAGCTTAAGCGTTGTGAAAATGGTGTTGACCAATTTCTAGAAGCTTAAAAACTTTGGAAGCTTATAAAAGTAAAAAAGGGGCGTTTCGCCCCTTTTTTATTTTTGTTGAGATAAGGTGAAGTACTTATCGGCAACCATCAATGAGATCAAACGCTCTTTACGTTTATCTTTGAACTGCTCAACCCATTGGTGCGCATTCTCAATGATCGCCAATGCTTCTTGCTCATTCGCCAAGTAATAGTCCATCTTTTCAGGCAAATCTGAATAATCATCCTGCACTTCAACATAGTGGATGCCAGCTTCTAGCTTACCTTCCATAAACCACGTT
>JABXIW010000343.1 GCA_013372875.1 Gammaproteobacteria bacterium | reverse complement strand
CAGCAGCGATTTGATTCAAGAGTGCGTTGAGCAAGCACAAAAAGCCGGTGCAACCATCGACCAAATCGAAAAAGGCGCAGATAACATTGCTGAAATGAGCATTCAAATTGCGAGTGCTTGCAGCGAGCAAAGCTCGGTAACAGAAGAGCTGCATCGTAACGTGGAACACATCAATCAGTTCTCTAGCGAAGTGGCGACAGGTTCACGCCAAACAGCAATTGCATGTCGCGATTTAAGTGAGCTGGCGGTAGGTCTACAAGAGATCGTCGGCCAATTCAAAACGGCATAGTCACTAACGTCATTCTTATCTATTCAAGCCCAGCGATCATCGCTGGGCTTTTTTAATGTCATTTGCCGATAAAAACCGGAGCTTGGTCAAGGTTCTTTAAATTGAGGCCTTCATAGCCCTCTTCCAACGCTAAGCCTCTCTATTTAAAAAGAATCGCTTGTAGATAAAATGCTAAGCTCTAAAAAGAAATCGTTATGGATGGCGGTTAGCGACGGGTTAGCGGGCTCAATCAACACGCTCCCGTTCGCAAGTTATCTATTCATGCATTACTTCTTCAAAGGAAGCACCGCACTATGAAGCGAATCATTTTTGGCACATTGATTATTGCCCTTTTAAGCGCCTGTTCGAAAGATAACACGCACCAAGCGCTTGGCACCCTAGAGCGTGACCGCGTAACGTTTACCGCCACATCTAATGAGATAATTAGAGCCCTTCCTGTCAAAGAAGGCAGCTTGGTCAGTGAAGGGGAAGTGTTGGTTCAGCTCGATACCAAGAATCAACAAGCAGTTCTTGCGCACGCCGTTGCCGAGCAAGCCAAAGCGGGAGCGTATTTGCTTAAATTGACCAATGGTGAACGCCCAGAAGACATCGCTGCTGCATCGGCACGCGTAGCCCGAGCGGAAGCGCAGCTCACCGAAGCGCAGAAAAACTATCAACGCAAAGCAGAACTGGTGCGTAAAAAGCTCATCAGCCAATCCGAAAAAGATTCAGCTCTTGCAGCAAGGGACTCGGCGAGAGCCGAATTAGACTCAGCAAAAGAAGAGTTCAGTAAGCTCACCGCAGGTTCTCGCCTCGAAGACATCGAACAAGCTAAAGCCGCTTTAATGGCGGCAAAAGCCGAAGTGGCACTGCAAGAGCAAAAACTGGCAGAGCTCACCATCACGGCTACGCGTGACGGTACGCTCGATAATTTGCCTTACAATCTTGGCGAACGCGTACCAGTGAACGGTGTGGTTGCCGTGATTCAAGCCAACCGCGTGCCGTATGCGCGAGTGTATGTTCCTGCCGATTATCGAATCGGGTTTATTCCTGGAAAAACCGTGACAGTGAATGTCGATGGCCTTGAGAGTCCATTACAAGGCACCGTTCGTTGGGTGGCTAGTGAGCCTTCATTCACACCCTACTTCGCACTAACCGAAGAAGAACGTTCACGATTGATGTATCTAGCAGAAGTTGATTTACCTGAGTCTGCCAAAACGTTGCCGTCAGGTGTGCCTGCCCAAGTAGATTTGGTGGAGTAAGCCAATGACCGAGTATGCAATTCAAGCTCAAAATGTGGTCAAAAAGTTCGGCGACTTTACTGCTATCAATAACATCACACTCAACGTGCCCAAAGGCAGTATTTACGGATTTTTGGGGCCAAATGGTTGTGGTAAGTCAACCACCATTCGTGTGCTCACCGGTCTTCTCAGCCCAAGTGAAGGCAGTGTGGATGTGCTTGGATTAGAAATCCCAAAACAATCCGAACAACTGCGGCTCAAAATTGGCTACATGACACAAAAGTTCTCGTTGTACGACGACCTATCCGTTCAAGAAAACCTCGAATTTATTGGGCAGATTTTTGGTTTAAGCAGCAAGTCGCTGAAAGAGCGGATCGAAGAGCAGCTCACCACTTACGGGTTGGATCAACTGCGAAAACAGCGCGTAAGCGGCATGAGTGGCGGACAAAAGCAGCGCCTTTCACTCGCAGCGGCGACCATGCACAAACCCGAACTGCTGTTTTTGGATGAGCCGACATCCGCCGTTGACCCCGAAAATCGACGCGATTTTTGGGAGCAGTTGTTCGACTTGTGCGATCAAGGTACGACGATTTTGGTCACCACGCATTACATGGACGAAGCGGAACGCTGCCACCGTCTGGCGATCATGGAATCGGGCGAAATTCGTGCCGATGGCGAACCCGAACAGTTAATGGAACAGATGGGCGTTAATATCATTGAGGTGAAAGCCGACAAACTTCGTGAACTCAAAGAAAAGCTGATTCAACGTGACGAAGTTCGCTCTGCGGCGCAGTTGGGGATTCGTTTACGCATCCTTATCCACCAGCATGTCGAGCAGCCGATTGAATGGTTAAAGCAGACGTTTCCCGAACTTCAAAACGCTGAAATGAACCACGCTCGCCCAAGCTTAGAAGATGTTTTTGTCAGCGTGACAGGGAAAGGCCGCCAATGATGAAACCTATCGCTCGCATGAAAGCCGTCATGATCAAAGAGATTCGCCAACTTTCCCGTGACCGAATCACGTTTGGCATGGTGGTGATGATCCCGCTTATCCAGCTTTTGCTGTTCGGCTTCGCAATCAATACGGACATTCGCAACATTCCGGTAGGTGTTGTCGACCAAAGTGGCAGTACCGCCGGGCGGATCATTACCCAGTCCGTCAAAGTCACTCAAGTGGTGGATATCAAAGAAACCTATGCCACCGCGCAAGAGGCTGAACAAGCGATTCAAGATGGTATTGTGCGCGCCGTGCTGATTTTGCCAAGCGATCTCACACAACGCATGATGCAAGGTCGAGAGCTTGGGCAATGGATTGTGGATGGGTCAGATACCATGATCAGCTCGGCAATATTGTCGTTGCAAACCATGCCATTGACCGATTTTGATTTCGAGATTCGCCCAGCGCCAAGCAAAACATTCGAAGTCGCACTCTACTACAACCCAAGTCGGCGTTCTGCGGTCAATATCGTACCCGGCTTACTCGGTGTGATTCTCACCATGACGATGATTTTGTT
>JABXIW010000060.1 GCA_013372875.1 Gammaproteobacteria bacterium | reverse complement strand
TGGCCGAGAACATGGTTAAGCGAGTAACTGTTTGTGGTCACTTTCGGCACACTGTCTAGCGAAGATGGGTGTTTGCAGAATGGATTACCTGCAAAAGCAAACCATGCCAATTTAGGTAGCTTCATCAACACATCCGGAAAGTGCTCTAGCTGGTTCGCCGAGAGACGAATCAGTTCCAAATTAACTAAGTTTTCCATGCTACATGGCAGTCGTTTGATGCGATTCCCCGCCAGCGCAAGCTTTCTTAAGCGCGGTCTTTCACCCAGACTGTTTGGTAGCGTTTCAATCTCGTTGTCGGTCAGGATCAGCCAACGTAACTGACTTGGTAGTGAGGCTTCACTCACCACTTTGATCTTGTTGGTTTTAAATCCAACCATCTCAAGGTTTGGCAGCTTGCCCAATACCTCTGGTAAATGGGTGAACTGATTATTGGAAGCAAAAATGATTTTTAGTTTGGTCAGCTGTTCCAGTTCTTGTGGCAAATCTGACAATGCGTTGCCGGATAAATCTAACACTTCAAGCGAGTCTGCAAGCTCTAAAATTTCCATAGGGAACTCAGTTAGCCCTTCCGCCAACTTCAGTTGTTTTATTCCTACTAATTGTCCTGTTTTTAATTGTTCTAGAGTCTGCAAAACCAAGCCTTCTGATTGAATGGAAATAAGCGGCGTAGTGTACGTGGCTTGAGGCAGAAAGGCGAGTCATGGGATGGAATACCATTGAATCAAAGCAACCAAAGGATAGAAGTGAAACCATTGCAATGGTATTACAGCACCGGTGAGTGCGAGTCAAAACATCAGGAACAACCGAAATGGTTGTACTGAAACACAGACTTTTTATCTGGGTTTAATGGCGTTACACTACGCGCCCTTTTTAAATGGCAAAGGTGACACGGTTTATTCCGTCAGCATCGACATGAAACTCTCAGAAAGTCCTATCACCCAACATAGCTTTAATGGGCGCAAATTTTTCCTTAAACGTGACGACATGCTCCACTCCCACTTTTCTGGGAACAAAGCACGTAAGTTTATGACGTTAATGGAAGAGCAAAATCCCGACATCACCGCGTTAATAAGCTTTGGCTCCGCTCAATCTAATGCCATGTACTCGCTAGCGGCTCTCGCCCAGATTAAAGGCTGGGCATTTGAGTTTTATGTTCATCACATTCCATCTTGGCTAAAAAGCTCCCCCATCGGAAACTATCGCGGCGCTCTCGATTTGGGTATGAAAATCACTGCCATGCAAGACATCGGTAGCGAACTCCACCCTAGTGAATACATCCACCAGGTACGAAGATTAGATGAGTCGACATTGCTTATTCCTGAGGGTGGACGTTCCCACCTCGCTGAAGCTGGCATCAAACAGTTAGCACGAGAAATTCTTGATTGGACGCGATTGAGAGGTAAAGAACAGTTTACCGTCGCCCTGCCATCAGGCACTGGCACGACCGCTTTATATCTTCATAAACATTTAAGCCCACACGGCATAGAAGTGCTAACTTGCCCTTGCGTAGGCAATGCAGATTACTTAACTGAGCAGTTCAACCAGCTCGGTGAAAACAGCCACCCAACCATTTTAACCGTGCGCAACAAACACCATTTTGGTCGCTTGTACGAAGAAGATTACATCACATGGAAAGCGCTCTTTGAGCAAACCGACCTCGAATTTGACCTGTTATACGACCCGTATATGTGGCAATGCCTCACCCCTTGGTTGGAAGAGAACACAGATAAAACGGTGATTTACATTCACCAAGGCGGGTTACTTGGCAACGAGTCGATGTTGCCAAGATATCAACGAGAATTTGAATAGCGTGTTCAAATAAAGTTGTTGCTGATTACAGTGATTACACTATTTGATGAGCGCCAGAATTTCTTTGAATTCAGGTGCTCGGCAATCTTCGACCATTTCATACAAACACATTTCTAGCCCAGTGAGCACCACACCGTTAGCGGTTAGCTTCGCAAGAGCGAGCGCTTTATTGGCAGCGGTTCGGGAAGATACACAATCCGTGACTAATTCAACGCGATAACCGGACTGGCGCAGAGAAACCGCGGTTTGATAGACGCAAATGTGGGATTCAATACCGCAAACCAACCAGGTATCAACTTTCGCGTTCTCCACCGCGACCTTAAACGTCGCCTCTTTGCAACCATCAAACGTGTACTTGGTAATAGGTAAATGCGTGCTTTCAAGCACTTCACGAATCGGCTTCGCGGTTGGGCCCAACCTTTCTGGATTCTGTTCTAGCCACAGAATAGGCAAATCTAGTACTTTGGCACCCTTTACAAGTTTCGTGATATTTTCAATCAGTGAGTCACTTTCATGCATTAATGTAGCGAGTTTGCCCTGAACATCCACCACAATCAGGCCCGTGTTTCCTTTCGATAACATTTCCATCTCCTATCTTGTGCGACCACAAACCATATTCAATAAATTGAGCAACAGTTAATGTATCAGAACCCTTTCATGTTAGAGCAATAAAACCTAGAAAGATGACCTTCGCTCACACATTTGCCCTTAGGTAAGGGTGGTTTGAACTGACTATTTAAATTTCTCTCGAATTAGTTCAATCAAGGCTTTGACTTTATTGGGCAGAAATAAGGCCGAGGGATAAATCAGAGTAAGATGCTGCTTCGGATGCGCGAATTGAGGCAGCACCTCGACCAACAAACCGTCTCTCAGTGCAGGCTTGGAATGAATTTGAGGAATAAACGCGATGCCGTTTCCTGCTATCGCCATCGAGCGCAGCAAGTTGAGGTCATCCGAACGCAACGCCACATGCAAATCTGAATCGAGCAAATCGGCATTGTAACGATTAGTTAAAAGGCGATGCTGCTTAAGATCTTCCACCGTTTTTACTGGCGGATGCGATTCTAGATAGGCTTTTGACGCAACAAAGTGACTACGATAAGGCAAAAGACTGAACTGCACATAGCTGTCATCGGTGACTTTGACCACGCTCGGAAGAAGCTGCAAATCAAACGATTGACGCTTGAGATCGACACTCTCTTGATGGTTTTCAATCTCGACCGAAATCTCCGGATACCGCGTTGTGTACTCGGTGATGATCGCGTTAAACGCGGCAGAGCTCATCAATGCGGAAGGAATGGCTAAACGCACCTTGCCCGTCAGCTCTTGTTGATATTCATGCATGGCATTTAAACCTTGCTGAATATGGTCAATAGGCTGCCCCACCAACTCAAACAAGCGTTTCCCGTGCTCCGTCAACTCAATGCTGCGTGTTGTGCGGATCAAAAGCTGTACCCCGAGCGATTTCTCTAATTCTTGCAGGCGACGACTCACTTTTGAGCGTTGTAGTTGATTCGCTTCTGCCGCTGCACTTATACCGCCGTGAACCACCGTCTGAGTGAATAGATAAATATCATCAAAACTAACGTTCATTGTCCTATTTTTAGGTCATTTATGTTCGTATTATCATTCTACTGAATTGTGAGTGACTTCTCTATAATCCGCTATCCAATATGTTTAACGGAACTTGTAATGACGGCTGACCAAAAATTCAAACACTGGATGCGAACTTTGATTGTCCTGTTCATCGTACTATTTTTGTACATTATCATTGCTGACCGCCACGCCCCCTTAACGACCGAAGGACGAGTGCAAGGATACGTTGTCCAAGTCGCGCCCGAGGTATCTGGTAAAGTGACCGACGTTCTCATCGAGAATAACCAGTCCGTTCAAAAAGGCGATGTGCTATTTACGATTGATGATCGTAAATACAAGATAGCGCTTGAACAGGCGGAGCTGTCTCTGCAATCCGCTTATGAAAAAGAAGCAACGCTGTATTCTCAACGCGAAGCCGCTCTTGCCAATATTGCCCGCGCACAAGCGACATTTGATAATGCACACCGCGAGTACAACCGCTTACTGACGTTATCGAAGCAGAAAGTCATCTCTCAATCGACACTCGATAATGCCTTTGCCCAAAATCAGGTATCACGTGCAGCGCTTAAAGCGGAAAGACAAAACTTAAAAGTCATTGAAGCGCAATTAGGCGATCAAAAAGGTCAAAGCACCGCCGTTCGAATTGCCAAAAACGGCATCGAAAAGGCGCAACTTGATTTGGCAAATACCGCAGTACTCGCTCCCAGTGATGGTGTCGTGACCAACCTGCAACTAGAAGTTGGCACGATGGCAAACACCAACATGCCATTGCTGACATTTGTACCAACAGGATCACTCTGGGTAGCCGCTGATTTTCGTGAAAAGTCCGTCGCGAACGTAGACAAGACTTTCCACGCCTTGGTCACATTTGATGCCAACCCAGGTTCGGTGTACGACTTTGATTTAGCTAGCCGCGATTACGGTGTAGCAGCCGCACAACAAACGCCTAATGGCGCACTAACCAAAGTGGAAGTGAACAACCGCTGGGTACGTGATGCGCAGCGTACACGAGTGAACCTAACCAGCAGCGAAGAGTTACCACCAGCACTGTTTGTCGGCTCTCGCGCTACCATTGTTTTGTACCCAGACAACAGCATTTTCTGGCAGTTGATGGCGCAAGCACAGATTCACCTCGCAAGCTGGTTCCACTTCATTTACTAGGCGGCGACAATGAAAACCTTACGAATTTGGTTCGGCTGCTCTTTAGGGCTCGCGCTAAGCATGGTCTTCGGTTGGTCTTACGGATTTTTTGCCATCATGATGCCGCTGTTTATTTTGGGCAGAATGGACCACTTTAACCTAGCGGCTTTATTGATCGTGTTTTTCTCTGCGGTGTGGACAACCATACAAGCCACATTTTTGCTGGAATACTTGCAGTTTCATCCAACATTAATGACCATTGCCGTCGGAATCATGATGCTGTTCAAGTGCATTGCAATGATGAACCAGAAAACCTATTTGTTTGGTTACATGGGGCTGTTGGTGGGTTCAATTGTGTTGAATTTTGCCAGCTATAACTTCATGGATATTGAAGAG
>JABXIW010000414.1 GCA_013372875.1 Gammaproteobacteria bacterium | reverse complement strand
GTTCTGAATATTGTTTACGCGACCACTGGAATGCAACCAGGCAGTCTGTCTGGTTTACTTGTCATGGCAGCCGTATTTGGCTTTGGTGGCGCATTGATTTCGTTAATGATGTCAAAGGGCATGGCACTACGCTCAGTTGGCGGCATGGTGATTGAAAGCCCACGTAACGAAACAGAGCATTGGTTGCTTGAGACGGTAGGCCGTCAAGCGCAACAAGCGGGCATTGGTATGCCAACAGTAGCGATTTATGATTCTGCAGACATCAACGCATTCGCGACAGGGGCTAAGCGTGATGATTCACTGGTTGCTGTATCGACTGGTCTTCTACACAACATGACGCGTGATGAAGCTGAAGCCGTTCTGGCGCACGAAGTGAGCCACATTGCGAATGGCGACATGGTCACGATGACGCTAATGCAAGGTGTTGTGAACACGTTTGTTATCTTCCTATCGCGTTTTATCGCCAATATCGTGGCATCGAACGACGATGAAGAAGGCCAAGGCACGAACATGATGGTGTACTTTGGTGTGTCTATGGTGTTGGAACTTGTCTTTGGTTTCTTAGCAAGCTTCATCACTATGTGGTACAGCCGTCACCGTGAATTTCATGCCGATGCAGGTGCAGCGCGCTTAGTAGGTAAAGAGAAAATGATTGCTGCTCTTGAGCGTTTGAAGATGAGCCAAGAATCGAAACTCGATGGCACAATGATGGCGTTCGGTATCAACGGTAAGCAGTCTCTAACAGAGCTACTGATGAGCCACCCACCACTAGATAAACGTATTGCGGCCCTACGCAACCAGTAATACGACTTGCATAGTTTTTTGAAAAGGCTTGGTTTTTACCAAGCCTTTTTTTTGCCTGATGATCGCTCACCAATTTGATTACGTACTACTTTCTAAAAATCAAAGCGCAGAAACAAAGTTATACAAGTTTTTTTTTGTACAACTTTTTCTAATTAGTCTATCTTGTACATATAATACTTTTGTACAACCATCAGTGACATTTGGGAGTGAAAGAATGGACATACAGTCGGTTGGAGACATTTACCAGAAGCTTAACAAAGCGAACCTGCATCTTCTGAAAGACGTTTATCACCAAGATGTGGTGTTTGAAGATTCGGCTCATCGCTTAGAAGGACTGCCTGCTCTTTCAGATTATTTCCAGTCATTGTACGCGAATGTGATTCGCTGTGATTTCATCATCCATGAGCATCAGCAGGTTGAGGACACGGGTTTCCTGACTTGGACTATGGATCTTCAACATCCGAAATTACACAAAGGGGCTCCAATCGCTGTGAGCGGCGTTTCCCACATGAAGTTCTCCGATGGCCAAGTCATTTATCACCGAGATTATTTTGATTTGGGTGAAATGCTTTATGAGCATTTGCCTCTGCTTGGCTCTGTCATCAAAACCATTAAGCAAAGGTTGGGGCGATGAACAGTGTGGTTTTAATTACGGGGGCGACCTCCGGGATAGGTAAACAGCTGGCTCTCGACTTTGCTGAGTCTGGTTCGCGTGTCATCGCATGTGGACGCAATGAAGCTGTACTTGCCGAGCTAGCGGCAACTTCTTCATCTATTGAAACGCTGAAGTTTGATGTAACCGATTATGAGGAGACGAAGCGAGTACTGTCTTCGCTTAAGACGATTCCAGATACATGGATCTTCAACGCGGGTGATTGCGAATACATGGATGATGGCATTGTAGATGCGCAACTTATGGCGCGCGTGATGAATGTTAATGTCGTAGGTGTAGCTAACTGTATAGAAGCTTGCCAACCGTATTTTCAGCGAGGGCACCGCGTTGTCATTGTTGGCTCCATTGCCTCCGAAGTCGCGCTGCCAAGAGCGGAAGCGTACGGCGCGTCAAAAGCGGCAGTGAGCTACTTTGCGCGCACGCTCGCTGTGGATCTTAAGAAGAAAGGCATCAAAGTGATTACTGTGTTTCCTGGGTTTGTTGAAACGCCCCTAACGGATAAAAACACCTTTGAGATGCCTATGATCATTTCAACCAAGCAAGCGTCTCAATTATTGAGAAAGCAGCTAGCGGCGAATAAAAGCCACATTTATTTTCCGGCGAGATTTACAGGCATTCTCCGCTTTATCTCGTTGCTTCCATACAGTTGGCAAGCAAGGCTGACGGCTAAACTCGTATCTTAAAAGGAAGAAGCATGAAAATCGCTATTGTAGGCACTGGAATTTCTGGACTGACATGTGGGTACTATCTGCACCAACAACACGATATCACTTTGTTCGAAGCCAACGATTATATTGGTGGCCATACGGCGACGGTTGATGTACGTGTCGGGAATGAGGATTATGCGATTGATACAGGGTTCATTGTATACAACGACCGTACATATCCAAATTTTATCAAAATGATGAACGAAATTGGCGTGGAAGGTATTCCGACGCAAATGAGTTTCAGCGTGAGAAACGATGGCAACGGTTTGGAATATAATGGCCACACATTAACAACATTGTTCGCACAAAAGCGAAATTGGCTTAATCCAAAATTCTATCGCTTTATTCTTGAGATTTTACGCTTCAATAAACTAGCAAAAGCATCTGCTACTGAGCAAATATCGAGTTCTCAATCGCTGGGTGCATTTTTGGATGAACACCAGTTTAGTGATTTCTTTTCTGACAACTATATTCTGCCAATGGGCGCGGCGATTTGGTCATCTTCCCTCGCTGATATGCGTGCATTTCCATTGATGTTCTTCTTACGCTTTTTCCTCAATCACGGTTTGTTAGACGTGATGAATCGTCCGCAATGGTATGTCATCAAGGGTGGTTCACGTGCTTATATTCCACCTTTAACACAAGGGTTTGCAGATAAGATTCGACTGAATAGTCCGGTTGAAAAAGTTGTTCGCAGTGAACAAGGTGTAGCGATTTATGCAAATGGACAGTGTGAGTGGTTTGATGAAGTCATTTTTGCTTGTCATAGCGACCAGGCTTTAGCGATGCTCAGTGATGCCTCGTCATGTGAAAACAACATTTTGTCTAATATGGCTTACCAAGCAAATGATGTGGTTCTTCACACTGACACGAGTGTATTACCGAAACGAAAATCTGCATGGGCATCGTGGAACTATTTGCTGGAAGGAGGCGAAGAGGAGCAGCAACGATTGCCGTCCCTAACGTACAACATGAATATTTTGCAGCATATCGACTCTTCACACACATTCTGCGTCACCTTAAACCGTACTGAAGATATCGACGAGAACAAGATTCTGCGTCAGTTCACCTACCATCACCCTGTCTTTACGACGGAGTCTATCGCTGCCCAGCAACGCAAAGAAGAAATACAAGGAGCTCAACATACGTGGTTTTGTGGCGCTTATTGGTACAACGGATTCCATGAAGATGGCGTGCGCAGTGCTTTGGATGTTGTGAAAGGAATTGCCGCTAAACATAACGAGAAAAACGACACTCTTTATGAACAAGGTGCTGCGTAATATGAGTATCCCTTCTCACAGCCAGTTATTTATAGGCAATGTAAGACATCGTCGTTTTACGCCCGTTAAGCACGAGCTGAATTATTCAATGTTTATGCCAGCGATTGATTTGGATGAAATTGGCGTACTTGAGAAAAAAGTTTGGGGCTTTGGGACTCGCTGGTGGCATTGGGCTCGATTCAAACGCGATGATTACCTCGGTGAAGGGAGTTTGAGAAAAGCGGTGCAAGATAAAGTCGCAGAACTTACGGGCGTACGTTGCAGCGGCAAAGTACTGGCTGTCTGTCACTTGCGTTATCTCGGGCTCTATTTTAGTCCGGTGAATTTTTACTACCTGTATGATCAAAATGGTGAATGGCAATATCTTCTCGCCGAAGTCAGCAATACACCTTGGAATGAGCGCCATTATTACGCGATAGCGGCTGACCCAAAGGATGAAGATTTTGGTTGGGAGCAAGACAAAGCATTC
>JABXIW010000081.1 GCA_013372875.1 Gammaproteobacteria bacterium | reverse complement strand
CGACCCCAACCTTGGCAAGGTTGTGCTCTACCAGCTGAGCTATTCTCGCGTCGTTGTGGCGTGCATTTTACTTCGAAATCATTTTCTGTCAACACAAAAAATCGATTTTTTTAGCACTTTTTCCATCGTAGATTAAGGCTTAGCCAAACTGTTGATTTATCAAGCAATTAGCCAGTCTTTTCGGTGCCTACGCGGAAGATTGATTATTATCCGTCATTCTTTTCGCTTGTCAAGTGAGGCCAAGCCGCTCTTAAATAGCTATACATAGACCATAAGGTCAATAAAGCCGCGACCCACATAAAGATGTAGCCAAACTGTTTTGGCAAATTAAAGATGTAGGGTGATGACAATAGCAATAAGAAAATAGCAAATAATTGGCAAACGGTTTTGATTTTACCCACCCAGGAGACTTTGACTACAGCCCTACTACCCATTTCAGCCATCCATTCGCGCAGTGCTGAAACGGTGATTTCGCGGCCAATAATGACCATTGCTGGAATAGCCAACCAAACCGTAGACTCCCTTTCTACTAATAAGATTAGGGTAATAGCAACCATCAATTTATCTGCTACCGGATCAAGAAAAGCACCAAATGGGGACTCAATTTTTAAACGACGGGCTAAAAAGCCATCAAAAAAGTCAGTTGCGGATGCCACGCAAAAAATGATCAAAGTGATCCAGCGCGCCTCGATCGAGTCGATATAAAAAAAGATAACGAACAATGGTACTAACGCAATTCTAAATACGGTCAGTACATTCGGCAGGTTCCACACTGCTTAACTCCCTCAAATAAGTCTACCAAGTCATTCTAACTCATTGTTTCTTAATATAAAGCTATCCATGTAAATAATCATAAATTTTTTTGGCAATTGCCAAACTGATCCCAGGAGCCTTGGCAATATCCTTAATACTGGCTTTTTCAACCTCTTGCCAGCCGCCAAAATGTTTGAGTAGGCTCTGCCTGCGCTTTGCGCCAACCCCGGGTATTTCCTCCAATAAAGACTTAGTGGCGGATTTTTTACGCTGTTGACGATGTTTGGTAATGGCAAAGCGATGAGCTTCGTCACGGATATGTTGAATGATATGAAGTGCTTTACTCGATTCGGGTAAAATTTTCGGCCGATGCTCACCCACAAACCAAAGTTGCTCCATACCTACTTTTCGGTCGCTGCCCTTTGAAACACCAAGCAATCGCGCCGTATCAATACCCAGTTCTAAAAATACTTCTTCAGCTTGGGTTAACTGACCTTTGCCACCATCGACAATCACCAAGTCAGGTAGCGGCAACTTTTCATCGAGCAAGCGTTTATAACGGCGCGTCAAAGCCTGCTTCATGGCCGCATAATCATCGCCTTTGGTGATCTCAGAAATATTAAATATCCGATAGTCCGATTTTTTTGGCCCTTGTTCATCAAACACCACACAGGACGCTACAGTCTGATTACCTTGAGTATGACTGATATCAAAACATTCTAGATGCTTGGGCATTTGATCGAGCTCAAGCGCTTCTTGCAAAGCACTAAGCCGCTCAAAAACGTTGGTTTTCTGGTTCAGTTTCGATCGCAGTGAATGAACTGCATTTTTTTGTGCAAAATCCAGCCACTCTTTTTGTTGCCCCCTAATTGGAATTTTAAAGTAAACTTTGCGTTGCTGAGACTCAGTAACTACTTCTTGAATTAACTCAAGATCAGGCGTTGCTTGTTGCATTAAAACCGTTTTCGGCACTTCTGCATCGGATAAATAATATTGACGGATAAAAGTTTCTAACACTTCTGATAATTCCGTGTGTTTAGGAACTTTAGGGAAATAGGACTTATTGCCCACTACCTGACCTTGACGAATAAAGAGCACCAATACACAAGCTACGCCTGAAGCATATTCGATGGCTACCGCATCTAAATTAGCGTCAGTTCCACTAATAACCTGCTTTTGAATAACGTGCCTAAGGTTTTTTATTTGATCGCGATAACGAGCAGCATCTTCAAAACGTAAATCTTCAGAAGATCGCTCCATTTTGTTTTGAATTTTTTTAATAACTGTTTCGCTTTTTCCTTGATAAAACTGTTTAATATTTTGAATATCTTCAGCATAGTCTTGTTCAGAGATATAACCAACACATGGTGCTGTACAACGCTTGATTTGATATTGCAAGCAAGGGCGCGAGCGATTAGCAAAGTAACTATCTTCACATTGGCGTACGCGAAAAGTTTTTTGCATCAAAGATAAACTTTGACGAACTGCAGTAGAACTTGGGAAAGGTCCAAAATAATCCCCTTTTTGTTTTTTGGCTCCGCGATGATAGACCAGCTTAGGGAATTTCTGCTTGGATAAAAAAATATAGGGATAAGATTTATCGTCACGAAATAGAACATTAAAGCGTGGGCGGTGCTTTTTTATCAGATTATTTTCGAGAATTAATGCTTCGGTTTCAGTTTCGCAAACGGTCGTGGCAATATCTTCAACGTAAGAGACCATCAACTGAGTTTTGGCCGAAGTGTGCGTTTTTACAAAGTAACTTTTTACCCTGTTGGATAAGTTTTTGGCTTTACCCACATAAAGGATATCACCATTAACATCCAGCATTCGATAAACACCAGGCTTGGTGCTTAAATGCTGCAATATCTTTTTAACTTTCGCCGATGTGGCTGCTGATTCTGGCATAGAGCTGCCAATCTTGGCTAGACTTGAGGTTCGATAACTTTATAGCGCAAAGCTAAGTGGGTTAAACCCACATCATTATCTACATCCAGTTTTTCAAACAATCGATAGCGATAACTATTTACTGTCTTTGGACTTAAATGCAGTTTATCCGAAATGTCTTGTACTTTTTCGCCACGCGTGATCATTAACATCACTTGCATTTCGCGCTCGGAAAGCTGGTTAAAAGGGTTGTCATCTTTTTGCTTGAACTGAGCCAGAGCCATTTCCTGAGCCACTTCAGGCGCAAGGAATACCTTACCACGACTTACCGAACGAACCGCTTTCACCATTTCTTCAATGTCACCACCTTTGGTGATATAGCCCATAGCACCGGCACTTAGAAATTGGCTTGGGTAAGGCTCAGAAATATGAGCAGTTAAAGCAATAATTTTAACATCAGGATCAAATCGCAACATACGGCGAGTGGCTTCTAAACCGCCAATTCCAGGCATATTAGCATCCATTAACACCACCGTTGGTTGCAGCTCGCGCTGTTTTTTTAAGGCCTCTTCACCCGTTTCAGCTTCCGCAACAACCTCTATTCCATCTTGATCTGCCAGCAAGCGTCCTAAGCCCATTCTAACTAAATCATGGTCATCCACTAGCATTAATTTGATCATATTATTCTTGCCTTAAATCTTGATTGTTAGTAGATTACTCAAATTACTATTTCCAATCAAGCTGTATTCATGAAACCATATTTAATCGCTATTTTAGCTTTATTAAGCGCTCCATCTGCATTCGCAGAAAAAACCTTACAAGAATGTATTGATACTGAAAACGATCTCGAGCGATTAGTTTGCTATGACAGTATTTTTGGTCATAGTAAAGGTAAAGGCAGCCCAAACTTAGGGAGCACTAATAGCAACCAAGATAATTTTGGTGCAGAAAGAATCAAAAAAGATGATCCAACTGCCAATATGATGGAAACCAAAATTGTTGGTGAATTCGACTACTTAGAAAAAGGCGACAAGATTAATCTTAGTAATGGACAAGTTTGGGTGGTTACCGAAAGTCGAACTTTCCGCTACAAAGCAAAAAACCCTGAAGTCATCATTTCAAAAGGCTTCTTAGGCTCTTATTTTTTAGAGTTTCCTGGACATAACCGCCGCATCAAGGTCAAACGCGTAAAATAATCATGAGCAATTCATTGGATGCCGATTATCAGAATATTTGGCATCCATATACAAATACGTCTAAACAAAACCCTCTTTTTCAAGTCGAATCCGCTTCTGGGGTTGAGTTACATTTAGCCAATGGACAAACCTTGATTGATGGCATGTCATCTTGGTGGGCGGTAATTCATGGTTATAATCATCCACAGCTTAATCAAGCTGCCAAGGTTCAGATTGATAAAGTTAGCCATGTAATGTTTGGTAGCTTAACTCATGAGCCTGCAATTGAGTTGGCACAGCGCCTGTTACAACTTGCTTCTACAAATAAAACTCAAGACTTTGATCGAGTTTTCTTTGCCGATTCAGGCTCGGTAAGCGTGGAAGTTGCCATCAAAATGGCAATTCAGTACTGGTTTGCTCAAGACAGACCCGAGAAATCTAAATTACTTACAGTACGCAATGGTTATCATGGCGATACTTTTGCTGCCATGAGTGTAACCGATCCTGATAATGGTATGCACTCAATGTTTAAAGGCATTTTGGCAGAAAATTATTTTGCTGAAATTCCTGTATATGGCGACAATATTGAATGGCAAGACCGATACATCGATCCTATCAAGCAACAAGTTGAGAAAAATCATAGCACCATAGCAGCGGTGATTTTAGAGCCATTAGTGCAAGGCGCTGGTGGAATGAAATTCTATCACCCTGAGTATTTACGCCAAATTAGAAAGCTTTGCGATCAATATGAGCTTCTTTTAATTTTCGACGAAATTGCCACCGGCTTTGGCCGCACCGGCTCACTATTTGCGTATCAAGAAGCTCAGGCCACTCCTGATATTTTATGTCTCGGCAAAGCCATCACAGGCGGTTATTTATCCTTTGCGGCGACTTTAGCCAACAAAAAAGTTGTCGATGGTATTCATGCGGATGGTAAAGATGGAACACCTGGCGGAGTCCTAATGCATGGCCCTACATTTATGGCGAATCCATTGGCTTGCGCCGTAGCCAATGAGTCTTTAAAGCTATTGCAAAAAAATGACTGGCAAGGCCAGATCGAAACCATCGAATTTCAGCTGAAACAGCAGCTCACACCACTGGAAAATAATCCATCAGTCCAAGAAGTGAGAGTTAAAGGTGCGATTGGGGTGGTGGAGATGAAAGCGGCCGTTGATTTCAACTGGATAGTGCCACGGTTCGTTGAGCTTGGCGTTTGGATCCGTCCTTTTGGCAAACTAATTTATATTATGCCACCTTATATTATTCAGCCTGAGCAATTAACGAAATTGACTCAGGCTATCCATCAAGTCATTAGCGAAATGGGGTAATTTTTTCGGCACCAATTACTGCTTACGGGTAAATACCCAAGTATTATCTTTGCTGAATTGCTTATTAAACTTGTAGCCATCCACATCAAATGACTTAATGCCTTCAGCATCGGTAATGCGATTATCAATAATATAACGACTTAGCAAGCCGCGGGCTTTTTTGGCGAAAAAGCTGATCATCTTGTAATCGCCATTTTTATAATCTTTAAAGGCGGGGGTAATTACCTGCGCATTCAACAACTTTGGCTTCACCGATTTAAAATACTCGTTCGAAGCCAAATTGATTAAAGTATCTGATTTAATCGCCTTTAACTGCTGATTTAAAGCATCGGTTATTTGCTCGCCCCAAAATTGGTATAGGTTTTTGCCGCGCTTGGTCTCTAGTTTTTTACCCATTTCCAAACGATACGCTTGCATCAAATCCATAGGTCTTAATAAGCCATACAAACCTGATAAAATCCGCAGATGTTTTTGGGCAAACTTAAAATCATTAGCTTTCATAGTTTCTGCATCAAGCCCAGTGTAAACATCGCCCTTAAACGCTAATACCGCTTGTTTAGCATTATCTTCGGTGAAAGGCTGTTGCCATTGATTAAAGCGCTCCACATTTAAGTCCGCAATTTTTTGACTCACACCCATCAAGTCGATCACATCTTGCGCTTTGAATTTCTTTAGCAGGTTGATCAACTCTTGCGAATCATCTAAAAAGTCTGGCGTTGTATTGATGGTTGATTTTGGCTTAGTCTCAAAATCTAAGGTTTTGGCAGGCGAAACAACAGTAAGCATATCGAAATAATTATCACTTTGAGTTGAGAGAATTATGCCCTGTTAGCAGCAAGCTAACAAGACTCAAAATAGATTAATCAGAGTGCAAAGCGATGCGGTTACCTTCACTATCTAGCACGATAGCTCTGTATCCAAAAGGACCAATGGAATGTTGTGCTTGTAAAACCTTGCCACCATTAGCCGTAACTTGTTCCACCGCTTCTGCCAAACGACCATTTACATTGTAATAGATCAAAACCCCATGCTGAGTAGGTTGAACTCTCTTATCCAGTGTTAAACAGCCAGCTACCTCATCATTGGCGTGTTGCAACACCGCAACGCCCTCAAACTCTTCTCGAATATCGCAATCCAACACTTTGCTATAAAAGCTCATAGCCCTTTTTAAATCCAAAACTGGCACATCAAACCAAGCTATCTTATGACTCAAATTATATTCCCCCATAAAAAAAGCCCCCAATAATGGAGGCTTTAAACGTTATTTACCAATATGTTTTTCTAAGAACTGCTCCATTCGCGTATAAAGTTTAACCCTATTGTCGGGGTCGGCAAAGCCATGCCCTTCATAAGTTTCAACCAAAGATTCATAAGGATAGTTTCTTTTATCTAGTGCATCTGTTAAAGCATCATAATGTTCAATTGGGCAGATTGGGTCTTTGCCGCCATGAACTAAAAATAAAGCTGCTTTGACTTTATCAACATGAAATGCTGGCGAACGCTCTTTCATGAACTCTTCGTCGCCGTAACCCCACATTTCTTTTTCACTTTTACGACCACTTTCGGTTCTATGATAAATATCATATTTAAACATATTAATATCATATACACCGACGTAAGGAATAGAGCACTTGTATAAATCTGGCTCGCGAATCACACCCATCATTGCAGCATAACCGCCATAACTACCGCCATAGATACAAATTCTGTCCTTATTTGCAATCCCTTGTTCTACAGCCCACAAAGTACCGTCGGTAATATCGTCTTGCATTTCTCGGCCCATTTTCTTGTAATTTTCATATACAAATTTAGAGCCGCGACCACCAGAGCCACGATAGTTGAGTTGAAGTACCGCATAACCTCTGTTTGCCAAGAATTGAGCTTCAGAATTAAAGCTCCAATTATCTTTCACTCCATACGGACCGCCATGCACTACTACAACCATAGGTAAGTTTTTATCTTTACCATTCGGAGTCGTTAAATAGCCTCGAATCTCTAAACCATCGCGAGCATTAAAGCTGATAGGTTTCATTGAAGCCATTTTCTTACGATCAATCCATGGACGAGATTGCAGCAAGAAGTTCAGCTTATACTTCTCCATATCAAACAAATAAAAACTACCAGGATTTTTATCACTCCAAACAGTAACCAACGCGGTCTTACCATCTTGGGTATAATTTGAAATCTCAACTTCTTCTCCCGGGAATGACTGTTTAAGAGAGCGGATAATTCTTGCTATTAAGTGTTTATTATCAAAGAAATTAGTTTCTACAAAGCCTGGCATTTGTTTTATGCCTATCACTTCAGGGGTTTTTGCGTCATTATCAACAACATACCTGAATATATCAGCATCGCCAGAAACTTCGTTAACCAACTCTTCTTCACCAGTCACTAAATCTAGGGTGTATATTCCTCGAGCCTTTCCCTTTTCTCGAAGTTCTACCAAAGCCTTTTGATTGTCTTTGGTAAATGAAATAAAGTTAATGCCTATTTTTTTAGCATCGTATTCTTTAAAAAATTTCCACTCGCTATCTGGCGAAGCTTTTAAATGTATCTTGATTTTATCTTCATCAATATGATAACTACTTGAAACTCTAACATTGCCCGAATGATCGGTGATTAAAGATCCCCCTTTTTCAGGGCTTGTCTCGATTTTTTTTCGAGTGCCTTTGTAGACATTCAATTTATAGGCACTGGTAAAGTCACGATTTCTTAGAGAAATCAGAATATGCTTATCATCATTAGGCAGCATATCAATAATAGTAAAACCTTGCTCAAAGTCTCGAGACTTTCCCATGTTGCGAGTAAATGGCATAAGTTGAGCTTTTCTTTTCCCATCTATATTGCCAGCAAACATATAACCTGTTTGGTACGGTGTTGCTAATGGCCCATATTTTCTTTCCATGCGAGCATAAACGCGCTCGTTATTAAGCCATCCATATTGACCGATTTGGCGGTTATCGCTGTTAAAATTAAATATGGTTTTGATTTTTGTGTTTTTTAAATCAACGATAGCTAGGCGCTTCTCTCCATCCGATTCAACCGTCGCAGCTAAGTGCTTGCCATCGGGTGAAATCCTTACAGAAGTAATATCCGGGAACTTAAAAAAGGTTTCAACCGGGATTTCGGCTTTAGCAAAGCTAGATAATGATAATGCTAGTAGTACTAATAATATTTTTTTCATGACTCTCTCAATCTATGAGTTTATTGGTTATTATTCAGACGGCACTATAAATAAAGCAGCGCCTGTTAAGCAAATAGAGGTTAGATAAAATGACTATGACTCTCCATCAAAACCGTCATTGGTGATTTGCCAGAGTTCTATTTTGTTGCCTTCGGGGTCAATAAACCAGGCAAATTTGCCATAGGATTCAGCACAAGGTTCACCAACTAGCTCGCCGCCATTGGCTTTGATTTGCTCCAAACAAGCGTCCAGATCATCAACAATCAGATTAATCATGTACGACTGCTTTGAGGGCTCAAAATAATCGGTATCTTCTTTGAATGGCCCCCACACGGTGCAGGCACCTTTGGGCGCTTTTTCATGCATAAAGCTAGAGCCACCATATGTTGACTCTATTTCAAAACCTAGCGTTTCTTTATACCATTTCCCTAGCGCATCACGATCTTTGGATTTAAAGAATACGCCACCGATGCCTAATGCTTTTCCCATAATAAGCTCCTTTAATTATTAATTTACATTTTTGGCGCAGTGCCTAAGGTTTTATGCAGCTCGCCTTGATTAATCCCATTAATCACATTGGTAAACCCTTGTTCTTCCAACATGGTTTTGGCAATTCCAGAGCGGCGACCACTACGGCAATACACATAAATCTGCGTATCTTTTGGTAAATCTAAACTATGGATAGTGGCATCAATGGTCTCGAAATTTAAATTAACCGCATCAGGATAATGACCTGCTTGATACTCTTCTTGTGTGCGAACATCAATAATCACTCTACCCATGACCTTTTTATCTGACTTTTTCACCGAAATTTTCGCCACATACTGGCTTGGGTCAATTTTGATATTGGTTGCAGGGTAAGGCTGTATATCCTCTAGGGTGATTTCATACCCAGCCACTATGGCCGACTTGGGGTATTTTTCACCACCATGGGTATTTAACGCCAAGGTTTGAGCGGCAGCATCGGTAGTGACTAAAAAGATGGCCTGTGCATTACCAGCCCATGCACACTGCACGCCTTTGGCACAGCGTGAATCACCTGACATCTGCATAAACTCGATTTGCAAATTATCAGCGATAACTTGTTGATTGAGCTGAATTATAAGGGAATTATCTTGAGTCATTGCCTGTTTTGCAGGCTTTTCGGTCACCAACTGCTCTTTTGAACAAGCAGCAAGCACTAAAATTAAAAACGATAAGGAAATAAAACGGACAAACATTGGAATTCATCATTATTCAACATTTGTCCATTCTGTAAGGACAAGAGGCTAAGATCAAGCCCCTTTTATTGGCAAATTGTAGGTTAGAAGTATTTCTTTAGTACTTGCGGTATTTCAATCGAGCCATCAGCTTGTTGATAATTCTCTAAAATCGCTACCAAAGTACGGCCAACAGCTAGGCCAGAGCCATTTAAGGTGTGTACTAATTCAGGCTTACCCGTCTCAGGATTACGCCAGCGAGCTTGCATTCGACGCGCTTGAAAATCATTGGTATTACTACACGATGAAATCTCACGATAGGTATCTTGGCTTGGCAGCCAAACTTCGATGTCATAAGTCTTAGTAGCACCAAAGCCAATATCGCCAGAGCAAAGGTTTACTACTCGATAGGGAAGTTCTAGCAACTGAAGTACTTTTTCAGCATGAGAAATCAAGTTCTCTAACGCTTGCATAGAGTCTTCAGGCTTGGTGATATGCACCAACTCCACTTTTTCAAACTGGTGCATACGGATCAAGCCGCGCACATCACGGCCATAAGAACCCGCCTCACTGCGGAAACATGGCGTATGAGCGGTATATTGCAGAGGTAAAACGTCAGCATCCAAGATTTCGTCACGTACCATATTAGTCACAGGGACTTCCGCCGTTGGGATCATATACAGCGGACGATCGTCTTGATTTTTGCCTTGAGCTTTGAATAAGTCTTCGTCAAACTTTGGCAGCTGACCAGTGCCCGTCAACGACTCAGCATTAACCATATAAGGCACATAAACTTCTTCGTAGCCATGTTCTTCGGTATGCAAATCCAACATGAACTGAATCAAAGCACGGTGTAACTTCGCCACCATGCCTTTCTTGATAATAAAACGGCTAGCAGAGATTTTGGCAGCATTGGCAAAATCTAAACCGCCTAAAGCCTCGCCCACTTCCACATGGTCTTTAATCTCAAAGTCAAACTCGCGTGGCGAACCCCAACGACGAATTTCTTCATTGTCGTTTTCGTCTTTACCAAATGGTACGGAGTCATCCAAAAGGTTTGGCATGCCATAATGAATATCATCAAGCTGCGCCATAATTTCGGTTTGGCGAGTTTTAGCAGCATCCAATTTCGCGCCTAAATCAGCAACTTTATCGAGTAATGGCTGAATATCTTCGCCGCGCGCTTTGGCTTGACCAATGGATTTAGAACTGGAATTACGCAAGTTTTGCAATTCTTGGGTTTCAATTTGAATTTGCTTACGCTCTTCTTCAAGTTTGTTGTACGCAGCAACATCCAGCTCGTAGCCACGCTTGGCTAAGTTAGCTGCAACAGCTTCGATATCAGTTCTCAGTAATTTTGGGTCAAGCATTTGGATCGCCCCTTTGGGCTTAGTCAAAATTAGCTGGCTATTCTATCACCAAGCCATGCGCCAACAAAGACCATAAACAGACAAATCAGCAGGTTTGAAGCAATATACAGTAAGGCTTTTTGGTATTGTTGCTGCTGGAAGAGTAAAAGTGCTTCTACAGAAAAGGTAGAAAAAGTGGTTAAAGCGCCCAAAAAGCCAATCATCACACCTTGCTTTAGGTTGATTGAGACATTGGACTCTTGCCAAAAGGTCAGCAAAAAGCCCGCGACAAAGCAACCAATCACATTGGCAATTAAGGTTCCCCAATAGACTTCATCGCCAAATTTCGTGACTGACCATTCTTTAATTTGAAACCGAGTTAGCGCGCCTAAAGCGCCGCCGATTCCGATACTGGCAACTAATGTGAACATATTAACTCTTGGTTTGCACTTCCTGTAATGAACTTCTTGCAGTAGAGATCAAGTTTACTACTTTTTCAATTCGTGCCTTATTTGCAACGCCAAACCCCATATAGTCGCCCTCAATGAATGCAAGATATTGGATTACTTCTTTTTGTTCAGCTCCGTTTCTAACCATGGAGTAGACTTTAGCAGCATAACTGTAATACTCATCTCTACCAAAGATTTCATCAGATATACCTATTGGATCCCATTTATAAAACAGTATCTCATCTATATATCTATAAAGTTCTTTATTGTTTGGAGTCATGTTGTCGATTTCTTTGTCTTATCCAATTGAGCTTCTCCGCAATTTTCTTCTCTAAACCTCTATCAACTGGCTGATAATATTCGGTTTCGCCCTTTTCTTCTGGAAAATACCTTTGCCCTGCGGCATGGGCTTCCGGCTCATCATGGTCATAGCGATAGCCAGCGCCATAGTCCAAATCTTTCATCAGCTTAGTGGGAGCGTTACGAATATGCATGGGGACTTCATAAGTAGGATCAGACTTCACATCAGCCATAGCAGCTTTGTAGCCAGTATAAACCGCATTACTTTTAGCGGCGCAAGCCAAATAAGTCAGGGCCTGAGCTATCGCCAGCTCCCCCTCGGGGCTACCCAGTCGCTCTTGAACATCCCAAGCATTTAAGGCAATGGTTAATCCACGTGGGTCGGCATTGCCAATATCCTCACTGGCCATGCGTACCACGCGCCGTGCCACATACAAAGGATCGACGCCACCATCGAGCATCCGGCAAAACCAATACAGCGCCGCATCGGGATTAGAGCCGCGCACTGACTTATGCAATGCCGAGATTTGATCATAAAAGTGCTCACCACCTTTATCAAAACGTCTCAATGACTGGGTAAGAGTCTCTTCCAAAACTTGCTGATCAACCGCCCAAGGTTGCTCTTGAGCCATGGCCAACTCGCTAGCAATTTCCAAGAAATTCAATAAACGACGACCATCACCATCAGCAGCCTCGATCAGAATGCTTTTACATCCATCATCTATGCTAATTTCGAATTCACCCAAGCCTTTTTCTTTATCCGTAAGCGCATGGTCAATTAATTCAGAAAGCGCCTGATGGGATAAATCTTTTAATACAAATACTCGCGCCCGCGATAACAAAGCGTTATTGAGTTCAAAAGACGGATTTTCGGTGGTCGCACCAATAAAGGTCACAGTGCCATCTTCCACAAACGGTAAAAACGCATCTTGCTGGGCTTTATTAAAGCGATGCACTTCATCCACAAATAAAATGGTTTGCTTACCTTGCGACTGATATTGTTTGGCTTCTTCCACCGCCGCGCGAATATCTTTGACGCCAGCCAGAACTGCAGAAATGGTAATAAAATGCGCATTGGAATTATGCGCAATCAATCGGGCTAAAGTGGTTTTGCCTGTGCCAGGCGGACCCCAGAAAATTAACGAAAATGGTCGTTTTGAATCAATGGCTTGACGAAGCGGTTTGCCTTCCGCTAATAAATGTTCTTGGCCAACATAACCCTCAAGAGAATTTGGCCGCATCCGATCGGCCAAAGGTATATAAACATTAGACTCTTGAAAAAGGTTGGATTGCTGGCTCATACAAATTAATTATCAATAGGCAGTGTTGGTGGCTTAGTCAAATCAACTCCTGCTTCAATAATACTGTTACGCGAATCAATTAAATCCATGCCCACTGGTGGTACAAACTTGAAAAAATCCTCGGGCAATTTTTGGTTATATTGCTGCTCACTGAACTCCACGATGGTGGCCTGACCTAAGTTATCTTTAACCTGAAAAGCCACAAATTCATCGCCCTTAAACTCCATTAACATCGACTCAAATAGCGACTCTTCCGACTTTGGGCGCAAATGGAAAATCACACTTCCAGCTACATCGTCTTGTACTTGCGCAATCAAATAATCATTCACCAAAGTATCACCAGCATTACTCAATAAAGCCGCTGGGGAATTATCAAAAGAATCGTCTAAGTTTGACACATTGATCTGCTCAATATCCTTATCGAACTGCCACAAATTCACGCCATCAGAAATGATCTCTTGCTCATAAGGCTCACTAACGATCCACTTGAATTTCTTGGGGCGCTCAATTTGAAAACTACCCTTAGAGTTATCCAGCTCAGTTCCCAACTCATCAATCACAATCTGCGAAAAATTAGCCTGCATAGACTCAATTTTCGACAGCTTCAACTGCAAATCTTCCGCCGCTCCTGCAAACAGACTCACTGATGCAAAACCCAAAACACTCACAAGCGCAGTTTTTATTAAATTCTTAATCATTTCAAAACCTTAGCAGTAGATTCTCTGCTATATATAATCTTAGTTATTTTATAGCCTTTTTAAACTGAATTGGGGCTTAATGTATCACCTTGTGCATTTCTACAACTAAGCATCCGCCTTCAAGAAATCCTGATTTTTGTCATTTGAGCGGCATTTTTTAAGTTAGCTCCGATTAAGCGTTAGCGTCGAAGTAAATACGAGGCAAAGAAGATTTTTTTCAGACGGAGTTTACTCCAGTAAATGGGTATTGAAAAATATCTTCTTTAACAAAGTAGTTACGAGTCAAGCTAGCTTAATCCTTGGGTGGTGCTGGAGCTAAAACTTCTCTTGTCCCATTCGAACCCATCTCACTCACTATCCCTGCCGCTTCCATCGCTTCCACCATTCTTGCAGCACGGTTATAGCCAATTTTTAATCTACGCTGAATACCCGAAATAGACGCCCTTCTCGACTCAGTCACTATTGCAACCGCTTGGTCGAAGAGTTCATCTTGCTCGCTATCCTCTTCGCCAGCCATGCCCGGCATTCCTGGAACAGGTACTTCGCTGGTGCCTTGAACAATCGCATCTAAGTAATCTGGCTCACCACGTCGTTTCCAATCTTCAACTACACGATGCACTTCATCATCATCTACAAAAGCGCCGTGCACACGAGTTGGAATACTGGTTCCGCCTGGCAAATACAACATATCACCCATACCAAGTAATTGCTCAGCACCCGTTTGATCCAAAATGGTTCTAGAGTCAATTTTCGAAGAAACTTGGAATGCCATACGTGATGGAATATTGGCTTTAATCAAACCCGTAATCACATCAACCGATGGCCTTTGCGTCGCCAGAATTAAGTGAATACCTGCGGCACGCGCCTTCTGCGCAATTCGAGCAATTAACTCTTCTACTTTCTTACCAACGATCATCATCATGTCAGCTAGCTCATCAATCACCACCACAATCGAAGGTAGCTTTTCTAGTGTTGGCGCCTCTTCTTCAAGGCCATCGGTTGGTTGCCATAATGGATCGGGAATTGGCTCGCCTTTATCGATGGCATCAACAACTTTCTTATTAAAGCCCGCCAGGTTTCTAACCCCCATCGCTGACATAAGACGATAGCGACGCTCCATTTCACCCACTGACCAACGCAAGGCATTAGCCGCATCTTTCATGTCGGTTACCACTTCGCACAACAAGTGCGGAATGCCCTCATAAACGCTTAATTCCAGCATTTTCGGGTCAATCATGATCATGCGCAGATCTTCAGGCGTAGCTTTATACAGCATACTGATAATCATGGCGTTTACACCGACCGATTTACCAGAGCCAGTAGTACCCGCCACCATCAAGTGCGGCATTTTCGCCATATTGACCACAATCGGATTGCCCGCAATATCTTTACCCAAAGCCATAGAAAGCGGCGCTTTTGATTTATCGAAGGCTTCGGATGCAATCACTTCTCTTAGTCGAACGATTTCGCGATTTTCGTTGGGAATTTCGATGCCAACATAGGTTTTACCAGGAATTACCTCAACCACGCGCACCGAAACGGTAGACAAAGATCGTGCCAGATCCTGAGCTAAGTTGGTGATTTTGCTGACCTTTACGCCTGGCGCCAAGTCAATCTCAAAGCGCGTGATCACAGGCCCCGGATGAACTTCCATCACCTGCACTTCCACTCCGAAATCTTTAAGTTTTAATTCCAGCAAGCGCGACATGGCTTCCAGCGCTTCTGCTGAAACCGAATATTTAGGCGGTTCTGGTGCATCCAGTAACTCTACTTCTGGCATGGGCGTTACTGGGCCATCAAAGTCTTTGCCCAAATCCAATGGCTTTTGTTTTTTCTTGGCTTGGGCTTTTTCAACTTTCTTGCTCGGCGTTAATGGCGCAACTTTAGGCTCAATTTTTACCGGCTGACGCGCTTCCGTTTTGGCCTTTTCTTGAGCAAAGGTTTCTTGGCGCTTGATCACCGTTTGCTTGACTTCTTTTTGTTCCGCGCGCTTTTCTTTGAAGGCGGCAAACCATTCTCTTAGTTTTTGCCAGCCATTGACCGTTAACTCACCAGTACGGTCCATCAGCTTCATCCAAGAAATGCCCATAAATAGGGTTAAGCCTGATAAGAAAACCGCTAATAACGCTAGCGTAGTGCCATAAAGACCTAAGCCTTCGAGAATACCTGAAATTAGTGACTGACCTAAAATGCCGCCCGAAGAATAACTCGGTTGAACGCTAGGGTCGAAGAAATGGAGGCTCGATAAACCTGCGCCCGCCAAAATCGCCATCAGCAAACCTGCGCCTTTAACCAGCCAGAAACTTTTTGGGTGTGAATCTTCGATTTTGCGGCCAGAATAAACTAAATAGCCAAAATAGCCGACAATGAGCGGCACCAAATAGGCTAGATAACCAAACAAATGCAAAAAGAAATCGGCAAACCAAGCGCCCGATTTGCCCGCTAAGTTTTGCACTCGCTGGCCATTGCCATTGGTGAAAGAACCGGGGTCGTTATGGTTATAAGAAACTAACGCCAACAATAAAAAAATACCCAGCGTCACCAGCAAAATCATGCCACCTTCGCTCAGTCGTTTTCGTAATAAGGCCTTTGCTTCTGGCTCTTGTTGTGTTTTTTTGGTTGCTTGTGTCACTAAATTAATACCTTTATTTTTAGGCTATTCTACGCATTCTTCAGCCAATACCCAAGAACTCGCTCTACAGTTATACAGAAATAGGCAAGTTATGGCTTTCTTTAACCTCTTCCATCACCATGTAAGAGCGCGAGGCGCTCACCCCCGGCAAAGTCAATAGCGTTTCGCCAAGTAATTTTCGATAGGCTTTCATGTCGGCCACGCGAGCTTTTAATAGATAATCAAAGTCACCCGAAACTAGATGACACTCTAAAATCATCGGCAAATCGGTTACCGCTTGCTTAAAATCTTCGAATACATCGGGCGAAGTTCGCGATAATCGGATCTCCACAAAAACCAGCAAGGAAGCGGATAATTTCATAGGATTTAGACGGGCGCTATAGCCTTCAATAAAACCATTGGCTTCCAACCGCTTCACCCTTTCCAAACAAGGCGTTGCGCTCAAACCGACTTTTTTCGCCAACTCCACATTCGAAATACGACCATTGGTCTGCAGTTCATTCAAGATCCGCAAATCAATTCGATCCAGTATTTGCTTGCTGGCATTTTGTGTTTTCAAAGTTTAAACTACCACAAATAGCATTTATTTAGTTTTTTATACTACAAATAAGCAATCTTTAGCAAATAAAACTGCAAAACTAGGAATATAATAGCGCAACTCTCTATTAGGCTAGCTGATAGAGAGATTTTGAAATTATCATCATATTGGAGAATAAGATTATGTTGATAGGGGTACCTAAAGAAATTAAAAATCATGAGTACCGGGTAGGTATGGTTCCTGGCAGTGTGCGCGAATTAATTGCGCATGGACACCAGGTTGTGGTTGAGCATGACGCTGGTAGCGGTATCGGCTTTACTGATGCTGACTATGAAGCCGTTGGCGCAACCGTTGTCTCGTCTGCTGAGGAAGTTTTTGCACAAGCAGACATGATTGTGAAAGTGAAAGAGCCTTTGGCTGAAGAGCGTGCGCGCTTAAAAGATGGCCAGATTCTATTCACTTATCTGCACTTAGCACCTGATTTACCACAAACACAAGATTTGGTGAAATCCGGCGCTGTGTGTATCGCGTATGAGACTGTGACCAGCCGTTCCGGTGGACTACCCCTATTAGCTCCTATGTCGGAAGTGGCTGGTCGCATGTCCATCCAAGCAGGCGCCGAATGCCTTGAAAAATCCAATGGCGGCCGTGGCATGTTACTGGGCGGCGTTCCTGGCGTATCACCTGCTAAAGTTGTGGTTATTGGTGGCGGTGTTGTGGGTACTAACGCTATTAAAATGGCGGTTGGTATGGGTGCGCGCGTTATCGTGCTTGACCGTAACGTAGACGTACTTCGTCGTATCGATGCAGAATTCGGCACTCAAGTAGAAACCGTTTACTCAAGCCATGAGTCATTAGAACGACATGTGACTTCTGCTGACTTAGTGATTGGCGGCGTATTGATCCCAGGCGCAGCTGCTCCGAAATTAGTCACTGCTGACATGGTTAAGAAAATGAAGCCAGGTGCAGTATTAGTGGATGTTGCCATTGACCAAGGTGGTTGTTTTGAAACTTCACACCCAACCACACACGCCGAGCCAACTTTCATCGTTGATGATGTGGTTCACTATTGTGTTGCCAATATGCCAGGCGCAGTTCCAAGGACTTCAACATTTGCACTGAACAATGCAACCTTGCCATTTATTATCGATATCGCTAACAAAGGCTATAAGATTGCTTTAGCTTCTGATGAGCATTTATTGAATGGTTTAAACGTTTACCGCGGTAAAGTAACTGAGAAGTCTGTTGCTGAAAACTTAGGTTTTGATTATGTTGAACCTAAAGCAGCTTTAGGGCTTTAAGTTTTAGCTTAACTTTTGATTGAAAACGCCACTTAATGTGGCGTTTTTTATTGTTCAGTATTATTTTGAAACAACATACCTTTTGATTCTTATTACTTGTTAACTTATTATCCTCACAAATATAATTTCCCACTTATTCGATCATGTCAAAATATCGATTACTAGCATTATCTTTATTACTATTTACAAATCTCAGTTATGGCAATACCCCTAAAGATTTTCACAGGTTGATAGTATTGGATTCAGAGCAAAATATCTTGTTAGTGAAGATTAAGAATACTAATTTTTGGGTGACACCAGGCTTTTATGAAAGTGACCCTAAACTTATAAATAAAAAAATGATGGATCTAGCTTCCGAGTATGGTTTAACAATAAGCAAGCCGACTTTGCGAGGCAAACTTAAATTAACCAGACACGAAGTCATTTCTGATAGGTATTTTTACGTAAGCAATAAACTGGAAGACCAGCCGAAGCTGCCTAATAGTATTGAATCCATTAAGTGGTTACCATTAAGCGATGCTCTTAATTTACTAACATTTCCACATATAAATATATTGCTGAAAAAAATTATAGAAGAGCCTGATTATGTTTGGGTAGCTTCTATAAAGAGATATCAAGAAGAAGGTGAATATAAAGCTAAATTGATGGACGATTTTAAGTCACTAAGCAATCAATAATAGTAAACTAAAAAAAGCCGCTGCTCTTAACAAGAGCAACGGCTTTTCAACAATTCTTAAACTATTTAATTCAATAAAGAATTATAGCTTAACAACGTTTGCAGCTTGTGCACCTTTAGGGCCTTGCTCGATTTCGAACTGAACTTTTTCACCTTCGTTCAAGCTCTTGAAACCGTCACCTTGAATAGCACGGAAGTGTACGAAAACATCTTCGCCACCTTCTTGCTCGATGAAACCAAAACCTTTAGAGTCGTTAAACCATTTAACAGTACCAGTGATTGCTGACATATTATATCTCCAAGCGTATATCGCTTATTTAAATCTGTTGCCAAAGTCGGCGTATTTTACTGAACACTAATGACACTACTATTACGATATTAAAGCGTGCTACTAACTTTGGACAATCATTTTGGCTTGTGAGCCTGGAGGATCTTCCTAGTACCGTCGAACATTAAAATCTTACATAGCTGTTACATTAACCAGCAACTAGCACGATACAGTATTTTGTCTAAAAGTAAAGCAATTATCGTCCTAATTTCAACTGGTTAGACAATTTTGGCTGGTCTTGGTAATTTAGAATAACGCAGCTAATTTATACGAGCATTTGCATAGGAGCAGCTAATGGCTAGAGAGAACAAAACCCAACCCAACGATGCCAGTGTATTGGACTTTTTAAATGGCGTAGAACATAAGAAAAGACGTGCTGATGGCCTGACAATGCTTGAAATGATGAGCGAAATCACTGGCGAACAGCCTGTGATGTGGGGCGACTCGATTGTCGGTTTTGGTCGCTATCCCTATCAAACCAAGTCGGGTTGCGCCGGTGATTGGTTTTATACGGGCTTCTCGCCACGCAAACAAAACCTGACTTTGTACATCATGGATGGCTTTAAAAAACGCCCTGAACTACTGGATAAACTAGGCAAATGCAAAACAAGTGTCGCTTGCTTGTATATCAATAAGCTCGAAGATGTAGATGAAAAAGTCCTTCGCCAAGTGATCAAAGAGTCTTATGAGTACGTGAAAGAGAACCAATCGGCTTGCTAAAGCCGCACTTCTAGTTAATCCCACTTATAGCTTTACTATGGAAGCCATTGATATTTTCTATAGCTGCAATTAATCCACTGGCTTGGGTTTATTTTTAACTCCTGAGCCCATACAATCACTTCCATCAAAATAATACTGTTCTAGTTCGGAGATCATTTATGAGCGATGCTCGTCATATTCGTTGCCTAATCTTAGGTTCTGGCCCTGCAGGCTATAGCGCTGCGGTTTACGCGGCTCGTGCAAATCTTGAACCTGTGGTTATCACAGGCATGCAACAAGGTGGCCAATTAACTACCACTACTGACGTAGACAACTGGCCAGGCGATCATGAAGGCGTGCAAGGCCCAGATTTGATGGTGCGCATGCAAAAACACGCTGAGCGCTTTGGCACGGAAATGATTTTCGACCATATTCACACGGTTGATTTAAAACAAAAACCATATACTTTAACTGGCGATGCAGGCACTTACACTTGTGATGCATTGATTATCTGTACTGGTGCTTCGGCTAAATATTTAGGTTTGCCATCAGAAGAAGCCTTTATGGGTAAAGGTGTATCAGCTTGCGCTACTTGCGACGGTTTTTTCTATAGAAATCAAAAAGTTGCTGTGGTTGGCGGCGGCAACACTGCGGTTGAAGAAGCACTTTATTTATCAAACATTGCGGCAGAAGTTCACTTGATCCACCGCCGTGACGAATTCCGTTCTGAGAAAATCTTAGAAGATAAACTGCGCGCTAAAGCCAAAGACGGCAATATCACTTTGCATTTGCACCGTACTTTAGAAGAAGTGGTGGGTGACGATATGGGCGTGACGGGTATTCGCATCAAGTCGACTTTAGATGATTCGATTGAAGAATTAGAATTACAAGGTTGCTTCATCGCGATCGGTCATAAGCCAAATACCGACATTTTCCAAGGTCAGTTAGAAATGAAAGATGGTTATATCGTTGTTAAGTCTGGCACCGAAGGAAATGCTACAGCCACTAGCGTAGAAGGCGTATTCGCCGCTGGTGATGTTTCGGATCATATCTATCGTCAGGCGATTACTTCGGCTGGTACTGGTTGTATGGCCGCGCTGGATGCTGAAAAATACTTAGACCAGTAAATCTATAGTCTAAATCAAGGGCGGCATAACCGCCCTTTTTATTGTTTGGAATATTGATGAAGTTTTGCCTCTTGACCCTTGAAGATACAGAAGCTTTGCTAGCATTCGAGCTAGAAAACCGCGACTGGTTTGAAGCCACCATCGAAAAACGTGCAGACGACTTTTATGATATCAACTCAGTCAAAGCCCAAATAAATCACTTCTTAGATTTATTTCAACAAAAGCAAATGTATCCTGCATTAATTAAAGATAAATCTGGCAAAATTTTAGCAAGAACAAATCTCCGTCTAGCCAACAATGGCTATGACACGATTGGCTATCGCGTTTCTAAAAAAGCCTCAGGCAAAGGCGTTGCGACTTTTGCCACTAAGGAAATTCTAAGAATTGCTAAAAACGAATTTAACCTAAACGGAATTTCCGCTTTTGTGTCCATCGAAAACCCCGCATCAGCCAGTGTTTTAAGTAAGTTTGGATTTAAAGCCACAAAGCTGCATCCTGAGATGGCTTTAGTCCAAGGCCGTAAGATTGATTGCCACTTATATCAATTAATACTCTAGACATAACCTCTAAACTCGCTTTTAAATAAATAACAAGAGATAATAGTCACATAGCAACAAAGCTATTAATTTTTCATTGCCAATTGAGAGTCCAGATGTCTGAGCAGAGCTTTAAAAATATTCCCCTCGATAGTAATTTACTGCAAAATCTGGAGTCGCTTGGCTATCAGCAAATGACACCTATTCAAGCACAAAGCCTGCCATCAATTATCAATGGCGATGACGTGATTGGCCAAGCCAAAACAGGCTCAGGTAAAACCGCCGCTTTTGCTTTAGGCATTTTAAATAAGTTAGATGTTAAGAACTTTAATGTTCAAAGTCTGGTGCTTTGCCCTACTCGCGAACTAGCCGAGCAGGTCGCAGAAGAAATTAGATTATTGGCTAGAAGCATGTCAAACATTAAAGTCATTGTGGTTTGTGGCGGCATTCCTAAAAAGATTCAAACCGCTTCTATGCAAAACGGAGTACACATTGTGGTTGGTACCCCTGGTCGAGTGGAAGAGCATTTAGAGGCTGGCACTATGAATATTGACCAATTGACCACGCTGGTACTCGATGAGGCCGATCGCATGCTCGATATGGGCTTTCAACCTTCGATTGATAGCATCATTGGTTATGCACCAAAAAAGCGCCAAAGCTTACTATTCAGCGCTACTTACCCAGCTGAAATCGAAACCATGACTAAAAGAGTCATGCAAACTCCTAAGTTGATTCAAGTAGATTCAACTGATGAAGAATCGAGTATTCAGCAAATCTTTTATAAAGTTAATGATGATGCGCAACGACTCACTGCAGCGCGTTTAATTTTATTGGAGCAGCGTCCTGATTCGGCAGTGATTTTCTGTAACACAAAAAAAGAAGTCAAAGAAGTTGCTGGCGAGCTCAAAAAATTTGGCTTTAGTGTGTTAGCGTTGCATGGTGATTTGGATCAAATTGACCGAGACCAAGCACTGATCCAATTTGCCAATAAAAGCATTTCGATTTTAGTGGCAACTGATGTTGCAGGCAGAGGCTTAGATATCGAAGCCCTAGATTTAGTAATTAATTATCATACCGCTAGCGATCCAGAAACTCATGTTCATCGTATCGGTAGAACGGGACGCGCAGGCAAAAGCGGCATGGCCTGCTCTTTATTTTCTGAAAAGGAACACTTCAAGATTAATCGTCTTGGCGAACATTTAGGCATTAAAATTGAAGCCAACAAACTTCCAGATTTACAGTTATTAAAACAACCTGGCTATAAAGCACCTATGGCCACCTTGCAAATCAGTGGCGGCAAAAAAAATAAAATTCGTCCTGGTGATATTTTAGGAGTGCTTACCAATTGCCAACAAATTTCAGGCGATGATGTGGGCAAAATCAAGGTCGCTGCTAATTGGGCTTATGTTGCTATCTCAAGAAAATTGGTGGAAACGGCGTTTAGGAAGCTCAGCGATGAAAAGATTAAAGGGCGAAAATACCGAATCAAACGAATCAGTTAGTAATGATATAAGTTGGATCGATGGGATGATAATAATCTGCAGTGTTAATTAGTGATTGGGCGGTTAATGACTCAACCCCATAGACTTCTGAAATCAGATTAAAATCTTCGCGAATGGATTTTAATAAAAAGTCAAAATCACCATCGCCCGACAATAAAATCATTCGTTCAATATCGCCGCGCGCCGCAGCTTTCATAATATCAACGCTAATGCCAACGTCCCAATCACCTTTTGCTGAGCCATCACTGCGTTGAATAAAAGGCTTTAGCTTTACCTCAAAACCAATGTGTTTAAGTGCATCTTGAAACTTTATTTGGCTATCTTGGTTTGATTTTATCGCATAAGCATTAGCAATAACGATGTCGCCTTGCTGAGTCAATCTTTGCCAAAACTTTCGATAATCAAACGATCGCCCATAAGCATCTCGAGTGGTGTAATAAATATTTTGTACGTCAACAAAAACTCCAATCTTTGGCATTGTTAATTACTCTTTTTTGAGGTTTTATTTTTTGTTGAGCCTTGCCAAGGATTTTGAGCAGAAGATTGGCGGCTACCAGCTTTGCGTTTACTTTTGTTAACTTTGCCTTTGCCCTTCTTATTGGTCTTTGCTTGCGACTTTACTGATTGCTTCTGTGACTGTTTTTTAGCGGGTTCACCATTAGCAACTTGCTGCTTAGTCTGTTTCGGTTTCTTTGGCTTTTTAGGCTTCTTCGCTTTTGGCGGCTTAATTGGTTTAGATTGAGGCACTTCATGACTTGGTTCAAAACCACCCACATATTCACGCTCAATATGTTTTTGGATCAGTTGCTCTATGTCTTGCAACTGTTTGATTTCATCGGCACTAACCAAGGATACCGCTTGACCTTGCGCCCCAGCCCTGCCCGTGCGACCAATACGATGCACATAATCTTCAGCAACATTGGGTAAATCAAAATTTACCACTTGTGGCAAACCCGAAATATCAATCCCGCGCGCTGCGATATCGGTGGCGACTAGCGCTTGTATTTTATTGGCTTTAAAATCCGCGAGCGCTTTAGTCCGCGCGCCCTGGCTTTTATTGCCATGAATCGCCAATGATTGGATCCGCGCGGCATTTAGCTGCTTTACCAGTTTATTAGCACCATGTTTGGTTCTAACAAATACTAAAATTTGATGCCATTGATGTTCTTGAATTAACTCAATCAACAAAGCTGATTTTTGTTTTTTATCTACAGGATGTAACCACTGCTTAACGCTTTTGGCGGCGGCATTTGGCGGGCTTACTGAAACTTCCACCGGCTCATTAACAATGGTCTTGGCCAAGGCTCGGATCGAGTCGGAAAAAGTCGCCGAAAACATCAGGTTCTGACGTTTCTCAGGCAGAATTTTTAGCACCCGCTTTATGTCATGGATAAAGCCCATATCCAGCATGCGATCAGCTTCATCCAAGACTAAGATTTCAAGCTGGTTAAATTTAACCGCATTTTTTTCATGCAAATCCAATAAGCGGCCGGGAGTAGCAATTAAGATATCCACGCCTTTTCTTAGGCGCATCATTTGTGGATTAATTTTGACGCCACCAAACACCACCATGGAACTCAAGCGCAAATGCTTGCCATAGGTTTCAACACTTTTGCCCACTTGCGCTGCGAGCTCGCGCGTTGGCACTAAAATTAATGCACGAGTCGCATTAGCGCCTGCCCTCTCGCCATCCGCTAATAGCTGCAAAATAGGCAAAGTAAAGCCCGCCGTTTTACCCGTTCCCGTTTGTGCCGCGCCCATTAAATCGCGACCTTTTAGAACTTCTGGAATGGCTTTTAATTGTATTGGCGAAGGTTTGTCGTACCCTTGCTGCTTAATGGCTTCTAACAGCTCAGGCAGCAAATTAAGAGACTTAAAACTCATTAATGACTCATGTTAAAAAATATATCGCCAGCTTACCTGAGGCGCATGGTCAAAGCCATTAGTTCTGATATTATAAGGCTCAAAGTAACCTTGATTTTGCTTTATTCATGGATAAGCCTTTATATCAACTCAATGAATTCATCGGCTTTCCGCCGATTGAGTTTGCCCAAGATGAGCCAAATGGTTTATTGGCGATTGGCGGCGACTTATCTACTGAGCGACTGATTCAAGCCTACCGACATGGCATTTTTCCCTGGTTTTGCGAAGGCGAACCAATATTATGGTGGTCACCCGATCCGCGCTGCGTCTTTAACCTCACCGATGAAACGCCTATCCATATTTCTAAGTCGCTAAAGCGCAAACTAAAAAAAGGTGACTTTAGCGTTCGACTCAATACCAATTTTTCACAAGTTATAAGCAGTTGCTCCCTGCCCAGAGCCAAGCAAGCAGAAACTTGGATTTTGCCCGAAATGCAGCAGGCTTATATCAATCTGCATCAACAAGGCTTTGCTCATTCAGTAGAGGTTTATGACTCAGACAATCAACTCGTTGGCGGGCTTTATGGCGTTAGTTTGGGTAAGTTTTTCTTTGGTGAGTCCATGTTTAGCCTAGCTCCTGATGCTTCTAAAATTGCCTTAGCCCATTTAACGCATTATCTAAAACAGGCGGGGTTCATCCTGATCGATTGCCAAGTGCCCAATGAGCATTTGTATTCATTGGGCGCAGTGGATATCAGTCGTGATAATTTTCTGCAACTTTTGGATACACACAGAAACTGGCAGCAACCACAAGATTTGTTTAAAGTAGAAACAGAACTTAGAGATTGGTAGTGGTATTTTTAGTATCCTGTTATGACCGACAAGCAAAAAGATACTCAGCACATAAAGCTCTATGCAGGGCCTGAGCACGCTTGCGGTTATTTAGAGGATCAAACCTCGATCTCGGTATTTGCCGATCCGAGCATGGACTTTGACAACAATCTTTACTCGGCTTTGAGCCGCTTAGGCTTTCGCCGCAGCGGCAATCATGTTTATCGACCGCAGTGCAACGCTTGCAACGCTTGTTGGACTTATCGCGTGATCAGCCAAAGCTTCACGCCATCCAAGTCGCAAAAACGCATCTTAAAAAACTTATCCGAATTGCGCACCGAATTGGCCACGGCCAAAGCCAACGCGGAAGATTACGAGCTGTATGAAAAATACATTTGCAGCAGACACCAAGATGGCGACATGTACCCGCCTTCGTTTCAACAATATGATGAATTTTTGTTTTCCGAATGGTGCGATACACTGCTGCTAAAAGCCAAAGATCCTGATGGCAATCTAGTAGCAGTAATGGCTTTGGATATTCTCGACGACGGCTTATCAGCGGTCTATTCCTTTTTTGATCTCGAAAGCCGCTATAAAAGCCTTGGCGTGTATCTCATCTTAAAAACCATCGAACTGTGTCAGAGACAGAAAATGCCTTATTGCTACTTGGGTTATTACATCCAAAACTGTGGCAAAATGAGCTATAAAAGCCACTATCAACCCGCCGAGGTTTTTGTGAACAACCGTTGGCAGCCATTCGATAAATCTTGAGTCTAAGCGCTTTTTCCGCTAATTCAGCCCCGATTCAGCTATTTTGGCTAAAATACTTTGCGATTATTGGTCAAATAGTGCATTATACGCGCGTTTTTTGAACACATAGTCAATGCCATTGGGCAAAACCAAAGGCAAACTTGTTAGGCTACAAAGGTATAGAATTTATATGGCAAAAGAAGATGTAATTGAGTTAGAAGGCAAAGTGCTGGAAACTCTACCCAATACCATGTTTCGAGTTGAACTTGAAAATGGTCACGTAGTAACTGCGCATATTTCTGGAAAAATGCGTAAAAACTATATTCGTATTTTAACTGGCGATACGGTAACTGTTGAAATCAGCCCGTATGACTTATCAAAAGGTAGAATTACCTTCCGCGCACGTTAATACTTCTTTGCCATTAATGATTTGATCATTAAGTAAAAAAGGCACTCATTGAGTGCCTTTTTTATTGCTTTTAGATTTATTCGACATCTGCACTAGCAGGTAGTTTTTCACGATGTGGCTCAATTCGGATATCCAGCTTGCCGTTCACTAAGCTGACGTACACATCCCCACCTTGAGTCAAGTCACCAAATAACAATTCATTGGCCAATGGCTTACGAATGCTATCGCTGATGATCCGCTCCATGGGGCGTGCGCCCATACGAATATCGTAGCCAATATCAGCAAGGTGCTGGCGAGCTGCATCATTAACGTGCAAGTTCACTTGCTTATCATCCAGCTGACCTTGTAACTCAGTTAAGAATTTATCAACAATCGATAAAATAACTTTTGGCGGCAAGGCTTTAAACCAAACAATAGAATCCAAACGGTTTCTAAACTCAGGCGAGAAAGTCTTGTTAATCGCTTCGATATTGTCGCGCGAATAATCATCCTGACCTTTAAAGCCCATTGAGCCTTTGGCTAACTCTTGTGCGCCAGCGTTTGAGGTCATCACTAATACAACATTTCTAAAGTCAGCTTTACGACCGTTATTATCAGTCAAGGTACCGTTATCCATCACTTGCAACAACAAGTTGAAAACGTCTGGATGTGCTTTTTCGATTTCATCCAACAATAGTACCGCGTGCGGATTTTTATTGATCGCTTCGGTTAATAAGCCGCCTTGATCGTAGCCCACATAACCTGGTGGCGCACCAATCAAGCGCGAAACCGTATGCCGCTCCATGTATTCCGACATATCAAAACGAATCAACTCAACGCCCATCAAGCGCGCTAACTGCTTGGTCACCTCGGTTTTACCCACACCTGTTGGGCCAGCAAATAAGAATGAGCCCACAGGTTTGTTTTCTTGGCCTAAGCCTGCGCGCGACAACTTTATCGCTTCCGATAAGGTGTCAATAGCCTTGTCTTGTCCGAACACCACCATCTTTAAATTACGCTCAAGATTTTTCAGCAATTCTTTGTCCGATGTGGAAACCGTTTTCTCAGGAATGCGCGCCACTTTGGCCACAACCTGTTCAATCTCGTAAGCCGTAATCACCGACTTACGTTCCGCTTCGGGCACAACTCTTTGTCGTGCTCCAGCCTCATCAATCAAATCAATTGCTTTGTCCGGTAGTTGACGATCAGTAATATACTTTGCACTTAACTCAGCCGCTGCCTTTAAAGCTGCAGACTGATACTTAACACCATGATGCTTTTCATAGCGATCTTGCAAGCCTTCCAAAATTTGAATGGTTTCATCAATGGTCGGCTCTTTTATATCAATCTTTTGGAAGCGGCGCGCTAAGGCATGATCTTTTTCAAAAATACCACGATATTCTTGGTAAGTGGTTGAGCCAATACAGCGCAAATCGCCATTAGCCAAGACTGGCTTGATCAAATTGGAAGCATCCATCGAACCACCCGAAGCTGCGCCAGCGCCGATTATGGTGTGAATTTCATCAATAAATAAGATAACGTTGGTTTCTTTCTTGAGCTGAGCTAACACGGCTTTTAAGCGCTTTTCAAAGTCGCCACGGTACTTAGTGCCCGCCAATAAAACGCCTAAATCTAAGCTGTAAACCACTGCATCGGCAATAACTTCTGGCACGGCTTGATCGACAATTCGCTTTGCTAAACCTTCGGCAATAGCGGTTTTACCAACACCCGCTTCGCCAACAAGCAAAGGATTATTTTTACGGCGACGGCTTAAAATTTGAACCACTCGCTCAATCTCATAAGCACGCCCAATCAGCGGATCAATTTTGCCATCTTGTGCCAATTGGTTCAGATTTACCGCATATTGGTCTAATGGTCTTGCTTCTTCAACCGCTTCTGATTCTTCGTCAACCTCATCATCATGACCCAATTGCAAATCATCTTCAGATTTACCAATGCCATGAGAAATAAAATTCACCACATCCAGGCGCGAAATGTCCTGCTTAGATAATAAATAGACTGCTTGAGACTCTGGTTCACTAAACATGGCCACCAAAACATTGGCACCAGTGACCGAATCACGGCCTGAGGATTGCACATGAAACACTGCTCTTTGCAAAACACGCTGAAAACCAATGGTCGGCTGGATTTCAAAATCCACATCTTCTTCAGAAAACAAAGGCGTGGTTTTATCCACAAATGATTCTAAATCGGTGCGCAAAGTACCAAGATTCACTTCACAGGCTTTCAAGACTTCCAACGCATCCTTGTTATCCAACAGGGCAAGCATCAAATGTTCGATGGTAATGAACTCATGACGCTTTTCGCGCGCCTTATGAAAAGCCTTATTTAAGGACTGTTCCAATTCTTTATCTAACATTTATCACCTCAATGCTGGTTGCAAAGTTTTAGTCGTCATTTGGCTCCATCACACACATCAATGGATGCTCATGAGCGCGAGCAAATTCATTCACCTGAACCACTTTGGTCTCGGCAATATCAGGGGTAAAAATCCCGCAAATGCCTTTGCCGTCGTGATGCACCTGAAGCATGATGCGAGTAGCGTCTTCTTCATGCAGCCCAAAGAACTTTCGCAAGACTTCGACCACAAAATCCATCGGCGTATAGTCATCATTTAATAATATGACTTTATACATTGGCGGTTGTTTCACTTCAGGTTTAGCATCAGCTACCGCTAAACCGTGATCACGCTCATTTTCAAACTTATCTTTTCCGCTCATCGAACAACTAGTAAAACTCTACTTACTTCTATTATGGAACTAAAATGGGGCTAAAACCAAGTTATTCAAGAAAATTTTTCATTTCGAATATTTTGCTAGTTTTTACAGGTAAAACTACATATCTCTTTGATTAATAAGGTAATTAAGTTCACAAAATCAATGCAAATTTGCATTGATTGCTAGGTAATGCCTCACAAGCATGCTAGGATAATTGCGTTCTAGTGAGTAATTCATCGAGGGAGTGATGCAACACACAATAAACTCCCCGTTTTAGGCTATGCGCAATAAGCACTATGGAGACCTCTGCTCCATGGTAGTTATTGGTATGAAGGCATAGCTTTGAAAACGAAAAGAACGAATTGGCAAACATTCATCCAAGAGATCAAGCGGCGAAAGGTCGTTCAGGTCGTTGTCGCCTATATCGCAGTTTCTTGGCTGATCGTCCAAGTTGCCGATGTGTTAGCAGATACTTTTGATACTCCTAATTGGGTATTAAAAGCCCTGTTCTTAGTCTTAGTGGTTGGTTTACCCGTAACCGCGATTCTATCCTGGGTTTTCGACATTACTCAGCGCGGCATCGTCAAAACCAAAGAGCTACCGCATCCTAGCTTATTAGATATCCAAGCCATTCCGATCATTTTCCATGCCAGTCTTGATAACACACTCGCTCCGCAGCAGCGCAAAGATCGCTTCCGTGATTATGTGTTATGGGCAGAAGATTTTAATGCTCAAGAAGATAAAGTTTACGATAAAGACTTTATGATTTTATTCGAAAACAGCATCGATGCCTTACGTTATGCCATTCGAATTCAAAATCATTCCCAGCAGCTCAAATTGCCTTTAAAAATTTCGGTGATCGAAGCGCGCGCCGAAACTGAACAACAAGACGAAACCAATGAAATCGCCAGAGCTAGAGCACTGGCCATTGACTCACAACCAGGCGCTATTGTTACTACCAAAACCGTTAAGCAAGCCATTCAAAATCGTGAAATCAAAGTGGTAGAGCAAGCGCTGCAACCATTGGTTAACTCGCAAAGTAAAATCGAGCAAAAAGAGTTTATTATCGATCCCGATAAAATTCATGAAGTTAATCAAGCACTTAAAGACTACTCGGATACTGTGTTATACCCCACCACACCGATTACCTTAAAACTTGCTTCGCTGGTCTTTCTAACGGTAATCGCCGCTGGGTTATGGCGCTTTATTCCGACCATAGAAACCAAAGAAAACGCCACTATTGCCGTTTTACCATTCAAAAACGTTAGCGTTAGCGGTGAACATCAGACTTTTGTGAGCGGTTTAAGCGAAGATATTTTTAATAATATTTCGCAAATCCCCGATATCAATGTGATCTCGCGACGCTCATCACAAGCATTAGACAATTCAAATTTATCATTGCAAGAAATAGGAAATCTTTTAAATGCTAACTGGATATTAGAAGGCAGCATCAATCGCAATAATGATCAAATAAAGGTATCCATGTGGATTTCAGATAGTGATACAGGGCATGAGCTCTGGAGCCAAATTTTTAATTTAAGCTACAATGATTTATTAATAGGTAATCGCCAAATATTGGATTCTTTATCTCAGTTTTTAGATAAACCCTTAGATCCTGTTTCACTCGTTAACATTTCCACCAAACCTAAAAAAGAGCTATACCCTCTATATTTACAAGCTAAGGGGATATTAAAAAAGCCTTCTAATATGGAGCGACTAAAAGAAGCTGAGCAGCTCCTTAAAAACATTCTTTCTCAACAAAATAACTTTACCCCTGCCATTGCAGCTTTATGCCAAACTTACTTTAGTATGTACTACTTAAAATTTGACTCTGACTTATTCGAACAAGCTGAAAATGAATGTTCGAAGACAAATGAGAAAGAGTCTAAAAATATAGAAACTTTGCTTGCTCTAGCATCGCTTCATACGTCTAAAGGAGATTTCAGATTAGCAGAACAATACATATCGTCTGCTCAAGCCATTAACCCAAGTGACGTTGAAGTTTTATATACTCGAGCTTGGATAGAAAATAAAAATGGTAACCCTGATACGGCTATAGACTATTTAAATCAAGCACTTTTAGTAGAACCTAACTATTGGAAACTTAAAAATCAATTAGGTGTCATTTATCTAAGTCAGGGGAAGTGGCAAAAAGCCATCGATGCGTACGAAGAAGTTGTTGCTTTAATTCCCAATGAAACTAATGGTTATGTCAATTTAGGCAATGCCTATTTTTTTAAATCTGAATTTGATAAAGCTGCATTAGCCTACCAAGAAGCTCTTAAATTTGAAGAAGATGATATAGCACTGTCTAATATTGCAACCATGTGGTTTTATCATGGAGATTATTCTAAGGCTGCCAATTATTACCTAAAAGCCATCAAGCAAACTCCTAGACAATATCTTTATTGGTTAAATCTAGCAGATACAAAAGATCAAACTATTGAGTACAAGGAAGAGGCTCAGTCCCATTATCAGCACACACTCGACTTGGCCTCTGAAAAGCTGACCAAAGTACCAAATGATGCAGATGCTAGAGCCGTTATAGCATGGTGTCATGCTAAAACAAACAATGATACTGAAGCAAAGAGTAACTTACTGATCGCCATTAGTTTAAGCCCCCAAGATCCTAATATCTTATTTTTAGCAGCAAAAACTGAAGCTCAACTAGGCGACTTGGTTCAAGGAAAAATATATTTAAATCAAGCCATTGAAGCAGGATTTCCTGAGTCGGTAGTTGCGGCTTCGCCCTATGCTAAAAATTTACAACTTTACCCACTGTAAAAGTAAGGAGAAACACCATGCCAACTATTAATATAGAAATAAAGACAATAGACGGAGTAAAATTTCCAACGTTAAAAGACTCTAGTGATAAAGTCGTCAATATTGATAGTGATGACACTGTTACTTGGCAACTACCCGAAGGAAATGATTCTAAAATTACCATTAAGGCCGACAAGTCTTTTAACGGCCAGAGTGGCGGCTCAAAAGAAAAAAAAGGCGATGGCAGTGCCAGCACGCCAATCAAAGGCAAAAAAGATAAAGATCGAATTATTAGCTATGACGTAATTGTAGAGGGTTGCGATGCGCCGCTAGATCCAGTGATTGTTGTAAGCAAAAAGCCACCACTAATCCCAGACTTTTTGAATAACCCAATAATAGCCCTCATCATTGGATTTATATTGGGCTTATTATTTTCAAATTTGTTTGGTTAAAGATTTAGGGGTTAACAACCAATCCAAGCGCCCATCATTGCCCCCCACTTCCGCCCAGGATTCGATATTAAGATTAATACGAGCTACAGCGGCGGTGGGGAATTTGACATGAGCGCCCATGCACAATTCTGCGATTAGGCTAGAGCACATGGGCTCATGAGCAACGATCATCAGTTTTTTAATGCTATCGTGAGTGGTTTTTATTAACTCCACCGCTTCTTCAACGCTGGCTAAATAAAGCTGGCGATTGGTTTCGAGCTTAGCTTGCCAAGCGCCTTCTGCAACGGCAATTTCTATAGTATTTAGCGCCCTTTTAGCGCTAGAGCTTAAAATAAACTCTGGCACTTGGCCAATTGCCGTTAAGTGCTTGCCCATTTGACTGGCTGCATCGACTCCTCTTTCTGCAAGAGGACGATCATAATCACGTTTAAATTTAGCCTGCCAATCGGACTTGCCGTGGCGCATAATAAAAAGTTTTTTGCCAGCCATACCAGCTCCTCACAAGATTTATGCCGCGATCTTAGTCAGCACTCAAGACGCTGCTATGACATATTGAATAAAGTTTTATGACAAAGTGCAAACTTGCTTACAAGACTGAAATCGTTTTTACAGATTTTCTAATGCAAACCCTTGGATTTGCTGTATAATTTTTAGTCACAGCATCGTTAAGGATTACGAGTGTAGATAAGTGCAGCTATTTGACGAACTCAAAAGACGCAACGTTTTTAGGGTAGCATTGGCCTACTTGGTCGCTGCATGGCTGTTAATACAAGTCGTTGATATCGTTTCCGACGTGCTCGAACTTCCCGCTTGGACTCCCAAACTGATTTTACTGTTGCTGGCGATTGGCTTTGTCGTCGCTTTAATTGTCTCATGGGCTTATGAAATCACGCCAGAGGGCATTAAAAAAGAAAAAGATGTGGATCGGGATAAGTCCATTACCAATATCACGGCCAAAAAGCTCGATAAAATCACCATTGCTTTACTATTGATGGTGGTTGCCATGGTGATTGTGGATCGCAATTATGATTCGCCTCATGCGACCATTTCACTAGCCCAAGTGGAAAATACAAACCCGCAGCAAGCCATTAAATCCAGCGCAAACTCAAACCTATCACAAGCTTTGCTTGATACCAAAGCGGTTGCAGTGATCCCTTTTGCTAATCGCAGCAATAAAAAAGACGACGAGTTTTTTACTGACGGTATCCACGACGATCTTTTGACTCATATTTCGCGAATCAAAGACCTTAAAGTCATTTCTCGTACTTCAGTTATGAAATATCGCAACTCCAACAAAAGCATCCCTGAAATAGCTCAAGAGCTTGGCGTAGGCGCTATTTTAGAAGGTGGGGTACAAAGAGCTGGCGATCGGATTCGAGTCAATGTGCAACTGATTGATGCCAATACCGATCAACATATTTGGGCTGAAATCTATGATCATACCTTAACCGTTGAGAACCTATTTGCCATTCAATCGCAAATCACCGAGTCGATTGCCGCCGCCTTGAAAGCGCAGCTCAGTGATACCGAAAAAGAGCTTATCGCGGACGTTCCAACACAAAGTCTTGAGGCCTACGATTTGTATTTATTGGGACGCCAATATTTCCATCAGCGCTCGACTAGCTCTTTACCCAGAGCAATTGAATTGTTTGAAAAGGCCATTGAATTAGATCCAGAGTTTGGGCTTGCTTATTCGGGCTTAGCAGACTCTTACTCGCTAATTTTCCAATACGCGGATTTCGATCCAGAAGTGGCCATCCCTAAAAGTTATGAATACGCAAAAAAAGCCGTAGAACTTGCGCCTGAGATGGCCGAAAGCTGGGCTTCCTTAGGCCTTATATCTGCAATACGCCAAGATGACGAAATTTTTGAGTACTATAAAAAAGCTCTTGAAATTAATCCTAACTATTCAATGGCTTATGTGTGGTTAGGCAATGGTTATGTTGGAGAAGGACAATTCCAGATGGCTTTGCAAACCTTTGAAAAAAATTATGAGATTGACCCAGCTCACCCATTAGTCATGGAAAATTTGATTGATATGTATTTGACCGTAGGTGACTATGAAAACGCAGAAAAGTTTATACGACGCTCATTAAAGCTAGAGCCTGATTTTATACTTACCTATCCTCAGGTAATTCGCTTTTATTCCTCTAAGGGGAATTTAGTCGATGCCTACAAAGTAGCCCGATATGCTCATAACAAAGCGCCAGACTCACCGGTAATTCTCGAAAACTATATTGATATTGAAACTAATCTTGGCAACTTTGAATCCGCACAATACCTTGTCAATAAAATGAAAGCGGTCGCATCTAGAAGCAGTCGAGGTGCCATTACAGAAGTAATGCTGGCTGTTGAACAAGAGCGCCCTTCAGATGAAGTATTAGTTGTAATAGACAAGCTACGAGAAAAGTTCAGACGAGGTCCACCTAGAGCTTTTTTAGATCAAATGAAAGCTTACTTATTATTCAAGCAGCAGAAGTATTCCGATAGTCTTGATGCCCACCCTCAAAATTTACCATTTAAAGGAATGGAGTTTTTCGGAGCCATTTTAAAAGCTTTGTCCTATCGTTCTTTAGACAAAACCGATGAAGAGCTAGAAGAGTTAGCGAAAGCCAGAGTAATTGTTAACGAAGAACAGGAACAAGAAGCGATAGACGAGTTTTCCCAGGAGAGTTTGGCGCTAATGTTAGCCGCCGAGGGAAAATTCGATGCAAGCCTTAGTACATTAAATATAGCTTTCGACAGAGGCTATAGAAGACAAGGCCATAGTGCGCTTTGGCCATTATTTGAAGTCGCTTTTAGCAAAAGTGAAGAAGCTGCTCAGCGTTTTGAGGCTTTTAAGAAGCAAGTGCTTGATGATATTAGCCGTCAACAACAACTCATCGCTTCAGCATCTAAACAATGCAATGATACGCCTGATAACTGCCCGCTTGATGAGTTTTCACTCAAACCAGACTAATCCCTTGAAGTAAGCGGTATTTTTTATAATACTCATATCAAACCTGGTCATACCAGAAATTCAGATAACAACTTAGAACAATGACAGAAAAAATTCTTGGCGTTGCCGTCCCTATATTTATGCTCTTTATCTTTATTGAAGCGGCTTATTCTGTGTGGAAGAAAAAGGATTTTTATCGCCTCAACGACGCCATTTCCTGTCTGAGCTGTGGCTCAGTCACGGTGCTGGTAGAAATTTTTAGCAAAATTCCATTTATCTTGGCTTATATATGGTTATTCGATAACTTCGCCATAACCGAATTTGCTATGGATTCAGTGCTGGCTTGGGTTGTTTTTTTTATCGTTGGCGACTTTATTTATTATTGGGGGCATCGCTGGTGTCATGAAATTAACTTTCTTTGGAATACTCACCTGCCGCATCATCAAAGCGAAGAATACAACCTGACCACAGCTTTAAGACAAGGTGCTTTGCAAGATACCATTCTTTACCCGATTTATTTCCCAATGGCATTAATGGGCTGCCCAATTGAAATGTTTTTAGTATTGCGGGTTTCCAACAAACTCTATCAATTTTGGATCCATACTCGCGCCATCGATAAAGTGCCTTTCATTGAAGGTATTTTGAATACCCCATCGGCTCATCGCGTTCATCATGCAGTTAACGAAGCCTATGTTGATCGAAATTATGGCGGCACTTTTATGCTGTTTGATAAATGGTTCGGCACTTGGGTCGAAGAAGATAAAAACAATGAAGCCGTTTATGGAGTCCGCAAGCCCTATGGCAGCTTCAATCCAATCAAAGCTCATGTGGACTGGTGGGCAAGATTAGCCAAAGATGCTTATCACACCAAAAGTTGGAAAGATAAATTCAAACTTTGGGTTATGCCAACAGGCTGGCGCCCAAAAGATGTGGAACAGCAGTATCCTTGGGGAAAGTTTAATTTAGCGACTTTTGAAAAATACGACCCTAAGGTCTCGAAAAATCGTCAATGGCTTTCTTTAACCCTATACGCCACTGTGGCTTTGACTTTCCCTTACATCTTGGCTCTCAAAGGTCAAATTGCTATTTGGCAGCACGCCCTAATTGCGCTTGGCTACTTAATCGTTATTTATATTGCTAACCGATTAAACTATTAGCCTGTTCAAACCTTGGTTAAAGCTCTTTACGCAGTTGGTGCCAATAAATGATGGATATATTGCCTTCAAAGTCTTCCGCTAGTGCGGTACAGGACTCGACCCAGTCGCCGTCGTTGTAATACTGAATGCCGTGAAACTCGCTAATTTCCGCATGGTGGATATGACCACAAACGATTCCGTCGGCATTCTTCTTTTTAGCGTGTTCTGCGGCAATTTCTTCAAACTGAGAAATATAACTGACAGCATTTTTGACTTTTTGCTTTAGATGGGCAGATAAAGACCAATAACCTTTACCAAATTTTTCGCGAAACCAATTAATAGGACGGTTCATTTTTAATAAAAATTCATAAAGGTGATCACCAATATGAGCAAGCCATGGTGAAAAACGTATCACATTATCAAAAATATCACCATGCAGTACTAACAGTTTTTTGCCGTCCACGGTTTCATGAATATCTTCATAGCGCAACTCGACTTCGCCAAACGCCATACCAGTATAATTTCTTATCAATGAATCATGGTTGCCTGGTATAAAAATAACTTGCGTCCCTTTCCTTGCTTTGCGCAAAATTTTTTGCACAACATCGTTATGTGCCTGCGGCCAGTACCATTTATTTTTAAGCCGCCAACAATCAATAATATCACCAACTAAATATAGTTTTTCTGACTCAAGATGCTTTAAAAATTCTAATAATAATTCCGCTTGGCAACCTTTCGAACCTAAGTGAATATCAGAAATCCATAAGGTGCGGTATTGTATCTTTTTAGTCATGGGTTAATTTGGCCAGAGTGTCTGGGTCAAGGCTTCCAATGATTGCGCACTGCTCCAATCGGCTCGCTCTAACCACTGTGCAAAGGTTTTGGCTACGTTTGGATATCGCATTGGCGCGATAGCTTGAGAGCTATACCAGTCGGTAATGGCCGTACTGTCGAGCTTCTCAGTGGCTTTACCCAAACCCAACGCTTCAATCATTTTGGCATTGGACTCCTGCTCAAACTGCCCCTTAATAGGATTAACTAATACCTTTTTGCCAAGATAAAAAGCCTCGCTTACTGAAGCGAAACCTGCGTTAGTAATTAACCCTTTGCAGCTGGCTAAGCCTTTTAAAAAACCTGCTCGACTCAATGGACAAAGTGTTACATTGCCAAACACATCTTGTTGTTCAAAAGGCCCATACAATTTAAATGGCACTTCAGGAACTTGATTAAAAATTGCAATCGTTTTTTGTGGTTCGTCATAGGGTAAATAAGCTAACACATGATCGTCATCAATGGTCTTGAGCTCCAATGCCTTAATATCAACAATCGGTGGCAGAATTGGGCTATTAAAATGATGCCAACCCAAACCAATATAATGCTTACATGGCGCAAAGTATTTCATCACAAACTTATCTGCAATGCTGGGCTCGGTTTGCGGCACCGAATACTTAAAACTGGCTTGATTAGATAAGGAAATACTAGTAATCTTTTGTCGCTTAGCCGCCCAAGCAGAGATTGGCTCAAAATCATTGAGCACCAAATCGTAGCCAGACAAATCCAACTGCTTAACGTCTTTAATAAAGCGTTTGAGTTGTAATTTTTTTAAAGTTCGCAGATTACTGACTTTGCCATCAACCATCTCAAAACTCAGCCCTGGCAGTTGTTGACAAGAATCAAAAATCGACAGATCCCAGTGCGAACCCGCTTGCGGGCCACTTAACAACCCATCCACTTGATGGCCCGCTTGAATAAGCTCATGCGCCACGCTTAACGCTCGGCTTAAATGACCTGAGCCTGTGGTCTGAATGCCATAAAGAATTTTCATGGCGCTAGACTAACACAGAAAAATGATACTTTTGTGAAATTCCTATAGTGAATTAGCCAGCATTTTTAAAGGCCGCTTTTAACCAGCCAATAAGCTCTTTATCCACTTGCTTGATATCGGTGACCCGAACTCGATGCGAAACCATAGCATTAAAGCTACCAGATGCCTCTAAGCGCTCAGTTGTTTCTTCGCCTTTTAGGTTGATTCCCACATCGACACGCGTTTTGGTCGATGGCTGGATCAAGGCAAACTGTTTTTTATGGCGCAGACTAACATAAGCTTTTTTCGGTGCGACATCTAAGCCAGCTCCAAACTTTTTAACTTCTTTAATCAACTTGTCATAAATGGGCTTTAAGTCAGGCTTTTTTTCATACTGAGCGTAAACCAAGTCGTCACTCGTCGCTTCTGGCGCTCCGCCTTTTAAAAAGTCTGAACTGAGCAAGTTAGCAAAACCATGCGTCACCCCATGATCTGTCTTCAGCATTTTGACTATCTGACCATGCTTGTCTAAACCACTAGCTTCAATTAGCTTATTCCAATCCACTTGGCTTTTGCCGGTTTTCTCAGGGATATTATTGCGCATCGACTGCGCCATTTCTTCAGGACTGGCCATATATTCTCCTTAACTATTTATGAACAAAGTAACAATTACCCCTACCACTACACCAATAATAAAAACTGATATTGATAATAATACCAAATTATACTGCTTTGCAGGTTTCAACTCTTCAATACTTAGATCTGGAATCAAGACAAGCTCATTTCTCTCAATCTCAAAAACTGAACAAAATGCTGAAACGGTTTCCATTGAGGTTTGCCCCGTCTTCTCGACTCTTTGTATCGTCCTTAGACTTAATCCCGTTAAATCGGCAAGGTGCTGTTGAGTCCAGCCTTTATCGACTCTAAGTTTCCTTAAACTTTTAGTATTTATATTCATAGATATTTTCTATGGCAACTCAATTACAAACCTTCCGATTAAATATCCAATAGAATAACCAAAGATCAGAAAAAATATTAATAACGAAAGAAAAATCAAAGTTACCTTACTTTTTGCTCTAAAAAAGCCATCATCTTTAGAACTTAACAAACTACCATTCTTGAAGAGCTTGCAGTTCAAAACCCCTGTTAATTGGTCGGAATATTTTAGATTAATGGTATAGTCGTCACCTTTATAGCTAAAATTATGTATTCCCTGTATAAGTGAATACTTTTGAGAAACTAAAGCATCGCCCAAATAAACCCTCTCCTTTCCAGACGGTAACGAATTTACCGAGACTTTCATCCCGTCCTCTAATGTAAATTGATGCCATATACCTTTTATAAATGAACTTTTTCTAGATGTTGGTCCCATAACTTTTTCCGCTGATGAATTTAGAGCAATAATATCCAAAAAAATAAGTATTCATACGTAATCAATACGACAACACAAGATAAAAACGTACGACATCGATATGACATGCCATATAAATCAATGAGTTATGCTCGCTATTGCTTTGCATCATAATTTATATGATCTTCATAAGAAAGATAAAATTCGCTCTGAATAACTAGCCCTAAAAACTGATTCTGATAAAATACAGCACCAAATAATGAGATACATTGTCGATTTACATCATCTAGGAAAACAACCATGAGTCTTGCGGATACAGTGCTTGCTGTTAATAACGATCTTCCCATTCGTACGGATAAACCAGTACACAGTGGTAAGGTGCGTTCGGTATATTGGCTAACAGAAGCGGATAGTCAGCGTTTAATTCAAGAAAGAAATTATGACGTTCCTAGCGATACGCCTCTAGCGATTATGGTGATCAGTGACCGTATCT
>JABXIW010000266.1 GCA_013372875.1 Gammaproteobacteria bacterium | reverse complement strand
TGACTCAATGAATCACCAACTTATTTAAAAATAAATCAATTAATCGAATTAATTTTAGGGTGTTGGTCACTTCATCGAATAATGCAATGCATCATTCCAACAAGTGCCCACACAAATTGTCTTACAACTTTTTAAAGAACAGACTCGACAAAGTACTCGCTTTGCTCGAGTGGGCGCACATTATATATCGCCCTTAATCTCTGTCAATCATTTTTGCTGTTTTTTTATTAAAAAAAGCAATTTATTTTTGATAGAGCTTTATTTCTCGGCTGTGCCTCGAAAGTGATGCGCATTATAGGGGCTTTTAGAAAGCTGGCAAGCCTTTTTTTGCACTTTTTTTAATTTTTTTTGCAGGCCGTGTTTTTAGGGTTTTACGCTGCTTAAAAAAGCAGCAAACACAGCCTAATTGATAAGTTTTACTAATGAATTGATTGGGTTTGGTAAGCCTAGATTATTTCAAGCTCATTCGACTTTGTTTTCTTCAGAATCAGGGGCTAATTCTTCTACTTCATTTTGAAACTTGCGACGCTCAAGACGCTCTTCGCGAATATCCTTTAAGTGCCATAAAGTCATAATGGGACCAGAAATAGCGTATATCGAGAAGCCGCTAAATAACACCACCGCAGGCTCTGACGCTATTAATATAAAGAGTAGCACTATCACTAGCATACCTATAAAAGGTATCTTGCCTTTCCAATCGACTTCTTTGAACGAAGAATAGCGGAAATTACTGACCATTAATAAGCCTGTGACAATGGTTAAGATCCCCACATAAACCGCGTAAGGCTCTATTTGCCATTGATATTCAGTGCCAACCCAAACTAAACCAGCCAATATTGCCGCCGCCGAGGGGCTGGCTAATCCTTGGAAATAGCGCTTATCAGCCGTTTCCACTTGAGTATTAAAGCGAGCCAAACGCAGCGCTGCTGCAACCACATAAACAAAAGTGGCTAACCAGCCGAACTTGCCTAAACCAGACAACGCCCAATTATAGGCAACTAAGGCAGGCGCGATTCCAAATGAGACCATGTCCGCCATGGAGTCGTATTCGGCGCCGAAATCGGTTTGGGTATTAGTAATTCGAGCCATACGACCATCAAGCCCATCCATGATCATGGCAACGAAAATCGCAATAGCTGCATATTCAAACCGTCCCTGCATCGAAGCAACCACCGCATAAAAACCAGCAAACAAGCCAGCAGTAGTTAATAAGTTAGGCAATAAATAGATTCCTCGACGCGAGGAAAAGCGTTTGCGCATTTTCATAAAAAGCTCTAAAAGTTGAAGCTATACTATTGATATCAGTAGAGTATCATACTCTTTCTTTCGGTTAGAAGCACTTTCCATTGTGCTTTATTAATGGCATATTGGCTAAAAGTTGACAGGAAAACGAATTCTGGCAAGATAGCCGCAATTTCATATAACTCCAATGACCATGAGCCAGTTAAGCGATAAGCGCTTTATTATTAAAGGGATCACAGAACAAGGTGACAAGTTCCGTCCCAGTGACTGGGCGGAAAGAATGTGTGGTAATTTATGCACTTTCCGCAATCGCCGCATGATCTACTCGCCGCTACTCAGACCTGCGGTTATTGATGGTTATAAATGTGTCATTATCAATCACACCCTTTCAGAAACACATCCCAGCTTATTTCAACAGTTGATTGAGTTTGCAAAAAAGAATAAATTGGAAATTAGCGAAGAAGTTATTGAGTCGGTTGCTTGAGTTATGACCAGCAAACTGCCAAGATAGCTATGGATAGGTTTTAATTTACAGGAATTCTGATGTATAAGTTTAAGATTTTAGTGGTAGCGGCAATTACTGCGTTTTCATTTTCGACAGTCCAAGCCGCAGAAATTATCTATAAGTGGAAAGATAGTAAGGGTAATATCAAATATACCCAATCAAAACCGCCAGCGGGTATCGATTACACCACTATTAAAAATAGAAGCTCCAAGGCATCTACTCCACCAAGCGTAACGGCTAAAAAATCTGAGGCGCCTGTGAACGAGCAAGATAAAATCATTGCGGCGCAAAATGTTGAAAAAAATCGTGTAGATGCACTTAATGCTGAGCGCGCTGCTAAAAACTGCACCATTTCAAAGAACAACTTAGAAGCGCTAGAAAGAACCACCCGTATCCAAGTTGAAGAAGATGGTGAACGCAGAATGCTTACGGATGAAGAACGAGCCAATAGATTAAAAGAAGCTCAAGAGAACATTGCTAAGTACTGTAAATAAATTTCAAGTCTTATAAACAAAAAGCGAGCAACTTGTTGAAGTTGGCTCGCTTTTTTTTAGATAGTATTAAAATAAAAAGTTAACTATCAAAACTCAAGACATCACCTTTTAGCGACACCCTAATCTTTGCACCTTTCTCAAAATCACCTTGCAACAGTTTTTGAGCCAACGGATTTTCAACATAGGCTTGGATGGCACGTTTTAATGGCCTAGCACCAAACACGGGATCAAAACCAACGTCGGCTAAATAATCCATTGCCTCTTGGCTAAACTCGATGGATAAATCCATCTCAGCAAGACGCTTATTCAAATTGGCCAACTGGATCTGCGCAATTTGCTTCACCGCTTCTTTGCCAAGACTATGAAACACCACCGTTTCGTCAATTCGATTGATAAACTCTGGACGGAAGAAACTTCCTACTATTTCCATCAATTGTGATTTCAAATCCGCTTCTGAGCTTTCGGAGCTAAAGTTTTGGATCAGATCCGAACCTAAATTCGAAGTCATCACCACCACCGTATTTCTAAAGTCCACAGTGCGACCTTGACTGTCGGTTAGGCGACCGTCTTCCAGAACTTGCAGTAATACATTAAAAACATCTGCATGGGCTTTTTCAACTTCGTCAAACAGCACCACCGAATAAGGCTTACGGCGCACCGCTTCGGTTAAATAGCCGCCCTCTTCGTAACCCACATAGCCAGGCGGCGCACCAATTAAGCGTGCAACCGCATGTTTTTCCATAAACTCGGACATATCGATCCGCACCATGGCATCTTCAGTATCAAATAAAAACTCGGCCAAAGATTTACACAGCTCGGTTTTACCCACACCGGTTGGCCCTAAGAATAAGAATGAGCCATTAGGACGATTAGGATCGGACAAACCTGCGCGCGAACGACGCACCGCATTGGAAACCGCCACTACCGCCTCGTCTTGGCCAATCACTCGCTGATGCAAATAACTTTCCATCTGCAGCAGTTTATCTTTTTCGCCTTGCAGCATTTTTGAAACAGGAATACCTGTCCATTTAGCGACGACTTCCGCTATTTCTTGATCAGTAACTTTGTTACGCAACAGCTGCATTTCAGCTTCATCATCCGATGCTTCGCTGGCCGAAGCTAATTTCGCTTCTAACTCTGGGATCAAACCATACTGCAACTCGGACATTCTGGTTAAATCGCCTGAGCGCTGTGCCGCCTCTAAATCGGTACGCGCCTGATCGAGCTCGGCTTTGATGTTCTGAGTACCATGCACTGCGGCTTTTTCTGCTGTCCAGATTTCATTAAGTTCGGCATATTCTTTTTCTAGCTCCGAGATATTCGCTTCCAGATCTGATAAGCGTTGCTTAGAACTCTCATCAGTTTCTTTTTTCAAGGCTTCGCGCTGGATCTTTAATTGAATCAAACGGCGATCCAATTTATCCATCACTTCGGGCTTGGAATCGATTTCCATCCGAATACGGCTGGCCGCTTCGTCAATCAAATCAATCGCCTTATCTGGCAATTGACGATCAGTAATGTAGCGCAGAGATAAAGTGGTTGCAGCGACAATCGCTGGATCGGTAATTTCCACCCCATGGTGCACTTCATAACGCTCTTTTAGGCCACGCAAAATTGCAATGGTGTCTTCCGTTGAAGGTTCATCGACCAACACTTTTTGGAAACGACGCTCAAGTGCCGCATCTTTTTCCACATACTGACGGTACTCATCCAAAGTCGTAGCGCCCACGCAGTGTAATTCACCACGCGCCAAGGCAGGTTTTAACATATTGCCCGCATCCATAGCGCCTTCGGCTTTACCTGCACCAACCATGGTGTGCAATTCATCGATAAACAAAATGATCTGACCTTCTTGTTTCGACAAATCTTTTAACACTGCTTTTAAGCGCTCTTCAAACTCACCACGAAATTTAGCACCAGCAATTAAAGCGCCCATGTCCAATGACAAAACACGCTTATTTTTAATGCCTTCAGGTACTTCGCCATTGACAATACGCTGGGCTAACCCTTCGATAATGGCGGTTTTACCGACACCAGGCGCACCAATGAGCACAGGGTTATTTTTACTGCGACGCTGCAACACTTGAATACAACGGCGGATCTCATCATCACGGCCTATCACTGGATCAAGCTTGCCACTATCAGCGCGCTCGGTTAAATCAATGGTGTATTTGTCCAAGGCTTGACGATTGTCTTCGGCATTGGGATCATTCACATTTTGGCCACCGCGAATTTGATTAATAGCCTCTTCCACCATCTGAGTGGTTACGCCATTATCTTTTAGAATTTTGCCTAAGTTTTTATCGCCAAGAGCGGCCAATAGAAACAACTCTGAAGAAATAAACTGATCGCTTCGCTGTTGAGCCAATTTGTCACATACATTAAGCAATGCACCTAAGCCTTGCGACACATGCACTTCACCAGGCGCGCCACTAACTTGCAGCAATTGTGCAATTTTTTGCTCAAGACTTTGTGCCAATTGAGCAGGATGCACGCCAATTTGATTTAAGATCCCAGCAATACTATTACCTTGTTGATTCAACATGGCTAACAGTAGATGCTCAGGCTCAATAAATTGGTTATCTTTACCCACCGCCAAGGACTGTGCATCGGCTAGGGCGTTCTGAAATTTACTGGTTAATTTGTCCATTCTCATTGAAATAGACCTCCACAATTAGATTTACTCACAAGCCAGTGGCTTGTATTTATAGCATGCCTAAATAATGAGGTTGGTTTGACTTATTTCAAGTGAGAATAGCGCTTAAAGGGATGAACGATGACCTAATAGTAGCTCGCCTAATCGAAGCAAGCTGTCATCTTCTTCGAAATACTGAAAATCGATATTAGGAAACTGAGTAACGACCGACTGTGAACGCAAAAACAAAGGCGTAAAAACACTGCCTTGACCACGGACACCCGTCAACCGAGCTACAAAAATCGGTACTTTTGATAGTTCAGCCAGCTTTTTGATGCCAGGTTTTACACGATACGGCTGCTCATGATCCAAATGAATTTTGCCATGAGGGAATAAAGCAATAATTTCGCCCTTGTCTAGCGCACGCTTAGCTTGGCGAAAAGCAATGTCTGCTCTGCCAGTGCGATCCACAGGAATACAACCGGCACCTTTAAAGAGCCACTTTAAATACCAGCGCTCGTACTCTTCTTTGGCAATCATAAAACGAATAGGTCTATCGCAAGCAGCGATCAAAAAGAAAGGATCGATGCCCGACAAATGGTTAGAAATAACTAGAGCGCCACCTTCTTGAGGCAAATGAAATCGATTGGCGCTGGCATCAATGCCGTTGAATTTCAAGTTGTGGAAATTCAAACAATAATAACGAAAAACTCCATCTACCTTATTTAAAAAGCTAGATCCCCAGTCCACTTGGTTGTATTTCTTGCCAAGATAATTCAAACGCAAGAGATAGGCGAAAAAAATAACACCTAAACTGATTAAAATAATATTGGACACGGTCATTAATACTGATCTCTATTTTTATAATTTTATGCTTCGAGCCAAATCATGGTTGCCATTCGACCTGTTCTGCCATCGCGGCGGTAAGAATAAAACCTTTCAGACTCAGCATAACTGCATAATTCACTTTGATAGGTTTCAACACCAAGCCCTTGCAGTTGATCTGCGGCAATGGCTGGTAAGTCGGCATAATATTTGTTCTCACCAACAGCTTTAAAATGAGCACTTAAATAAGGCGCAGGCTTGCAAAATTCATCATAAACATCTTGCCCTACTTCAAAGTATTCTTGACTAATAGCTGGCCCGATCCAAGCCATTAACTCACTTGGCTTTGCATATTTCTTGGCGGCTTTAATAGTGATCCCATCGGCTAATCCACGCCACCCTGCATGAACCGCTGCTACAAAATCACCATTTTTTGAACATAACAACACAGGCAAACAATCCGCGGTCATAACAACGCAGGCTTGATTGGTTTGAGTTGTGAAAACAGCATCCGCTTCGCACTCAAATTCAGCTGGATTGTATTCAACCACCTCTGTCGAATGGGTTTGCGTTAGCCAATGAGGATCGGCAGGATGTTCCGAAAATTGTTGAAGTAACTGACGATTTGACTCAACCGTGTGTGCGTCATCACCCACATGCTTCGCTAAATTCAAATGCTCAAATGGCTCGATACTCAAACCACCCGTTCGACAACTAGTAAAAGCGCGAACTTTTTCGGAAGCAGGCCAATTTGGTGCTATTAGCTCAAGATCAGTCTGCTTCATGTTGCTCATAAAAAGATTTGTTTTTTCGCAATTCAATCAATAACTGCTTCATATCTTGTGGCAAAGGCGCGCGCCACTCAATGTACTCACCGGTTGTTGGATGTTGCAGGCCCAATAAACTAGCGTGCAAAGCCTGTCTTCTAAAATTGCCGATGGTGTCTTTAAGCTCAGAAGTGATTCGAGTTGGCGTGCGATAACGGCCGCTATAGAGCGGATCTCCAATCAATGGAAATTTCAAGTGCGCCATGTGCACACGAATTTGATGCGTTCGACCTGTTTCTAGGCGTAACTTAATGTGGCTATGGTCAAGAAATTTTTCTACCACACGATAATGAGTAATGGCTCTCTTGCCATCGGGAGTTACCGCCATCGAGGTTCTTTTAGTGGGGTGACGGCCAATCGGCGCATCAATAGTGCTGCCTGAAACCATCACTCGATTGGTCACTGCATCGTATTCACGAGTAAAAGCGCGGCGCTGCAATTGCTCCACCAGATCAGTATGCGCGGCAATGGTTTTTGCCACGACTAATAAACCTGTTGTTTCCTTATCCAAACGATGGATGATACCCGCTCGCGGCAAATTCGCCAATTCTGGCGCATGATGCAATAAAGCATTAACTAAAGTACCATCTTTATTACCCGCACCAGGATGCACCACCAAACCCGCAGGTTTGTTGATCACCAATAAATCATCGTCTTCATAAGCAATATCAAGTTCAATTGCTTGCGGCTTCCACTCGCCTTGCACTTCGATGGTGGCGTTGATTTCAACCTCTTCAAAACCTTCCATTTTATGCTTGGCTGCGGTTATGACCTGCTCATTAACGGTGACATAGCCTTTTTTGATCCAATCTTGGATGCGAGAGCGCGAATATTCAGGAAATTCTTGCGCCAACGCAAAATCTAACCGTTGCCCATAAACTTTTTCATCAAATAGGTGTCTGATTTCAACAGATTGAGTGCTCATACTAGTAACTCTTGGCGGTTATAGGCCTTATTTAGCTGATTAGCCATTGTAAATTCTCGTAAAAAGATTGGCGTGGCTGTCTAGCTCAGTTAGAATGAGCCACATTGTAACAGGCTCTAATTCAACAGAAAATCAATATGCAAAAACAATTATTATTAATTTTAGCGGCCGCAGGACTTTTTTTGGTCGGTTGTTCATCCACTCCTGATGCTGAACAAAAAACCGAAGTGGAATCACTGACTGCTCAAGAATTAACCACTAAAGCAAAAGCATCCCTAAATTCAGGTAACTACACCAGAGCCATTGAGTTGCTTGAAGAAATTGATACTCGCTATCCTTTTGGCAAAATTTCTGAGCAAGTAAAATTAGATTTGATTTTCGCTTACTTTAAAAAAGGCGAATACGATCGTGGACAAACCCAAGCGGATCGTTTTATCCGTCAGCACCCACAACACAATAGTCTTGACTATGTTTATTACATGAAAGGCTTGATGTATTACGAGCAAGAGCGTGGTTTTATCAAAGACTTATTAAGCGCCGATATCCATAAACGCGATACTTCAAACTTAAAAGCTGCTTTTTCAAGTTTCCGCTCATTGGTGCAAGTCTACCCTGACAGTCAATATGCACCCGATGCGCGTCAACGCATGATCCAAGTGAAAAACTTGCTAGCGCAGCATGAATTGCACATCGCCAAGTTTTACATGGAAAGAGATAGCTATGTTGGCGCTGCCAATCGCGCTAAGTACATTGTTGAAGCCTATCCAAAAGCAACAGTTGTACCGCAAGCACTAGAGATTTTAATTAATTCTTACAAGTTGTTGGATATTCCAGAATTGGCTGAGCAATATCGAAGAGTATTGTTGCTAAATTATCCGAATTACAGCTTGAATGAGTTTTAAACAATCCAATTAAAAAGGCGCTCTCAGCGCCTTTTTTTTATGGAATAGACCAGTTCACATCTGCATTAAAAACATAAATCAGCAAACTCACAAATAAGACGAAACTAAAAATATAAAGTAAGGCCATTAACTTGCTTGCAAACTGCAACTTCCTATTTTTGAGCTCTCCTTTAAATATCCAATAGATACAAAATATTGTTAGAGCTAAGCCTGCGCAAAAAAACAATATAAGAAGGATGAAGTCACCAGACAGCATTTTATCTAAACCGCGTCGCCACCCTCTTCGCCAGTTCGAATCCGCACCACACGCTCAACTGGACTTACAAAAATCTTACCATCACCAATTTTGCCAGTACGCGCCACTTCAACGATGGTTTCAACACAGCGCTCGACTAAATCATCAGCGACCACCACTTCGACTTTGGCTTTAGGCAAAAAATCCACCATATATTCCGCACCACGATAGAGCTCGGTGTGACCTTTTTGACGCCCAAAACCTTTAACTTCAGTTACCGTCATACCATTAACGCCTATTTCAGTTAAGGCTTCACGAATATCATCTAGCTTAAATGGCTTGATAATGGCTTCTATTTTTTTCACATTGATTCCCCAAAGGTATTCTATTATTTAATACGGACTTTACTTAAACTGACGACCATAACCCGAAGTAATTGGATAACGTCTATCGCGACCAAAGGCTCTTGGGCTTATTCTCACACCAGGTGCAGATTGGCGACGTTTATGCTCATTGATATCCACCAAGTAAATCACTCTTCTCACCACCGCCTCATCAAAACCCAAGGCAACAATTTCTGCGATCGACTTATCTTCTTCCACATAGGCTTTGAGAATAGGATCGAGGATATCATAGGGTGGTAAATTATCCTCATCTTTCTGATCAGGTGCTAACTCTGCCGATGGCGCGCGCGTAATAACCCTTTCAGGTATAACTGGCGAGATGCTGTTACGGTATTCGGCAAGTTTATAAACCATGGTTTTAGGCACATCTTTTAGCGGATTAAAGCCACCACACATATCGCCATACAAAGTACAATAACCCACCGCTACTTCCGATTTATTACCAGTGGTTAATACGATTCGACCAAATTTGTTGGACAAAGCCATCAATAACACGCCGCGCGCACGAGCTTGGATATTCTGCTCAGTAACGTTTGGCTCAGTGCCAGCAAATTTATCCTCAAGCTGTGCCATAAAAGCGTTATACATAGGCTCAATGGAAATAATATCAAACTCGATGCCTAGCGCTTCGGCTTCAGCGGTAGCATCTTCGATACTCATGCTGGCGGTGTATTTAAAAGGCATCATGACTGCATTAACGTTTTCCGCACCCAACGCATCTACCGCAATGGCCAAAGTAACCGCCGAGTCGATACCACCCGATAAACCGAGCAAAGCACCTTTCATTCCATTTTTGCGGATATAGTCGCGTGTACCTAACACTAATGCCTGCCAAATTTCAGCCTCATTATGCAACTGCACAGAGTCTTCGCGCTGAGTTGCAATCTGATTAGTCTTATTATCAAACTCAAATAATACAAAATCTTCTGCAAACTCATTCGCGGTAAAAATTGCTTTACCAGTAGCATCATAAGCAATCGAAGCGCCATCAAATAACAGCTCATCTTGGCCACCAATTTGATTCACATAAAGCACTGGAACTTGATTTTCTTTAGCTCTCGCGCCAACTTCCTCTTCACGTCTATGGTCTTTACCGAAATAGTAAGGGGATGCATTGGGGCTCACAATAATTTCCGCGCCAGCTGCTTTACATGCAGCGCTCGGCTCTGGGAACCACAGATCTTCACAAATCACGATACCAACTTTCACACCTTTAAAATCAACAACGCAATCTTGGTTGCCAGGAGTGAAATAACGCTTTTCATCAAAAACCGAATAATTGGGCAGTAGTTGCTTTCGATAAGTGGCCAGCACCTTGCCTTGATAAATAAAACTGGCGCTATTGTAAATTAAACCCTCTTCATTTTCGGGATGACCTACCACTAAAGCTACGGAAGAATTAAGTTCACATAATTCATTTAGCGCATTATCAATCAAACTATATAAATCAGTGCGCAACAATAGATCTTCTGGCGGATAGGAACACAAGGCCAATTCTGACAAAACCAATAAGTCAGCTTTATCTTGCTCAGCTTGCTGCACAGACTTTTTAATTAGTGCCAAGTTATGGCGGATATCACCAACAATGTAGTTATTTTGAGCAATCGCTATTCGCATGAAAACACTCGCAGAATTTTTTACCTTATTTTCCAACATTTCTACAACTTTTCAAAGAGTTATCCTAATATTCCTTGAAATACGTTAAAGATGTATTTATCTTTAAGTTTAAGGAGTGACAATAATTATTTTACTGGGGATGACCAAGTGGTTGTGGAAGACCAAAAACTTGAGTTAGGTTGGCAATTTATGCGCTACTACAGCTTGGTTAGACTCGCTGTGGCTTTTTATTTCCTGATCAGCCCCTATATTTTTGAGCTCGCTCTGCCCTTTCAAAATGCCCAGCTTTATAACTCCGTTGCCATAAGTTATTTGATAGTTTCGACTTTATTGGTTTTTATTTCGCTCTCTGAGCAGCGTTTTAAATTAATGTCGATCATTATGCCTATGGTTGATATAGGCTTTTTGGCGATGATGGCATATGCAGGCCCTGATGAAACCGCTGGTTTCGCTGTGATTATGGCCATCGTTTCAGTTTTCGCCATTTTATTATTAAGGCATCGCGCAGCCTTGCTCTATGGTTTTGGCGCAGCCATGGCCTTATTTATCGTCCACTGGCTAAAACATGATGGTTTATCTGGCGCCAGTTATATGGATCTGTCATTGCAAGCCTTTGCCATTTTAATGGTTGCATTGTTAGGTAATTTTTTAGCCAGAAGACTAACAAATTACGAATCTGAAGCACTTGAAAATAGTTACTTAATTAGCGACATGCATCAGCTAAACAGCAGCATTATCAACAATATGAAGCGTGGCATTATCGTTATCTCTAGTAACAACACTATCTTATACATCAATAAAATTGCTTGGTACTACCTTGGAAATCCAACCAGCCCCGTGGGGCAAAGCCTAAAGCATTTAGCGCCCTCTTTATCCGAGCAAATCATTAGCATGCAAGGCAATGAGCACGAAGGCGCAATTTTTAAAGCCGATAAATCAAGCCCAAGATTGTTACCAAAGTTCGTCAAAATGAATAATGATGACAAAATCTTAATTGCGCTAGAAGACTACTCAAAGATATCGAAAAGGATCCAACAAGCAAAACTGGCTTCACTGGGTCAACTTACCGCCAGTATTGCTCACGAAATCCGCAATCCATTGAGCGCTATCAATCAAGCTAGTCAGATGTTTGATGAACTTAAAACCAGTTCGCAGCAGGAAAAAGAACTGTTGCAGATCATTCAACGGCAATCTAAACGCATTAATAGCATTATTGAAAATGTGCAGATGGTTTCTAGGCGTAAAACACCTGAACGTCAGGAAATTCTTTTAAATCGCTTTTTGCAAAGTTTTATCCATGAGTTTAAGCAAGGATTAAAGCATCATGCTGATATTTTTGTCAGTGATATTGATGAAAGCCTTAAAGTAAAGTTTGATCAAAGCCAGCTCAAGCAAATCCTTTCGAACTTGTTTGAGAACGGCCTCAAATACAGTTTCATTAACACCAAACAATATACGATTAACTTATCAGTCGGAACACAACAGCAAAGTCGTCAAGTCTATTTAGATATTATCGATCAAGGCGTTGGCATTCCGCTTGATAAAGTAGAAAAAATCTTTGAGCCTTTTTATACCACCAACCATGATGGGACTGGCTTAGGACTCTATATTTCTAAGGAGTTGTGCGAAGCTAATGGCGCGCAACTAGAGTCAATTCCTGTCGCCTTTGGCGGCGCTTGTTTCAGAATTATATTTGATCACGATTATTATGGACATACCGATTGATAACCCGAAAATTTTAGTCATTGATGACGAAGCCGATATACGCCATCTGCTCGCCATGAGTTTGGTGCAGATGAATATTGAGGTCGATTGTGCAAAAGATGTAGCGGACGCTATGAAACATTTGCAGTCAAACCAATACAACTTTTGCATTACTGACATGAAACTGCCGGACGGTAATGGTTTGGATATTGTTGAACATTGCCATAACGAATTGCCGCAAATGCCAATAGCAGTGATCACAGCATTCGGAAATACCGATATTGCAGTAAAAGCCATGAAACTAGGTGCTTTTGACTTTCTTGCGAAACCTATTGAGCTGGTTCAGCTTCGCCAGCTTATTCAAAATGCCTTTAAGTATAATCTTGAGCAAGCGAGCTCAGAAGAAAGCTACCCCATTGAGTACTTTTATGGCTCTGGCCAAGCCATCACGGATTTCAAAGCACAACTCAAAAAAATTCATAAGTCCAATGCCCCAGTTATTATCAGTGGCGCCAAAGGCACAGAAAAAGAAAAAGTTGCCAAGTATCTGCATAGTTTAAGCTCACGTGCAGATTACGCAGAAGTATACCTAGATTGCAGTACCTTAAATCCCGAGCAAGTTGAAGAACAGATTTTTTCTTCTTCTGACAAAAACATTCTACAGCAAGCACATAACAGCAGTTTGATTATCAATAACATTCATCTGCTGGAGAAAGCGGCGCAAAAAAAATTATTGCAGGTATTAGAAACCAAAACGCTCACAACCGATGATGGTAACGAAAAGCATATTGATATTAGAGTTATCGTTTGTACCGAATCGAACCTTGATAAATACGTAGCCAGCTTGCAATTGCGTGAAGATTTATTCTTTAGGTTAGACGTATTACAGCTATCAATCCCATGCATCGAGCAGAGACAAGATGATTTTGAGGAGTTACTTCAAACCTACTTAGAATCCCTTAATTCCGAAGTTACCATAAGCCAACAAGCCATTAGAAAATTAGCACGGTATAAGTTTCCTTATAATTATCGTGAATTAAAGAAGATTTTGGTTAAGGCTGAAAGTCTAACTGATGCGGCTGAAATCCAGTTAGAAGATTTAGATTTTAGTCATGTTGAAAGCGTTAATACCGCCACTCAGGCGCAAACCGAAGATAAGATCCAATCCAGAGGTGATCTGAGTTTAGATGAATATGTCGCAGAAATCGAAAAGCAAGAAATCCGCGCTGCCCTCGATCAAACTCGTTGGAATCGTACTGAAGCCGCTAAATTATTGGGGATTAGCTTCAGAACCATTCGTTATAAAATCAAAAAGCTAGACATTGATTAGCTTTATTCTTTAGCCATCCTGAGATTTATCTTACAAAAAGTGCCTTTTTTGACCATTAAAGAGGCTTCTATCTTGCTGTAAATTAATCACTCCATCAAATGACTACAGGGATGAACCATGGCTAAAGGATTTAGCTTAATCGAATTGTTAGCAACTCTATCAATAGTAAGTATTACTGCAATGATAGGTTTGCCCATCACCAATAAATTTGTCGAAAAACAAAAAGTTACAGCAGATGTTTATACCATGATCCGAATGGTTAACTTAACGCGCTCAGAAGCCATTAAAAGCAAACAAACAGTTAGCTTATGTGGCTTAACAACCAACAACGATTGCCAAAGAGATTGGCAGCAAGTTGGTGTTATCAATCAGGAGCAACTCAAGTCATCTGCATCAGAGCCTCTTCATCAAGCTCGAGTCACAGCGAATTACTCTTCAATCAAGTGGAGCAGTTTTCAAAGAAGTGCCAAGCTGAGTTTTGGTGCCAGCGGTTTTTCCATGCATTTAAATGGCAGCCTATATTTATGCCATGCAAAATATCCAGAACTTAATAAAGCCATAAAAATTAGTAAATCTGGCAAGGCTAGCGTCATTTCAGCGGATAAGTTCTCTGCAGATCGTTGTAGCTAAAGGCATAGCCTTATACTTTTTGCATAGGCTAATGCTAGAATAGAGCAACAGTGATAATTAAATAACAAACATATGATAAGAACCGTTGCTGAAACTGAAATTACCGCCCAATCAGGTTTAGAGTTACTAACCAATGATGAAATTAGTTTGCTGAGCAAAGACACCAATGGCGAACACTTTTTATTACTAAAAAAGTGCATTCTCGCGGTGCTCAATAGTGGTGAAGCCACCGATGATATTTATCATGTGCACCAACAGCTTCCAGACTTTGATGTGGAGATTATTCCTTTAAATAAGGGATTAAAGCTCAAAATTTATAATGCACCTGAATCGGCTTTTGTTGATGGCAAGATGATCCAAGGCTTACACGAGCATGTGTTTAGCGTCTTGCGCGATATTGTATTTTTAAAGCAAGAATTGGAATATAATGCCAGAATAGATTTCAACTCTAAAGCAGGTATCAGCAACGCTATTTTCCATATTTTGCGCAATGCTCAATCCTTTCGCGTAGGACAAAACCCCGATATGGTGGTTTGTTGGGGTGGACACTCAATTCCTCATCATGAATATAAGTACACTAAAGATGTAGGCTATCGACTTGGCTTACGTGGCTTAAATATCATTACTGGCTGTGGTATCGGCGCCATGAAAGGCCCCATGAAAGGCGCTTTAGTTGGCCATTCTAAGCAGCGGCTTTGTGATGGTCGGTATGTGGGTATTACCGAGCCAGGCATTATTGCTGCCGAATCACCAAACCCCATCGTCAACGAGCTCATCATCATGCCTGACATTGAAAAACGCTTAGAAGCCTTTGTTAGATTAGGTCATGGATTTGTAGTCTTTCCAGGTGGCGCGGGTACGGCTGAAGAAATTCTTTATATTCTTGGCGTTTTGTTACACCCAAAGAATAAAGACATCCCCTTTCCACTGGTTTTTACCGGCCCTGAACAAGCTAAAGAATATTTTGAGCAGATCGATGCTTTTATCGGTAAAACGCTTGGAAAATCAGCTCAAAGTAAATACCAAATCATCATTGATAATCCAATTGCTGTAGCCAAAGCCATGCAAAAAGGCATTAGCCAGGTGCGCGAATACCGTAAAGCAAAACAGGATGCCTACCATTACAACTGGCAACTCGAAATCGATTGGGATTTTCAGGAAGAATTTATTCCCACCCATAAAAACATGGCCGAACTTAATTTGAAAGCTGAACAAGCACCCCATTTAATGGCGGCAAATTTACGCAAAGCCTTTTCGGGTATTGTTGCTGGTAATATCAAAGAACAAGGTATTGAAGAGGTCAAGCAATTTGGCCCATACCAATTATCAGGCGATAAGGAAATCATGGACTCAATGGACTTGCTACTACGTAGTTTTATCGACCAAGGCCGCATGAAGCTCGAACAAAAAGACTATAAGCCCTGTTATCAAATAAGTTAAATCCTTTAGCCATAGCAATAAAAAACCGAGCTCAAGGCTCGGTTTTTTTAAGGACTCTTGGATTAAAGTGCTTCGTTTAACTCAGGGATCACTTTAAACAAGTCAGCAACCAAGCCATAATCAGCCACTTGGAAAATTGGCGCTTCTTCATCTTTATTAATAGCCACTATCACTTTCGAGTCTTTCATACCCGCTAAATGTTGAATCGCACCAGAAATGCCTACAGCGATATAAAGCTCTGGAGCAACGATTTTACCGGTCTGACCAACTTGATAGTCATTAGGAACGAAGCCAGCATCAACTGCCGCGCGGGAAGCACCTACCGCAGCACCTAATTTATCGGCTAAAGTTTCTAGCATTTCAAAGTTTTCACCAGAACCCATACCACGACCGCCAGAAACGATAACGCGCGCAGAAGTTAGCTCTGGACGCTCTGAAACCGTTAGTTCTTCACCCACATAGTTTGAAGTGCCGGCTTGATCTGCAGCCGAAATCGACTCAACAGTAGCCGAACCGCCTTCTTGCGCCACTGCATCAAAGCCCGTTGAACGAACCGTAATCACTTTTTTGCTATCGTTCGATTTAACAGTAGCTATGGCGTTACCTGCATACACAGGACGCTCAAAAGTATCATCCGATTCAATTTTGGTAATATCAGAAATCTGTTGCACATCTAATAAAGCAGCTACACGTGGAGCGAAGTTTTTACCAAAAGTCGAAGCTGGCGCTAGGATATGACTGTAGTCATCAGCGATAGAAAGGACTAATTTCTCTAAATCTTCAGCCAATAAATGCGCATAATGCTCAGCATCAGCAACCAATACTTTATTAACGCCTTCTGCTTTAGCGATTTGATCGGCAGCCGCTTGGCAGTTGTGGCCGGCCACTAAAACAACCGTATCGCCTGAAAGCTGATTAGCTGCTGCGATAGTGGTAAACGTTGAAGCTTGTGCTTGCTCATTATTGTGTTCTGCAATTACTAAAGTCGTCATTTAGATCACCTTCGCTTCGTTTTTCAATTTATCCACTAATTCAGTAACCGTTTCCACCTTAACGCCTTCTTTACGCGCTGGAGGATTAGTTACTTTCAAAGTTTCAGTGCGTGGTGCTACGTCAACACCTAAATCAGCCACAGCAATTTCTTCTAACGGCTTACGCTTAGCTTTCATGATGTTTG
>JABXIW010000411.1 GCA_013372875.1 Gammaproteobacteria bacterium | reverse complement strand
GTGGTGGCGTTGTTCACCCCTTAATGCGGCGTTAGTTGTTGGAGACAAAATTTGAAACTTGAGAAAATTGGTATATCACTCACTGTGCTGTGGTTTACAGTTATTGTTGCGCTAATTTTTGTAACTTGGCCTGATGCAAAGGCCTTAGAATTAAATGAGTGGGGCGACTTTTGGGCTGGGATTTTTGCCCCAGTGGCGTTTCTTTGGCTAATCGTTGGCTACAACTTGCAAAGGCATGAGTTGTCACTTAATACAAAAGCTATAGAGGTACAAGGTCTTGAACTACAACGCCAAGCCGCAGAATTAGAAAAGCAAACAAAATTCCAAGAAATACAAGCTGAATTGGCGGAACAAACAAGTAGTGATCTCCGCAGAAAACAGCGCCTAAAGTCTTTAGGTTTAGGGGAGCATTGGGAAAATAGGAGCTCCTTGGAAAACAACAACTAACGAACTGTTCAAGAGGGATTCGCAACGCGTGGCATTTTCGCCATGCGTTGGTTTTAGTGTTTAAAGCGGTATGCAGCGGATTTGGTATTGCGTTGCTCACCCCTTAACAGAGCGTTATGCGCTAGTAGAAAATGGAGAAAATTTATCATGGAAGATTTGGCGAACTCGTTACAAAGCATTGGTTTCAAGGCCAAAGTCAGAAATAGGAAAATTGTAGTTAAACTTGATGGACTTTCAAATCCAGTTTCGATTGTCAAAGACATTGCTGCTGACGAGTACAAAATTAAAACGAATGATTCGACTCTATCGATAGTAGCCTGTTTTTTACTCTTTAGCGGTTTATTGGGTATTAATGAAAGTACTGGTAGCAACTGGATAAACCTCGCGCTTATCTCAGCTTCAATATTGTCTTTCGTCACTGTTTTACTTACAGAGCTTAAATCAAACAAGTTACGAACCATCATAGCTGAGCTTAATCGTGAAAAACGCGCATAACAGATAAGGATTAAGCGTTGCGTAGCCAACGTTAAACTCCAAATATTGAACAAGCCCGATGACTCTGTGTAGGTAAATTGTGAGTACTGCACATCAGTTTTACTATTTGCCATACCTGTTGTTAATGGTGATTTGCTAATTTGGCAAAATCGTTAGCACGTTTCTGTCCAAAGACGTGTTGACGTCGATCTCGACAAACACGTCTTTGCCCCATTCCTTGTTAGTGCTAGTAGGCTTGATTAAAGAGCAATTTCTCTCTTGGATTAGGTTACGTAATGTCTAGAAGGCTTAAACTATCTACCAATTGATTAGATAACCTTTTTACAACGGGTTTTATTTTTTCGTTTTTCCAAACAAAGCAAAGAGGTAAATGTAGTTCTACCTCGCTTAATGGTATAAACCGAATAAGTGGAGAAGCCCTAGCAACATGTCTGCTATTTACAATAGCGACACCTTGCCCTGCGGCAACCAATGCGAGCATAGAGCTTTCATGATGCGCCCAGTGCAACACACTTGGAAATAGGCCAATAGACTTGAACTTCTGTTCCTGCCAGTCATAAAAGGCTGGATACGAGACTCTGGGAAAACGAATGAAAGGCAATAAATTGAGCTGTTCTACTGTAACGCTCTCACCAATACGTTTACTCCATGACGCAGGGTAAGCGAGCGTCATTTTATCTTTGCGTAGTTCAATAAAGTCGTATGAGTCATCCAAATCTTGAAATAAGTACACGAACGCACAGTCCAAAGCCCCTTTCTCAATATGCTTTAGTAGTTTTACAGTGTTGTCTGTCACCATTTCCATCGCAATATCTGGGTTTTCTTCTCTGAACTTGCTTAGATAGTTTGGAACCATGCCTTCCCACAACACAGACTCCACTGAGCCTAACTTTAGATTCCCTATTGAACCAGAAGCTACTCTTTTGACTGTTTGGGTTGCATTTTCGATACTGTCAACAATTTCAATCATTTGCTCTCTATAGTATTCGCCTGCCAACGTAAGTGAGAGTCTTCTTGATACCCTGTCAAACAATAGAACCCCGAGTTCCTCTTCTAGATCACTGATTTGGCGTGAGATTGCTGGCTGGGTGACACTTAACAATTGCGATGCTTTTCTCACCCCCCCAGAGTTAGCAACAGCGAGAAAATACTTAATTTGTCTAAGCTCCATCATGACCACTTTGTTAACCATTCGGCATCAATACATAAGAATATATCAATATTTTTTTATCAAGTGCATGGCGTACTCTTCGTAAAAACACAATCTAGAAGAATTAATGAACACTAATAACTCGAAAAAGACTGGAAAAGGGAATTTATTCAAAGGACTTGGATATGGCCTCGTGACGGTAAGTTGCTGGGGAGCATTGAATGTTAGTACGCACAATGCACTACAAAATGGCTTTTTGCCCAATGACCTAACGATGCTTCGTTATTGTGTCGCGGGTATGATATGTCTGCCTTTTGTAATAATTAACTATCGAAAAATTGCGAAATCATCATTTTGGCTGAGATCGACAGTATTCGCACTGTTAGCTGGACCGTTATATGGCTGGTTAGTAAATAAGGGAATGCAACTCACTCCTTTGTCTTATGCAAGTGTTATGGTTCCTACATTTACGATGGTAATTACCATGCTGTTGCTATCTAGGATGGGGGAGAAAGTTAGCAAGGCTCAGGTGATTGGTACTCTAGTCATTGTATTCGGTTTATATTCCTTGATTAACAGCCCTTCGAGTAGTGAGCCTCAAAGCAATATAGGGGTAGCAGCGTTTTTACTTGCAGGGTTGGCTTGGTCTTCCTTCACAATTTTGTTGAAGAGGTGGAAGATTGAGCTTGTTTCCACAATTTTAATGATGAACATTGTGTCGGGTGTAATCTATTTTCCAGTTTACATTACCAATGCCCATTCTGGACTGTCTAGCCTGCCCATTGAGCATTGGGTTACGCAGATTGTAGTTCAGAGTGTGGTCGCTTCAATTGTCGTAGTTTTTACTTTCGCTAATGCAGTTAAGTATTTAGGGGCAACTCTCGCGTCAACTCTTCCTGCACTAATACCTTTAGTATCAATCTCGCTCGCAATTGTTTTGTTCGAACAAACAATCACAATCAGTGAACTACTAGCTCTAGGTGTGTCATCTGTAGGTTTTGTTATATGTACATTGAATAAGCATCAAAAGGCTATTCAAACTAGAAGAGATCTAGCGAATCAGGACTCGACTTGAGTTCGAAAATGACCAAAGGTGTCGCGGCTTATAGTGTTTGAGGCAGTAATACCGCCATCTAAATTAAACAACGTTTTGATTAATCAGTTTCAGTGAATTATTACGACTGGAATGGTGGAATTGGTCACCTGAAAAATCACAGCTAACCTTAATACAATCATGGCTTGTGACCTATTCGATTTTCAACGTGCAGCGTCAGGTATACGTATAACAAAGTGTTCAAAACGAATTTGCAACACTCGGCACTTTTAGCTCAAGCTGAGTTTTGTGTTTACAGTGCAATGGTTTAGGTTGGGTGGCAGGCGCTGCTCACTACTAAACATGGTGTTAATTATCATCAGGCAAGTTCAGGGAGAAGTGATGAGCATCAATTTACATTTACTAAACGCTCAAGGTAAGTTATCAAAACTCGAAAATAGGATTACTTTTGAGTTTAAGACATCCGTCAATCGAATTACGTCTTTATTGCCAATCAAAGATATAGATGTAGTCATAAGTGCCAGTGCTGAGGTTATTCCCGAAACTGGTTTGGGCGGTTTTTGTCCTGAGGACGGTCTGATCTATCTTAAAATTGACCCGAATAACTCGAATCTCTTGGATCGTTTTTCGGAAGAGTTCATGGCAACTTTGGGGCATGAGATGCATCATTGTATGCGATGGAAAACAGTAGGTTATGGTTCTACGTTAGAAGAAGCATTAATTACAGAAGGCTTGGCATGTAGTTTTGAAACAGAACTACGAACAAGCGGCACGCCTTTCTATGCAACTGCTTTAGACGAAAGGGAGCTAAGAGAGTTATGGAGCAAAGCTAAATCTGAGTTAAGTAGCAAGTCATACGATCATGTGGCCTGGTTTTTCGGTTCTTATGCACGACGTATTCCCAAGCATGCGGGATACTCCTTGGGTTTCCATATTGTAGAGAAATACATTAAGAGAACAAATATCCCGTCATCGCGTTTAACCGACGTCCTAGCTAGTCATGTAATGAGTGAAGGCTAACAAGCGTTTAAGGTTTCAAGGTACTTTTTCTAATCTGATCGAAAAGGCTTAGAGTAATAAACCTAAAACATTTATGTCCAAAGGCGTGTTTGAAAAATACTAAACATTTTGTGCTCACCAAGCGACTCTGTTAGTTAATAGGGAATATAGGACTTAATTGTTGTGTAAGAAACTTTCTTACACAACAATTAAGTCCTAGTACGGTTTTTCACAAAAATATCAACTTATAGTTGTATTGGGAAGTATCAATATATGGTTGTATTTTGTTAAGCTGTTGATTGTTAATTAATCATTAATATCAACTTATGGCTGTTTCAACATAAATTGAAATAGTAAGAGCCGCAATAGCGGCTCTTTTTTATAGCGCATTGGTCAGTGCGGGCTGCGTTTCAACGGCAATCGCCGCTATCTCTTCCAAAACTTCAGGATTCGCAATTACACCGATATTTTTAACTGTCTGACCATTCACGACCTGCTTTACTGCCAGTTCAACCGTTTTGCCGGAACGCGTTCGTGGAATATCACTGAGTGCGAAGATCTTGCGCGGGACATGTCGCGGTGAGCACTTCGTTTTCAACGTTTGGCGGATCAAGTCAGTCAGTTGTGGCGTTAACTCAACACTTTGGCTTAATTTGACGAATAACCAGATCTCTTCAGATTGCTGGCTCAACTTACCGACAGCAATCGAATCTTCGATACCCGATAGCGCGTTCACTTGTTGATAGATTTCTGCTGTGCCAATACGTACTCCGCCGGGATTGAGCGTTGCGTCACTTCGGCCGTAGAAGATAAAGCCGCCGTTTGCGGTTTGCATGACGTCATCACCGTGGTGCCAAGTATCAGTAAATTTGCTCCAGTAAGCATCGTGATAACGTTCGCCATTGTCATGCCAAAAGCCGATAGGAAAGTTTGGCAGCGAGTTGTTACATGTCAGTTCTCCGCGTTGTGAAACTACTTCGCGCCCTGCGTCATCAAGCACTTTTACATTGTTACCGAGCCCCGCACCTTGGCATTCCCCTTTGTAGACGGGAGAGATCGGGTTACCGAGAACAAAGCAGCCACAAATGTCGGTTCCGCCTGCGATGGAAGCTAAGTGTAAATCCTGTTTGATATGTTGATAAACGTAACTGAACTGCTCTGGATAGAGCACGGAACCTGTAGAGCATAAGGTCTTCAGCGAATCCAAATTATGCTCTGACCGAGGCGAATAATTGGCTTGCTCAAGCGCTTCGAGATACTTTGCAGAGGTGCCAAACAGTGACACCGACTGCTCTTCCGCCAAGCACCAAAGCACAGAATGGTCGGGGTACACGGGGCTACCGTCGTAAATCACCAACGTGGCACCGCTCGCGAGTGCGGAAACATGCCAGTTCCACATCATCCAACCACAAGTGGTGTAGTAGAAAACCTTGTCGAGTGGCTTAACATCGCAGTGCAGCTGATGTTCTTTCAAATGATTGAGTAAGGTTCCACCTACGGAATGGACAATGCACTTAGGCTGCCCTGTGGTTCCTGACGAATATAAAATGAATAACGGGTCATTAAACAGTACTGGTTGGTAGTGAATAGCTTGTGGAGCAATGTGTTCAGACAACTCGTTCCATGTGACGAAGTCGGAGTCGGATCGTTCGTCTCTTGGTTTTAATTCGCTGCTTGGCGTTAAATAGTCAATTTGGCAAACGCTGATGGTGTTTCCGAGCTTGCTACTAATCGCTCGGTTTTTTTGCGTCATATCGAAGATCTTGCCGCCAAATTGGTAGCCATTACAACAAAACAATACTCTGGGTGTCACTTGGCCGAATCGCTCCAACACGCTGTCGACGCCAAAGTCTGGAGAGGTCGATGTCCAAATAGCACCGAGGCTGGTGGTCGCGAGCATCGCGATTACTGTCTCAGGAAGGTAGGGCAAGTAGGCCGCCACGACATCTCCTTTGCCGACACCATTTGCAATCAACCATTGTTGGACGATGGACACTTGCTCAATCAATTGTTGGCCAGAGAGCTGTTTTTGCTCGCCACTTTCATTGCTGAAAACAATCAACTGTCGCTCTGGCGATTGCTCTGCGTGTACAAGTAAATTCTGAGCGTAGTTAAGGGTTGTATCGCAGAACCAAACCGTATCTCTGTTGATATTTGGTGAGTTTGAATCGCTCCATTTTGGCTCGCCTAAACTTTTGACTTGTGAACCTAACTTGCCAACGACTTTACAAAATTGCCAAGTGTGCTGCCAAAATGCGTCATTGTGTTCAATAGACCAGCGGTGTAATGACGCATAATCGCTAATCTCATTACTTGCGCTGTTTCGTGCATTAGTGCTCTCGATAAATCGAAGCAGGTTACTGTCTCTGACTCGCTCAGCAGATGGCGACCAAATAGGAGTTTGGCTTGGCATAGTTCCCTCTATATTCAATCCATTGTTAACTTACGTTGATCAAAAAGGGCGAGCATCATCATGCTCGCCCTTAGTCGGTTTATTTATAGTTGTTCAGCGAGCTGAGGCAATATCTCAAACAGATCGCCGACTAACCCATAATCCGCCACTTCGAAGATTGGGGAGTCTGGATCTTTGTTGATAGCGACAATCACTTTCGACTCTTTCATGCCGGCAAGGTGTTGGATTGCTCCAGAGATCCCGACGGCAATGTAAAGCTTAGGCGCGACGATTTTACCGGTTTGACCGACTTGTAAGTCGTTAGCGACAAAACCTGCATCCACAGCAGCGCGAGACGCCCCAATCGCTGCGCCGAGTTTGTCGGCGACTTTTTCGATAAGCTCGAAGTTCTCTTTGCTACCCACGCCACGACCGCCAGAAATTACGATTTCAGCAGCCGTCAGTTCAGGCCGTTCAGATACAGTTTTGTCGATAGAAACTAGCTCCACGACAGGGGATTGAGCCGAGGTTTGCTGATGCTCAATATCGACTTGGCTGTTGCAAGCAACAGGATCAAAAGCAGATGCGCGCACGGTGACCACACGTAAACTGTCATTTGAAGTCACTGTAGCGAAAGCGTTGCCCGCATAAATTGGGCGTATAAACGTTTTGTCATCCACCACTTGAACGATGTCAGAGATCTGTCCAACTCCACATTTGGCGGCGATACGTGGCGCAAGATCTTTACCTTTGGATGAGGAATTGGCCCAGATACCGTCAAAGTCTTCGGCAAGTCCAACAACAACTGGCGCGATATTTTCCGCGAATTGGTGCACCAGCGATTCGTCGTCAATGCAAATCACTTTAGCAATGCCATCAACTTGGCTTGCTTGTTGGGCAACGTCTTCACACTGATAACCAACCACGAGCAATGTGTTATCTTGGCCCGCTTGACTTGCGGCATTCACGACTTTCAACGTATCGGCGTGCAGTTGGTTGTTGTCATGTTCTGCAATAATTAGATTCTTCATGAAATCACCTTTGCTTCGTTACGTAGCTTATCGAGAAGTTCTGAAACAGACTCCACTTTGATACCGGCTTTTCTTTGCGCTGGTGGGGTAACTTCCGTGATGGTTTGGCTAAACACAACTTCAACGCCCAAGCTCTCTGGTGTGATCGTGTCGAGGGGCTTACGTTTGGCCTTCATGATATTAGGTAGGGAAGCGAAGCGAGGCTCGTTTAAACGCAAATCAGTGCTGATCACCGCTGGCAAGTTCATTGCTACCGTCATCAATCCACCATCGACTTCTCGCACCACCTGCACTTTTTGGTCTTCAATTTTTACATCTGATGCAAAAGTAGCCTGAGGCCAGTCAAGCAAAGCGGCCAGCATCTGCGCGACTTGGTTGTTGTCCGTATCGATCGATTGTTTGCCGGTGATCACCAGTTGGGCTTGCTCTTGTTCAACAATCGCTTTGAGCAACTTGGACACCACGAGCGGCTCAATCTTGTCCGCCGTGTCGATATGAATCGCGCGATCTGCTCCAAGTGCTAGGGCCGTGCGCAATTGTTCCTGACATTGTGTGCCGCCAGCACTCACAACGATGACTTCTTCTGCAATCCCTTGCTCTTTTAGTCGAACCGCTTCTTCAACGGCGATTTC
>JABXIW010000296.1 GCA_013372875.1 Gammaproteobacteria bacterium | reverse complement strand
ATTATGACGAAGTGTCAATTGTGACGGTTCGTCAAAAATGGTGACGTTCCTGTTTTACATAATCGTGTTACAATTATCAGGAGTGTGTGGGTATACGGATCAAAGGATTATGTTTAACTTTCGCTGTAAAAAGGATGGTAAGCGAGACGGGTGTCGTGTCTCGTCCGGGCTAACCAAAAAGCAACAAGCGATTGCGGATAGAGAAGTTGAGCTTATTCAACTGGCTAAGTCACTCGTCCAAGAGCAGGGGTTTGCGAACCTCACTATGGATAAGCTGACCTCGGCTAGCTCTTATTCTAAGGGCACCATCTACAATCATTTTTGCAGCAAAGAAGACGTAATACTTGCGCTTTGTATCCATTCGTTAAAAAGCGAAGCGATATTTTTCGAGCGCACGGCAAACTTCGATGGCAATACTCGAGAGAAAATTATTGCGATGCATGTAGGCTATCGTATTTACGCTCGAATGGAGCCAGTGCTGTCGACTTGCGCGATTGTAGCTAAAACGCCTTGGGTGTTGGAAAAAGCATCACCTGAACGTTTGAATGAGCTGAATCGGCTAGAAGAAGAAGTGATTTCCGGTGCAGATGCGTTGGTCAATAATGCAGTAGAGTGCGGAGATCTAAAGTTTTCTCCTGCTATAGGTGCGGATGCTATTGTGTTTGCTAACTGGTCTATCGCATTTGGTTCTAACGCGCTTGCGCAAAACGCATCGAATAGTCGCTGTATACAACGAATCCAAGACCCATTTTCTGTGTTGCACAATGCGAATATGTTATTAGACGGCTTAGGTTGGGCGCCACTTTCTACAGAGTGGGACTATCGGAAAACCTGGCGTCGAGTAGAACAGGAACTCTTTAGCGAAGAGATTGCTTACTTAGAAACAGTGAACCGCTAAATCGGTTACAGAAGCCAATCCAAACGATGATTGGCTTTTTTATCACACTAAAGTGACGAATCGTCAATATTTGACTTAAAAGATGATGCTTAAGGTGAAGAACCTAGAGAGGCATTTGAAAAGTTACGTAAAAACTAGAAAACAGCGCTGGCTGATTTTTTTAGTTTTTAAATTTGACGAAACGTCACAAAGGAGAGTGTGATGCCACACCGTAAAGCTCAGCAACACCAAGGAATTGGTTTGGGGAAGATACCCACCAAATACAGTTTGCTCGTTCTACTAGTAACTATTTTCTTGATTATTGTCGCTACAATAGGAGGTAAAAACCTGTATTTCAGAGGAGATTACGACATTTTCTTTGATGGTACTAACAAGCAACTGCTTGCGTTTGATGAAATCCAAACCACGTTCGCAAAAACGGACAACCTTGCCATTGTCATCGCGCCTGAAGATGGCGACATTTTTACCCCGCAGACCTTGTCTCTTATCCAGAAAATAACAGTCGACGCTTGGCAAGTCCCGTACTCGAGCCGTGTTGACTCTATCGCTAACTATCAACACACAGAAGCCTCTGATGATGATCTGTTGGTTGAAGATCTTCTGTACAGTGAATACGAACTGATCCCAGAACGAATTTCCAAGGTCAAAAGCATTGCACTCAGTGAACCTGTTTTAAAAAGCGCATTGGTGTCAGAGAAAGGCGATGTCACCGTGGTGAATATTACCGTCCAGTTGCCCGAGATGGATAAGACCGCAGAAGTGGAGGAGGTGGTGTCGAGTATCAATGCCATGATTGACCGCTACCAACGCGCGTATCCAGACGTGACTTTTCATAAAGCGGGCATTATTGCTATGAACCACGCTTTTATGACTGCCGCGCAAGATGACAGCTCGACATTAGTGCCAACCATGCTCGTTGTGATTTTGGTCTTTTTGACTATCATGCTGCGTTCCATTCTAAGTGTGATAGCGACGCTGATTGTCATCATTGGTTCTGTGATGGCGACCATGGGCATTTCCGGTTGGGCTGGAATGTTCTTAAGCACAGCGACGGTAAACGTTCCAACGTTGATCATGACGCTTGCGGTTGCTGACTGTGTTCATGTGATTGCGACCATGCGTCAATCAATGAAAAACGGGTTCACGAAAGCGCAGTCAATCGAGCGCAGTATCGCTTTGAATTTCGTGCCTATTCTGATTACATCCGTAACAACCGCGATTGGCTTCTTGATGATGAACATGTCCGATTCTCCTGTCCTGCGAGACTTCGGTAACTTGTCTGCTTTAGGTGTTATGGTCGCCTGTTTTCTTTCCGTTACCTTGTTGCCGGCGTCGCTCAAGTTGCTGCCTATCCACGTAAAAATGGAAAAGTCACAAGAACAAAAACAGGTCATGGATCACTTAGGTGACTTTGTGGTTTCGCAACGAAGAGCCTTGTTGCCACTTTCGGTTGCTGTCATTGTCGTGTGCGCGAGTCTTATCCCACTTAACAAGGTGAATGACGAATCGGTAGAGTACTTTGGTCAACGTAACGAGTTTCGTCAGGCTGCTGATTTTATGGAAGAGCGAATCAGCGGTATGACCAACATCAGCATTGCGATTAAAACCAACGAGTCTCAAGGTATTGCCGCTCCTGATTTTCTTAACACGATAGGTGAGTTTTCTAGTTGGCTACGAGACCAACCTGAAACAGACCATGTGGCGACATTGGCAGATGTTTATAAGCGTCTCAACAAGAACATGCATGGTGATGATGAGGCGTATTACTTGCTCCCTCAAGCGCGAGAGCTCGCAGCGCAATATCTACTGCTTTACGAAATGTCTTTGCCGTACGGCCTAGACCTCAATAACCAAATCAATGTCGATAAATCCTCGATCAAAATGGTGTTGACCGTGGCAAACCTCGGCAGTGTGGAACTGGTCGATTTAGAAAACAGAATCTATCAATGGTTTGCAGAGCATGCCCCTCAGTATCAAGTGGTTGCATCAAGCCCGTCATTAATGTTCGCCCATATTGGAGAGACGAATATGGCGAGCATGCTGTCCACTTTACCGATAACGCTTGTTTTAATTTCTGCCTTGCTGATTTTTGCACTTCGCTCCGTGAGATTAGGGCTAATTAGTTTGATGCCTAATATTGCGCCAGCGGTCATTGGCTTTGGTTTGTGGGCATTGATATCGGGTGAAATCAACCTCGGCTTATCCGTTGTTGTGACATTGACGCTGGGGATTGTGGTCGATGATGCCGTTCACTT
>JABXIW010000380.1 GCA_013372875.1 Gammaproteobacteria bacterium | reverse complement strand
CGTCGTAGAGTTTCTTTTTCACCGCTTGCACATCATCAGCAGACTGGCATTGATAAACCTTCGAAAAATGCTTTACAGCGTGGTCGCGCGGGTTGTCGATGTACATCGCCTTGCCGAAATCACCTTGCAAAAATGCGTTGGAGAAATCGCGGTTGAACACCGTGTATAACTCGGTGGTGTCTTCAGAGAGTTCCAAACCCTCGCACAAGCGATCGATTTGCTGACGCCAATTGTCGACCACGGTATAGACGTAGTGCGATTTCTTGATTCGTCCTTCCACTTTTAATGAATACACGCCAGCATCGGCAAGCGCTTTCAAGTCCCCAAAGGCGGAATTGTCTTTCATATTGAGTGGGTAATTGTTGCCCGTTTTGGTCGTTTCGTACTGTTCGCGACAAGGTTGACTGCAACGTCCACGGTTACCTGATGCACCATTGCGAGCGGAACTGATGTAGCAAATTCCGGAGAATCCGATGCAGTATGAGCCGTGGACAAACACTTCCATCATTACGTTGTGCTCGCGACCAAATTGCGCCAGATGTTTTATTTCATCGATGTTAAGTTCGCGAGATAAGTTTACTCGGCTTGCGGTGAGCTGGTTGAGAAAGAGGATCTGGCCTTCGTTATGCGTGTTTAATTGCGTTGAAGCGTGCACATCCAAATCGGGAAAGTGATGTTTGATAATGTAGGCCAGACCGAGATCTTGCACGATCACGCCATCGATTTTGGTGGTGTTCAGTTGGCTGAGTAAGCGAACAATCGCCGGAATTTCACTTTCTAAAATCAGCACATTCAACGTTAGGAAAATCTTACAGCTGTGCTGGTGGGCTAACGTTAACACGCCATTTAAGTTATCCAAGGTGAGGTTGGTCGCTCGGTTACGAGCATTAAAGCGGTCGAGCCCACAGTAAATTGCATCGGCGCCAGCGGCAATGGCGGCTTTGATGGAATCTAAATCACCACCGGGTGCTAATAACTCAAATTGATCGCGTGTCACTACTTTTCTCTTTCTTACTAAAATAGGCGGCAAATGTTACGTATTTCACGCTTTTGATGCTCAGCTAGTTAACGCTTTATTAATCTGAATCAATTAATCCGTGTTACACGGTCGACTCTTGAGTAGGTAGAGTGCAATTCGCGATAGCGGAATCTGACTTCTATAGTTTTCCTACACTTGGTTTTTCTATATTTACAGTTTTCGACTCAGAGAGAGGAAGGGACGACAAATGAAAAAAGTAATCATCGGGTTGGTCGTGGCGTTGACGTCATTGAGTGCGTTGGCTGGGGAGGGTGTGGTAACCGTTGCGAGCACGCATTCAGCAAAAGATACGGCGGATAAATTTGTCGCTATCGCGCAAGAAAAAGGGTTGAACGTCTTTGCGCGCATTAACCATCAAGAGAACGCCACGAAATTCGATATGACGTTGCGACCAACCGAAGTTATCGTGTTTGGGAACCCTAAAGTGGGCACGCCACTGATGATCTGTGCGCAGGAAGTGGCGCTCGATTTACCCCAAAAAGTGTTGGTGTATGAAGATGCTGAAGGCAAAACGTGGTTAGCTTACAACGATCCGATGTATTTAAAACAGCGCCATCATATTGAAGGCTGCGACGAGGTATTGAACAAAATCAGCGGCGTGCTGGGCAATTTAACCAACGCGGCGGCGAAGTAGGGCTGGTTATTGGCTTCGCTTTTTTAACTCCGAAAACGAAAAAGCCAACCTCACAAGGAGGTTGGCAAATCTTACCTATATTGGGGGAGGTAAGATCAGGAGGTGGCGAGTACGCTGTGCACTTCTGACTTAATTGAGTCAGACTGCGTACCGAAAATCGCTTGTAAACTGTCGCCAATCACTAATACATCTCGCGCGCCGAGCGCTTTTAGCTTAGCAACATCAACGTTGGCAATGTCTTTCACCGAGACACGCAGACGAGTAATACACGCATCGACTGACTTGATATTGGCTTTGCCGCCCAATGCAGCTACTACATCCACCGCAATTTCATCAGGTTGTCCGGCAATCTTCACTTCTGCAATGTCGGTTTCACGACCCGGCGTTTTTAGATCCAACTTCACAATTAGGAAGCGGAACAAGCCGTAGTAGAGCGTCGCCCAGATTGGACCGATTATGATGAACATCCACGCGTTGGTCGACATTGGGTAGTAAAGGAAGAACTGGATCGCGCCGTGCGCAAAGTCAGTACTGTGTTTGATTTCCAAAAATGCGGTGATTGCAAACGCGATACCAGTTAGGAAAATATGGATCACGTACAGCACTGGCGCGACGAATAGGAAGGTAAATTCGATTGGCTCTGTGATACCCGTTAACCATGAGGTAAACGCCGCTGACAGCATCAAACCGCCAACGATTTTCTTACGCTCTGGAGACGCGCAGTGGTAGATCGCCAATGCCGCCGCAGGTAGTGCCCACATGGAGTACATAAAGCCACCAGACAGATAACCTGCGGTTTTATCTCCCGCGAAGAAGCGCGTTAGCTCACCGGTAAACTCCTTGCCTGTTTCTGGGTCAATATAGCTGCCGACTTCAAAGAAGAACGGCGCATTCCAGATGTGGTGCAAACCAACTGGCAGCAAAGAACGTTCACCCGCGCCGTAAACTGCCCAAGCAAGAACAGGGTTTTGGTACGCAGCCCAATGAGAGAATGCATCAAGAAGTTGTCCGAGAGGTGGCCATGCAAACGCGAGAATCGCACCCACGACGATCGCCGATAAACCCGTGACGATAGGCACAAATCGCTTACCCGCGAAGAAACCCAAGTACTCCGGCAACTTAATGTTGTAGAAGCGATTGTACATAAATGCCGCGACCGCACCGATGAAGATACCGCCAAACACACCAGTTTGCAGCGTCTCAACGCCCATGATGGTCGCGTCGGTTTCCAGGCCGCGCAGACCAGTTACGATACCGAGTGATGCGTTCATAATGATCAAGCCAACCAAGCCCGCCAGTGCCGCAGCACCGTCATTGCCTTTTGATAGTCCGAGTGCCACACCCACCGCGAACATCAACTGCATGTTGCCGAACACGCCCTCGCCCGCCGCGAGCATCACTTTGTTGACCGCTTCCGGAATAAACGCAAATCCGGCATTACCAATACCCAGCATTAAGCCAGCCACAGGTAACACCGCCACAGGCAGCATCAACGAGCGCCCTATTTTTTGTAGTTGTCCAAATATACTTGCAAACATGGTTTCCTCCTGACGAATGCCAGTGTTGTAGGACCTGAACCCTTCAGGTCATGTTGTTTCACGTAAGGTCAGGATGATCATAGCGAGCAAGGCGGCGCCCAAGGTTACAAAAGGCAATCAGTTTGTAAGAGGCTACTTACAAATCTCTCGTACCAAGAAGTGAGAATTGCAGTCAGCTCGATTGTACGTGAGCGCTTAAAAATGCATCATATTAGCCAACGAGAGGTGGGAGAGAGAAGGATGGAAAACAAGCAGATACTGGT
>JABXIW010000324.1 GCA_013372875.1 Gammaproteobacteria bacterium | reverse complement strand
GGCAGATTTGCGTGGTTGGTTTGCTGTCGATGATTTGTTCTTCCAACAACGCCAACAGCGCACTAACCAGTTCCTTCGCACCAGAAGTCCCCCATGGCACTTTTTGTAGCTCTTTTAACAAAGTGGGATATTGCTCTTCCAGTAACAGCCAATCCGCCAGACCAGTAGTGACAGCGTCACTCGAATTAACGAGCGCACCGGTCAAGCCAAGAAATAAACCCACTTCAGGATCGATTTGACTAAGGAACCAAGTACCACCTACGTCTGGATATAGACCGATGTTGATTTCTGGCATGGCTAAACGCGATATTGGCGTAACAACCTTGTGGCTTGTGCCCATAAACAGCCCCATGCCACCACCCATCACGATGCCTTCACCCCATCCAATGATGGGTTTATTGTAGGTATGGATTAAGTAGTCACACTCGTATTCCAACGCAAAGTATTTTGTGCAAAATTCTACGGTCACTTCTTTGCTCTCATTGTGCATGACGTGATACATCGCCCGCACATCCCCGCCAGCACAGAATGCTTTTTCTCCCGCACCACTTAACACCACACAAACCACGTGCGGATCGTGTTGCCATTTGATCAATTGATCGTGAAGTTGAAGCAACATATCGAACGTCAATGCGTTCAGTGATGGCGTGTTATCCAACGTCGCGACGCCGATGCGATGTACGCCATCGACACAATCCATTTCTGTAATGGTGACCGTTCCTACCATGAAGCCTCCTATTGGTTCTTCCAGTTAGGTGGACGCTTTTCAAGAAAGGCGCGTACGCCTTCGGTTTGATCTTCTGTATCAAATAAATCGAGGAATAATTCACGCTCTTTCATTAAGCCGTGTTTGAGTGGCGCAGAGCGCATGTTCTGAATCAAAATTTTGCACGCGGCGACCGAAGAAGGCGATTGATTTGCAACCGACTCAGCCATCTCAATCGCTTTACTTAAGGCTGCTCCTTTTGGCACTAACTCCTCCGCTAAGCCTAGCTCTTTTGCCAGAGAGGCGCTGATTTGTTCGCCGCAAAGAATCATGCGTTTGGCCCATCCTTCGCCAATAAGCGCGGTGAGGTTTTGTGTGCCACCAGCGCAAGGAAGCAGCCCAACTTTCGCTTCTGGCAGCGCGAGTATGGCTTGCTCTTCGACCACTCGAATATCACACGCCAACGCCACTTCTAACCCTCCCCCCATGGCATAACCATTAATGGCAGCAATAGATACACCTCGAAACTCGGAGAGGGTTTCAAACGCTTCACCAAAGCAGCGCGCCATCTCTAACGCGCGTGCTTTGTCACCATCAGCAAACAAATTGAGATCCGCACCTGCCGAGAAAAACTTGTCACCACAGCCAGTAATGACCAAAGCATAAACGTCTTTATTTTGGTTGAGTGTGCACACCAACGCTTTTAAAGCGTGAAGGCTTTCTGCCGTCCACGTGTTCGCGGGGGGATTATTCATCGTAATCACCGCAACGTGATTTTGGATAGTGTGCTCAATGGCTTGTGACGTTGATGACATGATTTGACTCCCCCCTTTGGTAGCATTGCCTAACGGTTTGTTAAAGCAACGCCGATGTTTCTGAGAGCAACCGCCGCGCGATGATCAGACGCATAATTTCGTTAGTGCCCTCAAGAATTTGATGTACGCGAACGTCACGGAAATAACGCTCCATGGGATACTCTTTTATGTACCCGTAACCGCCGTGGATCTGCAACGCTTGGTCGCAAATTTGAAAACCGACGTCGGTTGCAAAGCGTTTCGCCATCGCGCAGTACGTCGTCGCATCGGGATCTCCTCGATCGAGTTTGCTGGCGGCATAACGCACCAATTGCCGCGCTGCGACAAGCTCCGTCGCCATGTCCGCTAACTTGAATTGCAGCGCCTGAAATTGCGCTAACGATTTTCCGAACTGCTTTCGCTCCTGCATATATCGCGTAGCTTGATTCAGAGCTTGTTGCGCTGTACCAACGGAACACGTCGCGATATTAATGCGCCCACCGTCCAATCCTTTCATGGCAAATATGAAGCCTTGCCCTTCTTCGCCCAGTAAATGACTTGCGGGAGTAACGACATTTTCAAACGTTACCGCGCGTGTTGGTTGGCTGTTCCAGCCCATTTTGGGTTCTTTTCGCCCATAACTGATGCCGTCAGCTTGAGCTGGAACAACAAATGCAGACACACCTTTGGCACCCGCTTCGCCCGTTCGCGCCATCACGACCAAAACATCCGTCTCTCCTGCACCGGAGATAAATGCTTTGCCGCCATTCAACACATATGTATCACCTTTTTTGCTCGCGGTTGTGGTCAACGAGGCGGCATCCGACCCCGCATTGGGTTCCGTCAAGCAATACGACCCCAACCATTCGCCAGTGACGAGCTTAGGACAATATTTGGCTCTCACGTCTTCGGTCGCGAAACTCGCCACCATCCAACTCACCATATTGTGGATGGTCATGAAAGCAGTCGTCGACGTGCACCCCATTGAGAGCTGCTCAAAAACAATCGACGCATCCAAACGGCTTAACCCCAAACCACCATGTTCTTCTGGCGTGTAGAGGCTGAGAAAACCCAGTTCTCCCGCCTCTCTCAATACGTCTTTGGGAAAGATCTGTTTTTCATCCCACTCTGCGGCCATTGGTGCTAAACGCTCTAACGAAAACTGCTGAGCCGTATCGGCAAATGCACGTTGTTCTTCATTAAGCTCAAAGTCCATAAAAGCTCCTTGCTGTTCACTCAGCGCAGTTGAATGGTCAAATTCGGCCCTGTTGGGATGTCATCAGCAAACCATCTCGCCGTTACCGTTTTAGTCTCGGTGTAAAAGCGCACTGCTTGCTTGCCATACGCATGCAAATCACCATAGAAACTGTCCCTCCAACCCGTGAAGGAGAAGAATGGCAAAGGCACCGGAATCGGAACATTGATACCGACCTGACCAACTTGAATCTCGTGCTGATATTTCCGTGCTGCCGCGCCATTAGCGGTGAATATCGACGTGCCATTACCGTAAGGATTGCGATTGACGAGCTCGATCGCCTCTTGCAACGTCTCAACCTCAATACACACTAAAACTGGGCCAAAGATCTCTTGGGTGTAAATCGACATATTCGGCGTTACACCACTAAACAGCGTTGGCCCGATCCAATTACCATCGGGAAACCCTTCGACTTCACATTGGCTGCCATCAAGTTCACACACCGCACCTTGTTGTTTGCCTAACTCAATCAAACCCAAAACTCGCTGCTTGGCTTGCTCACTGATCAAAGGACCATACGCAGCATCATCATCATCCCAAGCGCCGGGATGGATTTTCGCCATTTCTTGTTTGAGATCGGCAATCCACGCTTTTGACTCGCCAACAAACACCGCGACTGAAATCGCCATGCAACGTTGCCCTGCAGCACCAACCGATGATCCCACCAAGTTGTTGATGACGTGATCTTTGTTAGCATCAGGCATGACAACCATATGATTTTTAGCGCCAGCAAAGGCTTGTACGCGTTTAAAGTATTGAGTTCCCGTGGTGTAAATGTACTGCGCGACAGGCACTGAGCCGACGAAAGACACCGCGCGAATATCGGGATGAGCAAGCAAGAAATCGACTTGATCTTTGCGGCCATGAACGATCTGCAATACGCCTTTTGGCGCACCCGCCTCTTCAAAAAGCTCAGCTAAGCGAATCGAGGTTAAAGGCACTTGCTCGGAAGGCTTAAGAACGAAAGTGTTACCGCTCGCGATTGCGATGGGAAACATCCACAACGGGATCATGGCAGGAAAGTTGAACGGAGTAATGCCGCAGCACACACCCAAAGGCTGGATTATCGAGTAGCTGTCGATGTCAGTCGCGACATTTTCGACCGTTTCTCCCATCAGGTTGCTGGCAATGTTGGCCGCTTGCTCAACCACTTCTATGCCGCGCCAAACATCGCCTTTGGCATCGGCAAAGATTTTGCCCGTTTCGTGCGAAAGCAAGGTTGCGATTTCATCATGATGTTCTTTCAAAAGATGCTGATAGCGAAGCATCAAACGCGCTCGCTCTGATACCGCCACCTCTTTCCAAGATTGAAAAGCCGTTTGCGCACTTTCGATGGCCGCTTTCATCTCAGCATTTGTCGAACATGGCACATACGCGATTACGTCACTGGTGGCGGGATTGGTGACCTCAACCCAATCTGAGGTTTGAGACTCACGAAACTCACCATCAATAAATAAGGGAACCAAACGAGTCATCATTTACTCCTTTGTTAACTGTGCAGAAATTACAGCGGGATCTCGATACCTATCGCTGTCGCCTCGCCACCGCCAATACACAGTGACGCAACGCCTCGCATCACTTTCTTGTTGCTTGCATCCCCATCAATTCCCAGTGCTTGTAGCTGTCTTAAACTGTGGATCAATGTGACCAAAATTCGAGCCCCACTGGCACCAATTGGATGCCCGAGCGCACAAGCTCCGCCTTTAATATTGACCTTGCTTGAATCAAGCCCTAATTCCGCAACCGCAATTTGTGTCACTACCGCAAAGGCTTCGTTGATTTCCCAGAGATCAATTTCGTCAATCGACCAATCCAATTGCGACAACAATTGTTCAATGGCGTAGACCGGAGCCAACGTAAACTCATCCGCCTTTCTCGCATGAGTCGCGTGCGATTTGATAATGGCAAGCGGGGTAAGATTTTGGTGGCGCGCCGTCTCTTCATCCATCAAAATCAACGCGGCTGCGCCATCGGAAATGGCACTGGAGTTCGCCGCAGTCACTGAGCCTTTTTTATCGAAAGCGGGTTTGAGCTGAGGAATTTTTTCTAGATCGATGGAGCGAGGATGTTCATCATAATCGAGGTGGGTTGTGGCTGTTTTTTTCCGGATGTCAATGGGTGCAATTTCATCATCAAACAAACCGCGCTCTTGCGCTTCTAACGCTCGTTTTGCAGACATGGTTGCCCACTCATCCATTTTCTCACGGCTGAATTTGAGCCTATCTGCAATTTGCTGAGCATAGACGCCCATCAAGTGCCCTTCGTAGGCATCCTGCAATCCATCAAGAAACATGTGATCGTAAGTGGAGTGATGCCCTAATCGCATGCCATTGCGCGCCTCTTTCAACAAATAGGGCGCATTCGTCATGCTTTCCATACCTCCAGCAACAGCCGTTCGAATGGTGCCAGCTTTGATCAAGTCATGAGCAAGCATGATGCTTTTCATTCCCGAACCGCAAACTTTATTGATGGTTGTGCACCCTGTACTGGGTGGTAAACCCGCACCGAGCGCTGCCTGTCTAGCCGGCGCTTGTCCGCATCCGGCTGGTAGTACGCAGCCCATCAACACTTCATCAATTACAGTCTCAGAAAGTACGTTTTCACCCAGCGATTTCATCGCGGCTTTTATGGCAAAGGCGCCTAACTGCGGTGCGGAGTACGGTTGCAACAGCCCTTGAAAGCGCCCAATTGGCGTTCTTTTCGCACTGACAATCCAAATGTCGTTTCCCATGATTCGCGTTCCCTAACGGTGTATCACAGCGTACGAACTTACCCACCACAATTGCCTATTCAGGTTTTCTCACCTCAAACGATGAAGCTCTATCCCTTATCCGGCAACGAAATTATCGCACTGTGATTTCTTGACGTTTACGTAAGCATAGCACTAGCCTTTACAGTGAGGTAAAGAAACACATTGATAACAACCTAATTTTTATTCAGTCATGGTCAGATTTCGAGAAGCTGGATTTTTATTCGAGGTAAGTGTGTTATGGAAAAATACAAAATCAGTGATCTCGCCAAAGAGTTCGACATCACGACGCGCAGCATTCGATTTTATGAAGACGTCGGCCTGATTGAGCCAGAGCGAAAAGGCAATATGCGCGTTTATCAGCGTAGGGACAAAATCCGACTTAAACTGATTCTTAGAGGGAAACGGCTCGGCTTCTCGCTGGCAGAAATACGTGAACTGTTCGAACTTTACGACATGCAACAAACGGATGAACAGCTGCTCAAAATGCTCAATATCATTGAAGAAAAGCAAGCCGTGTTGCAACAGCAGTTAAATGACATTGGTGTCGTCATGGGCGAGCTCAATGCAGCAAAAGAACGCTGCCTTCAAACACTAAAAAACAACGAAAAGTAACAACGCCACTAACTCAAATTTCCCTCACTCAAGCAGTGCACGATTTTCACAGTCACACACCTGCAACAGGGAGACGTTATGAAAACGAGCTACATCCCGCTGAATTTCGGGCTCGGTGAAACCATTGATATGCTCCGAGATCACGTCAATGCGTTCGCGAGTGAGCATATAGCTCCTATTGCCGCCGATATTGACCATTACAATCAGTTTCCTAGCCATTTATGGCCACTTCTTGGCGAAATGGGCTTGCTTGGCGTGACCGTCAGCGAAGAATATGGTGGTGCTGAAATGGGCTATCTCGCCCACGTTGTAGCAATGGAAGAGATAAGCCGAGCATCAGCCTCCGTCGCGCTCAGCTACGGCGCACATTCCAATCTTTGCGTAAACCAAATCTTTCGAAACGGCACCCCAACGCAACGAGAAAAGTATCTGCCTAAATTAGTTGATGGTTCGCACATAGGCGCTCTGGCGATGAGCGAAGTCAATTCGGGTTCGGATGTCGTCAGCATGCAACTAAAAGCCGAAGACAAAGGCGACCACTTCTTACTCAATGGCACAAAAATGTGGATCACGAACGGCCCCGATGCGGACGTGGTCGTGGTGTACGCCAAAACAGATGCTGATGCGGGATCGCGCGGGATCACAGCGTTTATCGTGGAGCGCAGTTTTACCGGATTCAGTGACGCGCAAAAGCTCGATAAGTTGGGAATGCGAGGCTCAAACACATCTGAGCTCGTCTTCAACAATTGCAAAGTACCTAGAGAAAACATTCTCGGAGCACTCAATTTTGGCGTCGAAGTATTGATGAGTGGGCTTGATTACGAGCGCGTTGTTTTAGCTGCTGGCCCACTCGGCATTATGCAAGCGTGTATGGATATCGTCGTCCCCTACGTGCATGAGCGCAAACAGTTCGGCAAATCCATCGGCGAGTTTCAGCTTGTGCAGGGCAAATTGGCCAATATGTACTCACGTATGAATGCTGCCAAAGCGTACGTCTACACCGTCGCGGCGGCTTGTGATCGTGGTGAATGCACGCGCAAAGATGCCGCTGGGGTGATTTTGTACAGCGCAGAATTGGCAACACAAATGGCGCTCGACGCCATTCAGCTACTCGGCGGTAATGGCTACATCAATGAATACGCAACCGGACGCCTTCTGCGTGACGCAAAACTGTATGAAATTGGCGCAGGAACCTCCGAAATTCGCCGAATGCTCATCGGGCGCGAATTGTTTGAGGAATCACGCTAGCTCCTGATTTACTCGCTAGGAAAAGGAAGTCATCATGGCCATCATAAAAAGCAAAACCAAGCCAACTGACGAGCTGTTTCTTTCTAACCAAGCCGCGATGGAAATGCTGGTTGAAAAGCTGCAAAAAGACATCGCCACCATCAAACTCGGTGGCGGCGAACGTGCCATTGCTCATCAGCGACAAAAAGGAAAACTCCCGGTTCGAGAACGAATTTCACATTTGCTCGATGATGGCAGCAACTTCCTTGAAATCGGTCAGTTTGCCGCTTGGCAAGTGTACGATGAATCCATCCCATGCGCGGGTGTCGTGGCTGGCATCGGCATGATCGAAGGAGTTCAATGCATGGTGATTGCCAACGATCCTTCGGTCAAAGGCGGCACCTATTATCCTCTCACCGTGAAAAAGCACCTTCGAGCACAAGAGATAGCTCAGCGTTGCCAACTACCGTGTGTCTACCTTGTCGACTCTGGCGGCGCAAATCTCCCCCATCAATCTGAAGTCTTTCCCGATAAAGATCACTTCGGCCGTATCTT
>JABXIW010000045.1 GCA_013372875.1 Gammaproteobacteria bacterium | reverse complement strand
CCTTGTGATCAACCATCGGCTTGTGATATTCCAGTAAAGAAAATCCCTCCCAAGTCCATGGTTTATGGACGAACTTATTCGGCACACTCTTAATTTCTGGAACCCAATGACGCACGAACTGACCGTCGGAATCAAACTTCTCGCCTTGGCTTATTGGATTGAAGATACGGAAGTATGGTTGGCCATCACAGCCAGTCGATGCCGACCACTGCCACCCACCATTATTTGCCGCAAAGTCGCCGTCGACGAGCTTGCTCATAAAGTATTCTTCGCCCCAGCGCCAGTCGATATGTAAATCCTTGGTAAGAAAGCTTGCGACAATCATACGAAGTCGGTTGTGCATCCAGCCAGTTTGATTGAGCTGACGCATTGCCGCATCAACAATTGGATATCCAGTCGTCCCCGTTTTCCAACATTCAAAAGCTTGTTCGTCGTAAGACCATTGAATTTTGTCTTCCCAATCGATGAATCCGCGACCTTTGACAAGTTTAGGTTCAAACACCAACAAGTGCTGGTAGAACTCACGCCAAATGATCTCGCTCAGCCACGTTGCTTTGCCTCCTGACAAATCCGGTTGTGGATTCTCAGCATACAACCTCGCGATGCACTGTCTTGGCGACAATGCTCCGATGGCAAGATAAGGCGAGAGCTGACTCGTACCATCGATAGCGGGGAAATCTCGCTTCATCTGGTAACCGTCACTACGCTCGCGTGCAAACGTCCTCAATTGCTTGAGAATGTCGTTGGTCGATGCACACCAAGCTTCGCTCGATTCCCTCGGATAAGAGAACGTATAATCGGCATCAAAACCGTCTTGTTTTACCGCTTCTAACTGCTCACTAGGCAGTTTATTTTGTCTCTGAGGCTTGGATACCGTTGGCAAGGAAAACTTTTGCAACCATGCTCGTTTGAATGGCGTAAATACTTTGAAATACTCGCCTTGCTTGTTGAGTACGGTCGTTGGCGCATGAACGCATTTGTCGTGAAAGGCGTGAAACTCTACCCCACGATTATCCAGTGCTTGAGATACCTTTCTATCCAACTCAACTTCATTCACTTCATAATTGATGTTGACCATTACCGCCATTGCGTTGAGCTTATCCGCCCAATCGCAAATGACTTGTGTACAGTCGTTAAAACGCGGAACTTCTTTATACAGAAGAGGAATGTTTAGCTCTGTGAGCTCTTGATGAACATGCTCAAGACGCCTAGCGATTAAATCCGCCTGCATCGGCGCCATGTGGTGCTCTTGCCACTGTTCTGGCGTTGCAACAAAACAAGCAACAACAGGTTGTCCTGTATCAAGTGCCGCCTTTAACGCCGTGTGGTCTAACGTGCGTAAATCGCGCCTAAACCAAACCAGAATCATGTGGTCTCCTTACTGAATCTGAGTTTGTGCAAGATGAAGTTTATCAATAACTTCCGAACACTGCACTTGCTCAGGATACCGCGCTAGCAGCGCTTTGAATGCTTCCACTTGCTTGGCAGGTAGCGCCTTATTCGAGAACACATAAACACGCTGGTAGCGTTCAATTACGTCGTGACCCACCAAGCCAGAAACGTCGTCCACCTTGTCGATTAAGGTGATGTGGTAACCTTGCTCACACAACTTCGCCGCCTGAATCCAGCTTTCCGCATCTCGACTTTGTTCAAAGCTGATCAACAGACATTTCCCCTTAGTAGATGCTTTGTTTTCAGAATCGATCACCAATGCCAAACGCGTGATTAAACAGGTTTGGAACAATCCCAACTGCAAAGAGCGCTGCGAGCCCTTAACCAAATCCAATGCTTCAAACACAGGATTGATAAACTGATCTACGACTAAGTTGAGCGGGTACTCTTTCAATACCGATGAGAGGACGCTTTCCGTTTTGCCACGATTGAGTTGCGACAAGGCAGACAGTACGGTTTCCACTTCTTCAAGCGAATGGTTTTCTGCACTGATTTCTACATCCGGTTGGCCGAGCAATCCTTTCACTTTGCCGATCGCAATGCCTTTGGATAGCCAACCTTGAATTTCACGAATCGTATCGAGATCTTGCTGACAATATAAGCGATGCCCTTTTTCCGTTCTTTGCGGTTGAATTAGGTTATAGCGTCTTTGCCAAGCTCTCAGCGTCACAGGCTTAACGCCCGTAATCTCTGCAACATCTCGAATTGCGTATAGTTTTTCTTCTGAACTACAAACCATAGCGTAATCTCATCTCCTGCGGGTGTGGCTCTAAAAACTTCTGTTTTTGCAGATATTCATCTGGATAAGCATTTAGATAGTGTTTAATTAATGTTAGTGGCGCGAGTAATGGCAGCGTGCCAGTACGATAGTCTTGAATCACGGTCGCGAGTTCTTCTTTTTCATCTTTGTTTAGAGAGCGTTTGAAATACCCTTGAAGATGCATCAACACATTCGTGTTGTTTTTGCGACTGGCACGGTTCGATAGCGCCGTCATCAGACCTAATCGATATTCTCGGTAAAACTCGTCAATCTCATAGCTGGCAACATCTGCGACTAAGCGCCCCAAAGATCGATACGACTCTGGATGGTGCGCCATAAGCGTTAGCTTGTAACGAGAATGGAAATCGATTATCTTACCGCGTGTCGGCTCACCTGCCATCGATCCATAAAAATCGTTGAGACAGTAAATGCGAGTAATGAAGTTCTCTTTAAGAACGGGATCATTTAGGCGTCCATCTTCTTCGACAGGTAACCACGGCATTTTTTCCATCAACGTTTTCGTGTAAAGACCAACCCCTTCTTTTGCAGCGTTGTTTTTGCTGTACACTTTTACGCGTTCCATACCGCATGTTGGCGATTTGGCACAAACGATGTAACCACACAATTGCTCATTTTGAAGCTCGTCCACTTTATTTGCGGAGTAAGTCAGCATGTTATCTGTGTGATCATTGTCGGGATTTTTCGTTTCAACCAACGCGATGCGTTCTTCATTACTGATTAAACGAATCGTCGGGCGTGGCACCGGCATGCCTACCCCCACTTCTGGGCATACAGAAACAAAGTCAAAATAATTGCTAAGCTCTTTAGTCACAAAGTTACTGACTTTATGACCAGAGTCGAAACGCACGCGTTCACCTAACACGCAAGAACTGATACCTACTTTGATTGAAGATTCCATAGCAACGTCATCCCTATACAAAAAGTTTAGTTGTATAACTTATAGCAAGCCACCCTAAATTGTACAAGAAAATTAATTGTACAATTTAATCGTTTTACTTACTCCTCCGCGATTTCGATCAGCTCGATTTAAAAAATATTTATCTTTTTCTTTGGCTATTTTGTGTGCGCAATCAACAAATCGCTCAAAAGCAAATCGATTG
>JABXIW010000342.1 GCA_013372875.1 Gammaproteobacteria bacterium | reverse complement strand
GATTGCTGATTTCAATATGATTGAAGATGGCGATAAGGTCATGGTCTGTCTTTCCGGTGGCAAGGATTCCTACACTCTGCTCGATATTTTGATGAGCTTGCAGAAAAGCGCGCCCATTAATTTTGAGCTAATCGCGGTAAATCTCGATCAAAAACAGCCAGGCTTTCCTGAGCAAGTGTTACCCAATTATCTGAAGTCGATTGAAGTTCCTTTCGAGATTATTGAGGAAGATACTTATAGCGTAGTCAAACGAGTCGTTCCTGAAGGCAAAACTACTTGTGGGCTTTGTTCGCGTCTGCGTCGCGGCATTATTTATGGTTGGGCTGAGCGTAATGGGGTTAATAAAATTGCTTTGGGTCATCACCGTGATGACATTATCGAAACCCTGTTCTTGAATATGTTTTTTGGTGGCAAATTGAAATCGATGCCACCGAAACTCAACAGCGACGATGGCAAGCATATTGTCATTCGCCCGCTGGCCTATGCCAAAGAAAAAGATATTGCCAAATACGCCAAGTTAAAGGAGTTTCCAATCATTCCTTGTAACTTATGTGGCTCGCAAGAAAATCTGCAACGCCAAAACATCAAAATGATGCTGCAAGACTGGGATCGCAAATACCCAGGGCGTATTGAAACTATTTTCAAGTCGATCACCAATGTAGCACCATCGCATTTGGCCGATACCAATTTGTTTGATTTCGTGAATTTACAGCAAAACAGTTCAGAAGAAGATTTACTGTTCGACTCGCCAGAGTTTGAGCCAATAAAACGCGATGATGACGAACTAGATAGCACTCAAGATAGAAATAGCGGCTTAAATGTCGTAAATTTATCTTAAATGCTATAAAAAATATTCAGGATGACTTTCGAACAATTTCAAAAAGACTTTCCAGTTATAGTTCCCATTAGCGTTGCTTGGGGCGAGATGGATGCCTTCCAGCATGTTAATAATGTAGTCTATTTGCGCTACTTTGAAACGGCGCGCATCGCTTACATGGAACAGATCGGCATGAACACCGACTTATCTAAAGCCAAGCAAGGCTCTAATCCTATTGGCCCAATTCTGGCCGATTCTTACTGCCGCTACCGCCGCCCTGTGACCTATCCAGATACCCTGCATATCGGCTGCCGCATTTCTGAGCTGCAAGAGTTTGGCTTTGTGATGGAGTACCAAGCCTTTAGTGAACAACAGCAAACGATTGCCACTATTGGTCATAGTCGGATTGTGATGATAGATTACTTTACGGGGCAGAAATCGGCATTGCCTAGAGACTTAATAGCTCAGATAAAAGAACAGCAATCAGATCTTTTATGATAAAAAAATTAGCTTTCGCATTTTGCTTAGGAATTTTTATTGGCATTTCATCAATGGCAATCTATTGGAATTATAGCCATCCTTTTAAAAGCTCATATAATTACTCTGATCCCAATAAAACCGAGCGGTTAGTCACTTTTTTAGAAGCAAAAGATATCCCATACTCTTATAAAATTGATCATCTAAAGAAAGTTTGGATAACTCCTCACATTCAAGATAAAGGGTTACTTAACAAAGTAATGCAAGAATTTGAACAATTGCATTCAAAACAACCTTAGATTTGACGACTTACTGCTGTAACACTCTGTTACTAACTAGCAGCTTGATAAATCTTCCTATTGCGCCATCTTTTGGTAGTATATTGCGCTGAAATAATTCTTATTATTAAAAATTCAATAACTTAGGGTAACAAATAGGTATTAGTATGAAGAAATTCGTAGTAAGTGCTGTGTGTTTAGCTGTGTTAGCAGCTTGTTCGCAAGGCGCTGATGAAAAAGCAAAAGACGCAGCTTATGCTGATAACAAGGCTGAAGCTAAGGTTGAGCAGAAAGTTGAAGCGGCCAAAGTCTTAAATTCAGGTATCGATAAAGCCAATTTCGACACTTCGGTTCGTCCACAAGACGATTTGTTCCGCCATACCAATGGTACTTGGCTTAAAAACTTCGAAATTCCAGCCGATAAATCAAACTATGGCTCATTCACTAAGTTAGCCGAGAAAGCTAAAGAAGATGTTAAAGCCATCATCGAAGATTCTTCTAAGACGAACGCTGAGAAAGGCTCTGATGCGCAAAAAGTGGGTGATTTATACAAAAGTTATATGAACACTGAGCTTTTAGAAGAGCTAGGCACTAAGCCATTAGATCCTGAGTTTGCCAAAATCGATGCGATCGAAAACTTAGACGATTTATCTAAATACATGGCTTATGCGCAAATGATCTCAACAGCTCCAATTGGCGTGTTTGTTTATGTTGATCCGCGTGACACTGAAAGCTATATCACCCAAATGGGCCAAGGTGGCTTAGGCTTACCAAGTCGTGAAACTTATATCGACGAAGATGAAAAAAGTGCCGAAATTCGTAAAGCCTATGTTGAGCATATGACAAAAATGTTCGAATTGGCGGGCGTTAAAGACGCTGCAGTTAAAGCTGACTCTGTGATGAAACTAGAAACAGAATTAGCCAAAAAGCAATGGGCTAAAGAGAAGTTAAGAGATCCAGTTGCCCGCTACAATAAAAAATCTGTTGCCGAGCTAAAAGAATTAATGCCAAACACCAATTGGGAGCTTTGGAAAGAAGCGGCTATGTTAGATTCAATGGAGCAGGCGATTATTGGTCAGCCTGATTACTTCGCGGCCGTTGATAAGATGTTTGAAGAAGTATCGCTTGATGATTGGAAAACTTACTTTAAGTGGCATTTAATCACCAATGCAGCGCCATTCTTGAATAAAGCAATGGACGATGAAAACTTCAGCTTCTATCAAGGCGTATTAAGCGGCGTTAAAGAGCAAGAACCTCGTTGGAAGCGTGGCGTTAATGTGATCAACGGCGTGCTAGGTGAAGTGGTTGGTAAAATCTACGTGGCTAAACACTTCAAACCAGAAGCTAAAGCCCGTATGACTGACTTGGTTGAAAACTTGCGTAAGGCTTATGCTGAAGGCATTAAAGGCCTTGATTGGATGGGCGAAGAAACCAAGAAGCAAGCCTTAGATAAATTGGCTAAATTCGATCCAAAAATCGGCTACCCTGATAAGTGGAAAGATTATTCTGAATTAGAAATCGATGCCAATGATTTAGCTGGTAATATGCGCAGCGCAACTATGGTTGCGGTTAAGCAGAACCGTGAGAAATTAGGCCAGCCTATCGATCGCACTCAATGGTTCATGACGCCACAAACGGTTAACGCTTATTACAACCCTGTGATGAACGAAATCGTTTTCCCAGCAGCAATTCTACAACCACCATTCTTTAACTTAGAAGCTGACGATGCGGTAAACTATGGCGGTATTGGTGCAGTAATTGGCCACGAAATGGGACACGGTTTCGATGATTCAGGCTCTCAATTTGATGGTGATGGTAAATTACGCAACTGGTGGACTGATGAAGACCGTGCCGAGTTTGAAAAACGCGCTGATAAGCTAGTGGCTCAATACAACGAATTTACCGTACTGGATGATGTGCATGTCAACGGTGAGTTTACCTTGGGTGAAAACATTGGTGACTTAGGCGGTATGACTATCGCTTACAAGGCTTACCAATTATCGAAAGATGGTAAAGAAGCGCCAATCATCGATGACATGACTGGCGATCAACGTGTTTTCTACGGTTGGGCACAAGTTTGGGCGCGCAAATACCGTGACGAAGAGTTGCGCAAGCGCATCAAAACTGACTCTCATTCACCATCAGAATACCGTGCAAATGGTACTGTTATGAATATGCCAGAATTCCACGAAGCCTTTGATGTTAAGCCTGGTGATAAGATGTATAAAGCACCAGAAGAAAGAGTAAAAATTTGGTAATCAATTTATTGATGCCTAAAAAAAGCCTGCAAATGCAG
>JABXIW010000280.1 GCA_013372875.1 Gammaproteobacteria bacterium | reverse complement strand
TTGCTTGCGCTAACCGTTCTATCTTTAAGTTTGAGTTCCATTATCACGCCGATAACGGCCACGGCAGCACTGCCTCTAAGTGTTGATGGCCAGCAATTACCAAGCCTAGCCCCGATGCTAGAAAAAGTGACCCCAGCAGTCGTGAGCATTGCGGTTGAGGGTAAACAAGTTCAAACCAGTCGTATTCCGGAACAATTTCAGTTCTTCTTCGGCCCTGACTTCCCGATGGAGCAAACTCGAGAGCGTCCATTCCGCGGATTGGGCTCTGGCGTCATTATTGACTCCCAAAAAGGGCACATCGTCACTAACTATCATGTGATCAAAGGCGCGGATGAAATTCGAGTGCGCCTCTATGACGGCCGCGAGTACGATGCAGAACTCGTTGGTGGCGATGAGATGGCAGACGTCGCATTGCTGAAATTAGAAAAAGCGAAAAATCTAACTCAGATTAAGATTGCCGACTCTGACAAGTTACGCGTCGGCGACTTTACTGTTGCTATCGGCAACCCATTTGGTCTCGGCCAAACCGTCACCTCGGGTATCGTTTCTGCACTGGGTCGTAGTGGTTTAAACGTGGAGAACTTCGAAAACTTCATCCAAACCGATGCCGCAATCAATAGTGGTAACTCTGGCGGTGCACTGGTGAACCTCAACGGTGAACTGATCGGTATTAACACCGCCATTTTGGGACCAAATGGCGGCAACGTCGGGATTGGTTTTGCGATCCCATCGAACATGATGAGAAACCTCACTGAGCAGATTTTAGAATTTGGTGAAGTAAAACGTGGCATGTTGGGCGTTCAAGGTGGTGAAGTGACTTCTGAGCTGGCAGAAGCACTGGGTTACGAGTCAAGTAAAGGGGCATTCATCAGCCAAGTCGTGCCCGATAGCGCAGCGGACAAAGCGGGTCTAAAAGCCGGTGATGTGGTAGTATCAGTTAACGGTAAGTCAATCGACACTTTCTCTGAGTTGCGCGCTAAAGTCGCCACATTAGGAGCGGGTAAGAAGATCACGCTAGGCGTTATTCGTGATGGTAAGAGCAAGTCGTTTGACGTGACTCTTGGCGAGTCCACCAACATGAAAGCCAAAGCGGAAACGTTGCATGAAGGCCTAAAAGGAGCAGAGTTAAGTAACACTACACTAAGTGATGCAATCCAAGGGGTAAAAGTCTCCAGTGTTGCAGAGAATTCACCTGCCGCGCAATACCAGCTAAAACAAGGTGACATCATTATTGGCGTCAATCGTCAACGAGTGAAAAACCTTGCGGAGCTTCGCTCTATTGTTGATAAACACAAAGGTGTGCTTGCGCTAAATATCCAACGTGGGGAACGTACTATCTACTTGGTGATTCGATAATCTCTAGCCGCTAAAATCAGGGCAAAACCAGACGATTGAACCATCGCTCTTGGTGATGAAGCTCGAAGAGTTCAGCTTACTATCAATCTGATTATTAAAAGGGCAGTGCGATCACGCACTGCCCTTTTGTTATTTTTCAATGTAATGCTATTCTTCACCTTTCTATGCCATTTTGGCGCTCATGCATGGAGAGGATATGCTTAGCTTTTTATTACGTTCTGTCTTTTTAGGCTTAGCAACCGCTGCCGTTGTACTGCTCGCAGTTCCATCATTGCGCAATAACGTTATTCCTGTCGCGCTCGACCAACAACCGAAAAATATCGCATCTCTTGAATTGTCGTTTAACCAAGCCGTAAGAAGAGCTGCGCCAGCGGTTGTGAACATCTACAGCCGAAAATACGTTGAAAACGATCGCAGTAAACTCTCGACACAAGGGCTGGGTTCTGGGGTTATCGTCAGCGAAAAAGGTTATATCATTACCAACTATCACGTGGTAGCTCAAGCAGACCAAGTCGTTGTTGCATTGCAAGATGGTCGAGCTGCTGCTGCTCAACTTGTTGGCACCGACAAACGCACGGACATTGCCGTTTTACGAGTTGAAGGTTCTAACCTACCTGTCATCCCATTGAATTCCGAATACAAACCTCAGGTTGGTGATGTCGTTTTAGCGATTGGTAACCCATACAACTTAGGGCAAACCACGACCTTCGGCATTATTTCCGCGACAGGTCGCTCTTCTATTAGCGATGGTCGTCAAGCCTTCATCCAAACTGATGCTGCAATCAATGAAGGTAACTCGGGCGGCGCATTGGTGAATACTCAAGGTGAATTGGTGGGCATCAACACCGCGTCTTTCCAGCAGGCAACCGATCTTGAAACCTACGGTATCTCATTCGCAATCCCTGCCCCACTCGCCAGCAAAATTATGCAGAAAATCATCGCTGATGGTCGTGTGATTCGCGGCTACATCGGTATTGATGGGCAAGACATCAATGCAGTGACGGCCCGTTTACTAGGAAACGAGCACATTGGCGGTATCGTTGTTTTAGGTATCGACCCAAATGGTCCAGCAAGTGCCGCAGGCTTTGAAAAGCAAGACATCATTATCAGTATCGATGGCAATAAAGTTCAAGGCCGTCAAAGCGTGATGGATATCGTCACGGATTTACGCCCAGGCACTTCTGTCGACGTTGGTATCATTCGTAAAGGCAAGGAAATGACTCTAAAAGTCACCATCGCCGAA
>JABXIW010000306.1 GCA_013372875.1 Gammaproteobacteria bacterium | reverse complement strand
TCATTGCAGGAAAAAGATAAGAAACGGCTGATTAAAGATCGTTTAGTTCGACTTGCAGTGACATCTGGTGGAGTGGGTGTGCTCGCTGCCCTTATTCTGATCTTCGTCTACCTTGCGATGGTGATTATTCCTCTGTTTTCTGATGCAGAGATCAAGCCTAATCATGCGACTCGAACCACGCAAGTAGGCATGCCTCTGGCCATTTCTGTCGATGACTATTCACAACTTGCTTTCGTTTTAACGCAAAGTGGTGAGATTCAATACTTATCGATGGACGCACCTGACAAGCCCGCCATTTATACTCAACAGTTAGCGACTAATCCGGTATCTTTTTCTCCATCGGCTCCTGGCCTTGGTTGGTATGGATTAGTGGATGATCAAGGTCTAGCTCATATCTTCAAGCCAGAATTCAACGCGACGTTGAGAGAAAATACTCGCCCGCCAGAAGTGGTGGCGCTGTCGACGGATATGAATTTGACGCTTACTGACGCGCAAGATCCTGTGACTCAATTTGTCTTCAATGCGTCAACACAAACTCCAACTATTGTTTGGCAGACTCAAAGCGGGAAAGTCAAAGCGCGTTGGCAAGAAAAGTCTGCGCTAGGCGTCGCTCCAACCACGATTGATTTCTCCTTTTCTGCGGGCTTTGACGCTCCCCAGCAGATGCTCTTAACACCGGATGGTGAAACGCTTTATTTGCGTGATGGTTCGGAGTTAATTGTTCTGACCAAAGCCGCTCAAAAGTTTACAGTGCGCGAAGTTATCGATCTTACTCAAGGGGATAAAAAGCATTCTGTAAGAACGATTGATTTGCTTGCGGGCGCATATTCCCTGTTGGTGACGCACAATGATGGTCGCGTTTCGCAATGGTTTGATACTTTGCAAAATGATAAGCGAACCTTAACTCATATTCGTGACTTCAAATTAGCGTCTGAACTTAAATACTTATTGCCGGATTCACACCGCAAAGGATTCTACAGTTTCTACACCAACGGTACGCTTCAGAGTCATTACACGACCAGTGAAAAACTGGTGTTGTTTAAGCGAGCTTATAAACAGGCGCCTGCGATGGCGGCAATGTCGAACAATGAACGCTATCTAATTACTTGGAATGATGACTCGTTAAAGGTGGCAGAGGTCGATAACTCTTACCCTGAAGTCTCGCTTTCTTCACTGTGGCAGAAAGTGTGGTACGAAGGCTATCCAGAGCCTGAATTTGTATGGCAATCTACATCGGCCAGCGATAACTTTGAAGCCAAATTTAGTTTGGTGCCGATTGCGTTCGGCACGATAAAAGCGGCTATGTTTGCGATGCTGTTTTCAGTGCCTTTGGCGGTGCTAGGCGCTATTTATACGGCGTATTTTATGTCGCCACGCATGCGTCGAGTGGTTAAGCCGTCTATTGAATTGATGGAAGCACTGCCGACCGTCATCATCGGTTTCCTTGCCGGATTATGGTTTGCTCCGATAGTCGAAGATCATCTGATTACGGTCGTGGTGATGTTGTTTGTGTTGCCATTCAGCACCATGGTCATGGGGGGCTTGTGGGCTCTAATACCTCAATCTCTGCGTAATCGTCTACCTAATGGATGGCATGCGCTGGTTCTTATGCCAGTGATTTTACTGTTGATTGGTATCGGAGTTTGGATTTCTCCAAGTATTGAACAAACCTTCTTTGGTGGCGACATGCGTTTGTTTTTGACCAATCACGGGATTGGTTTTGATCAGCGTAATTCTTTGGTGGTTGGCCTTGCGATGGGCTTTGCCGTGATTCCTACCATTTTTACCATTGCGGAAGATGCCATTTTCTCTGTACCAAAGCACTTGTCTGATGGTTCGTTAGCGCTTGGGGCCACTCCTTGGCAAACCTTGATTTACGTCGTGCTCCTTACGGCCAGCCCAGGTATTTTCTCCGCCATTATGATGGGGCTTGGACGTGCAGTTGGTGAGACGATGATTGTCTTGATGGCGACTGGCAACACGCCTTTGATGGACTGGAACATTTTAGAAGGCCTTCGCAGCTTATCGGCAACCATTGCGGTGGAGTTACCAGAGTCTGAGGTTGGCAGTTCGCATTATCGTTTGTTGTTCCTCGCTGCGTTGATTTTGTTTGTCTTCACCTTTGCTGTGAACGCGTTGGCAGAGTTGGTTCGTCAAAGATTGAGAGATAAATACCGTGCGTTGTAGTTTAGATCAGGAAAAAGAGCGAGTTACTGAATGTTAAATTGGATTCGTTCTGGCGCACCGTGGATATGGCTAACAGGCGGTGCGGTCAGCATCATTTTGTTATCGGTGTTAGGGTTATTGCTCCTCATTGGTTGGAAAGGATTAACCTATTTCTGGCCCGCACCATTATATCAATGGAATGTAACGTCGTTGACGCCGGTGCAAGGTGAAGTGCTGCATGAAAACACCATTTTGATTGGCCAGATTTACGAGCGCAGCTTTGTTCCGAGAAGCTATCTTCCAGTGGATGCCGTCAAGAAGTTAGACGAAGATGAGGACTTCGCGACTCGATTGAACATCAAAATTGCGAATCGCGAGTTATATCCGGCCGATTTTATTTCCGTATTGCAGATGCAGTTGGATGAGCCAACCACACCCAAAGAGTGGGCGGTGATTGAGCGCAGCAGCGGCGGATATTTTTTTGGTAAGCTGGTGGCGTTTCAAGATGGCGACAAGCTCTATCAAACGGATATCCAAACGGTGTTGAACAAAAAGCTTGATGACGCAGAAACGCTGCGCCACGAGATTGATTCTTTGGTCGTCGACCAACTGAAAGACCTGGGTTGGAAGCTTGAGCAATTGCGTTTAGACAAGCGCAAACATGAGCTCAACAATACCCTAACGGAAGATTTTTTAGCGCAGAACTTGCAACAAAAAGAGCAAGTGGAACAAGAGCTGGCGAAGTTGGACTTACAACTGGATGGCTTGCGTTTACAGCTTTCTGGCTACGCACTAATTGTTGAGGACATGACGGGTTCTCATGTTTCGATTCCCCTTGAAGACATATTGGACTACTGGTACCCAAACCAAATGT
>JABXIW010000215.1 GCA_013372875.1 Gammaproteobacteria bacterium | reverse complement strand
AGCGTGCTGGCGAGAACATTATTGAAACCGTCGAGTTAGTTAAAGAGGTGATTGCTCAAGGGCAATTGCGAGCAGAGTGGCCAAGTAATTTGCAGGTTAAATACACTTGGGATCAGTCGGATGATGTCAAGCTGATGCTTAGTGATCTGCAAAACAACATTCTCTCGGCAATCATTTTGGTGGTCATCGTTATTATCGCGATCTTGGGGGTAAGAACGGCATTGTTGGTTGGGATCTCTATTCCAGGCTCTTTCTTAACGGGGTTGTTAGTACTCTCTGTTTTTGGTCTTACCGTAAACATCGTGGTGCTGTTTGCCTTAATCATGGCGGTCGGCATGCTGGTGGATGGTGCAATCGTCGTCACTGAGTTTGCCGATCGGAGAATGCAAGAAGGCACGCCGCGTAAAGAGGCATACCGAGACGCAGCCAAACGCATGGCATGGCCGATCACCGCCTCTACCGCGACTACGTTGGCGGCATTTGCTCCGCTTCTTTTTTGGCCGGATATTACCGGTGAGTTTATGAAGTACTTACCGTTAACGCTAATCGCGACGTTAGCGGCGTCATTGGTGATGGCTTTGCTATTTGTGCCTGTTATTGGCGGCATTATTGGTAAACCTCAGGTTATCAATCCTAAAGCCCAACAAGAAATGGTGGAGCTACACAACGGAAACTTTGAGAAAGCGACAGGAATTACCAAGCTTTATTACAAAACCTTGTTTGTGGCGATTCAACATCCTTGGAAAGTGCTGCTGAGCGCGGTATTGCTGGCGGGTGGTGTTGGATTTACTTACAGTAAAGCGGGGTTAGGAGCTGAGTTTTTCCCTGAAGTCGACCCGCCATTTTTCACCGTAAAAGTACGCTCTTATGGGGATCTTTCCATTAATGAGAAAGATATCGTAATGCGAGAAATTGAAAAGGTCATGCTTGGTCATGATGAGTTTGAAAGTGTCTACACTCGCACTGGATCGAGCGACAATGGTGACGAAATCGGTCAGATTCAAATAACTCCTGTGGATTGGCAATATCGTCGTAAAGTCAAAACGATCATTGAAGAGCTAAAATCTACCACTGACCAATTTTATGGCGTTGAGTTAGAGTACAAATTCCCGGATGCCGGCCCTCCGGTTGAACATGATTTGGTGATTGAAGTTTCTTCTCGAAGTAGGAGTATAGGCGAGCTAGATGACGCCGCGAAGCTAGTTAGGCTTTGGGCAGATAGCAACCCAGCACTGACTAATTTGAGTGATACCACCAATAAAGAGGGGGTTGACTGGCAAATTGACATTCGACGCGACGACGCTTCTCGTTTTGCTGCCGATGCAACTTTGGTGGGAAATACAGTTCAATTTGTCACGAATGGTCTGAAAATAGGGGACTATTTACCTGACGATGCGGATGAAGAAGTCGATATTTTGGTGCGCTACCCACAAGAGAAGCGAGATATTGGTCGATTCGATCAGCTAAGAGTGAAAACCGCTGCAGGTTTAGTGCCTATAACCAACTTTGCTCAAATTAAGCCAGACCACAAGCAAGATACTATCCGTCGTGTTGATGGTCATCGAGTTATCAACATTAAAGCGGATATGGTGGAAGGCTACAATTTGGCGCTTGAGTTACCTAAGATTGCCGCTGAAATGGAACAGCTCGGTTTACCGGAAGGCGTTGAATATAAGATTCGGGGTCAAAATGAGGAGCAGGAAAACTCATCAGCATTCTTGAAAAACGCTTTTGTTGTGGCTCTTGGCGTCATGGCGCTCATTCTCATCACGCAGTTCAACAGCTTTTATCAGGCATTTTTGATTTTGAGTGCGGTGCTGTTTTCAACGGTCGGGGTTTTTGCTGGGTTGCTTATTTTCCAAAAACCATTCGGCATCATCATGTCTGGCATTGGCGTGATTGCCTTGGCTGGTATCGTAGTTAATAACAACATTGTACTGATTGATACTTATAACCAAATGCGAAAAAGAGGACTGGACAAAGCAGAGGCTATCCTGCGGACCGGTGTGCAACGTTTGAGACCGGTGCTATTAACCACAATTACGACCATTTTAGGGTTGTTACCGATGGTTCTAGAAATGAACATCGATTTAGTTAATCAAAAAGTCGAATTTGGTGCGCCGAGTACGCAATGGTGGTCTCAGTTAGCGACGGCAGTAGCAGGGGGATTAGCATTCGCTACGGTGTTGACGTTGGTGCTTACGCCTTGTTTGCTTATGTTGGGAAGAGATCATCTTGCTAAGCCCGAACCTGATGAAAGCGAAGAGGCAGCGTAATGCTGCCTCTTTTTACTTTTCCGTTTATCTCATTGCCAGTAACTTACTGTAACGATCCAGCTTGTCCATACTGACTTTTGCATTCGCCATGAAGGTTTGTCTTGCTTTACCTGTTAACGATTTGGATTGCGGCAAATTCACTGTTCTTGGGTTTTTGTGCACGCCATTTACTAGGAACTCATAATGTAAGTGAGGTCCTGTCACACGACCTGTTCCACCAAGCGTACCGATAGTTTGACCTTGTTTAACACGTTGACCCGTTTTGACTGTGCGCTTCGTTAAGTGCAGATACTTGGTAATGTAAGTATTGCTGTGCTTGATGAACACGTAGTTCCCGTTGAACTTGTTGTAAGCCGATTTTAGCACCACACCATCACCAGCGGCCCAAATTGGCGTACCAACAGGTGCTGCGTAGTCAGTGCCTCGGTGAGGACGTACTCGCCCCGTCACTGGGTGAAGACGACGTGGGTTAAAGTTTGAAGTCACGCGACGGAAATCCAGTGGAGCGCGCAAGAAGGCTTTTTTCATCGCTCGGCCATTTTCGTCGTAATATTTGCCCGTTTTTTCATCTAAAATAGCCGTAAACGTATCGCCCTGGTTTTTGAATATCGCAGCGATGATTTTTCCGCGACCAATGACTTCACCTTCTACAACCTCTTCTTGATACAGCACTCGGAAAGAGTCGTTTTTGCGGATATCGAGTGCGAAGTCGATATCCCAGCCAAAAATTCCTGCTAGCTCCATGATTTGGTTGCCATTCAAGCCAGACGAAATTCCTGCGTTCCAGAAGTTGGATTTT
>JABXIW010000461.1 GCA_013372875.1 Gammaproteobacteria bacterium | reverse complement strand
TCAGGAGCTAAGTTCTGCTTGGGGGTTAGGTTATGAGCAATTTTCTATATTTCCTGCTAGCCAAATCAGTATGGTGAAAAAAGGGGAGGTAAAAAAGAGAGTAGATTTCTTCGCTTTATTCCCGATAAGACCAAATAGGAGGGTTTTTCCTACAATATAGGGACGAAATGCTAGTAAAAGGGGAACAAAGTGTTTGGAAGTTTTCTTATTTTATTGCCGCCAAGTTCAGTAAAATACGCCTATTCAATGACCTCCTAGAGTTAAGGTACGTGCGGTGTCTGATCTCAACTTATTTCGTTATTACCAACGCTTGCTCTCTTTTGGTGTTGGTAATGAAGCAAAAACCACGCTGCAAGAAATCGCCGATTTGTTGTTTACTTCGCCTCGTCATGCGCGCAGTTTGCTGGCGCAGATGCAAGAGATAGCGTGGTTAAGTTGGCGACCAAAACCGGGACGGAACCAACGTTCAACATTGTTGTTAAACGTTGAACTCAGCGCGCTGAAAGAAAGCCTTGCACTAGAGCGGATCAAGCTTGGTAAGTACGAGAAAGCGCTGTCGATTCTGGATGAAGATGAAGCCGCATTTGGGCGACTCCTCAAAACAACGTCGGGCGCATCGGTAAAAGAGGGGCGGCTCAATATTCAGCTAACCTACAAACGCATGTTCGAGCGTGTTGTTCCTCATCAATTGCAGCGAAGCAGCGAGCGCTTTTTGCTACGCCAAATTTATTGCTGTTTGGTATCAAGTGATTATTACGGGCGCGTAAAACCAGAGCTGGCGCACCATTGGCGATACGATGAGCAAAAATTCGAATGGACGTTTTACCTTCGCCCCGGGCTTACCTTCCATAATGGCAACCCAATCGATGCCGACACGGTGGTGAGTTTGTTTGCCAAATTGAGCTCACTAGAATACTACGAGAAAGAACTTGCGCATGTGGCGAACGTGACTGCGCCAAACCCTCTCAAAGTGGTGTTTACACTTAGCCGACCTGACTTGGGTTTTGCTGGGCTTATTTCTGGCGTGAAATATGGCATTCAGCCCGTGAGTCAGGTGAACGTTGCGAACAACAAGTTGGTGGTGGGGAGTGGTCCATTTTCCGTCGTTGAGCACAGTGAAAACCGTTTGAAATTGCAAGCGTTTGATGGTTATTACGCGTGTCGAGTATTAACGGATTTGGTGACGATCTGGATAGTCAACGATGAAAAGATGGAGAACCCATCGCTCGCTGCGAATACTCTGCAACCACAGCCAGTCCTTGTTGATGACATGTGCGGTCACTACATGTCGACACCGAACAGTGAAACGTCCCCAGCGAGCAAACGCAGTCGAACGGAAGACGGTTGTTTGTTTGCACTGTTTAACCATCATGCGAAGCACGCTTTGTCTCAGGCTCAGCGCCGATACATCAGTGATTTGATTCGACCGGAGCAGTTAGCCGAAGTGATGAAGAGCGAAAAGATCAATTTTGGTAGCGTCGCTGCTTATAACTTGTTGCCAAACTGGAAACCGGTGTTGCGCCCCTTTGGAGATGTGGTCAAGTTGCCAAAGCTGATCACCATCGCAGGGTACAATTACACGGCGCTACGCCGGTGCGCGCGAGCGATTTCTTCGCGTTTAGAGCGTGCGGGCAGCCGAGTGGAGATCGTTATGTACTCCTACCGAGAACTGAGCGAGAAAGCCAAAAACGGCACGCTTGATGAGACTCTGGTTGTCACCAATATCAACTTGGACGATAACCGTCATGCGTCTGCGTTTAGCAACTTCTTTAGCAATGCTGTGCTTTACCACACCTTAGGGGCGCAAAATGCGGCGTGGTTGGATGCTCAAATGGAAAACGTCCGCGCATTTTCACCGCTTGAAGATTACCTGAGCGCGTTAGAGCCGATTGCGTCCACATTGATTAGCGAATATTGGATTGCACCGATGTTCCACCATACTCAGACGCTACGTTTTCAAGGGGTCTTGGAAGATGTCGCACTCACAAACTGGGGATGGCCAGACATTCGATCCGTTTGGTCTGCGGACTGATCAAAACCGCCTGAATGGCGGTTTTTTGTGTCTGCAATTTGGTGAAAGCCAGTGACGTTTTTATTTCTTCTAGCTAACAAATGTGATGTTTATCTACGTTTGAGTGCGAGCCATCAAGAAATAGCTCGAAATGAACTTTGAAATTAATCACGAATTATATCGAGTCAATAGGTCTAATGTGATCTGATTTAAATAATGTAACTTTAAGGATATTGTCGAGAAAGTGATTTTATTCAAAATTCGTCTATTGACTTGTTGTTCAAATAAAATTTGTAGATTTTTTACGTATGGGATTTTTGAGCTCTGTCCATTTAAACAAATTGACAGGCTTTAAAGTGTGATTCGAAGCGCAAAAGTAGCTCGGTTGCGCGGTTGGGACTCTGTTATTGATAATTAACCCATCAGATGAAGAACTGTTGATAGGGTTAAATATGCTGTACGAGTTAATCGACCACGAACTAGTAGATGTAATTAATGACCGCACTTACCAATGGCAAGATGCGGTTAAAAAGACCACTCAATACCTAGAAAATAAAGGTTACGTCTCCCAGCACTATGCTGATGCGATCATCCGTTCAACGGAAGAAAACGGTCCTTACTATGTGTTATGCCCTGGATTGGCTATGCCTCATGCCCGACCTGAAACTGGCGTTTTAAAAACAGGCTTAGGCATTCATATTTTCCCATCATCTGTTGATTTTGGATCGGATCTCGGTCCGGCCAATATTCTTATTACCTTAGCTGCGAAAGACTCTGATACCCACAT
>JABXIW010000455.1 GCA_013372875.1 Gammaproteobacteria bacterium | reverse complement strand
TATGAATGATGTTGGTGCCAAGGCCTATTTGAATAATTATAACGGCCTATTATCAACACAGCATTCTAGTAAATAAGGATAGGGAAAGCACAAGGTTCTATGATTTTTTCCATAATTGGAGACATATTTTGCAAAAACGCCACTCCAATTAAACATAATAAAAACAGTAGCACATCAACCGCATTAACAGTTCGAAAACCATTCATTAACTGAGACAAACCCGGTATCAAAAAGAAATTATCCACGACTTTGTCTCAAGCCATGTATGCAATTGAACTTAGTTTTCGAATTCACTGTACTGTGAAATCATAGTTTTCAACTGAACTGATTGCGTTTGTCCCACTCTATCTTTCCAACTGGTCGTAATAGTAATGGTTTTAAGAGATCCAGACACAGTAGCCGACGGCACAACCCACTCCACTGTATACGCACCAGTAGCGGAAGATCCTGTTGCAATAGAGGCAAAGCTAGCCGTAGAGATCGTCGAAAGCGCATCCGATGCTCCACGCGTACGGAACCATTCCAATTTATTTTCAGCAAGACGCAACGCTTCAATACTTTCTATCGCATAGTCGGATTCTTGTTCGAGATACACGTTTAGCTTTGTTAAACCTAGAGCCCCGACACCGATAAGCAAAAAAGAAATTAGAACCTCAAGAAGGTTAAAACCTTTTTGTTTAGAGATCATTCCAAGAGCCTCGCTGCCACTTTAGTTTCTCAATGTACTTGCCGCTCTTTCCACCATTGTAGGCAGGTATCAAAGATCCATTTAATTTTATAGTTCTATCTTCTGCATCTAACCCTATCCCGCCATCAAGCTTCAATGAACCATCTAGCAAAAAAGCATATTTATTAAAGTCATTATTAATATCATGCTTGTGAAAAGAAGTAGGGGTTACACCTATATCATTTTTAGAATCAAAAAGATCAATCCATATTTCTTTAACATCCAACACAGTTGGCTTTGAAAGGTATTGGTAAAGAAGTCCATCAAAATAACTCATACTTTGACTGTAGAGAACACCATCATAAATAATAAGCTGAATAGCATTATCTACAGGCTGAGTAGTAGAACCAAAAATATTGCCTGATATTGCGCAACTGCCATCGACCCAAAACCTTCGTTTTCCAGCAGCGTAAGCATTGGCCAACTTAGTATGGCATGACTTAACCCAACCTTTAGGTGTCTTACCGCTAGCAATTACAACGCCAACAGGATCCGCTTTAATCTCGTTTTTGAGTTTTGCTACGTTAACTGCGTTGAAATCCATAGTGAATAAGTCTTTGAAAACCGAAATATTTGCAACATTTTCTTTGATATCTTCATTTTTATTCGAAGTGCTAGTAGTAGCTAGGTAGGTTGGACGTTTGGTTTCTTCAAATAAATTGGATTTGTGCGAATTCTTACAAGTAAAGCTAGGAGCCCCTAAAATCCCAGTAGCATGACTACTGACTGAACTGTCCACCGTCAGAAAGTGCTCATCAGAACCACTTACACTTGCTACATAACTCACGGTTCCACCAGCAATAATGGATGTACACTCACTGTCAGACGACAAACCTTTTGCTTTAGGGACAAAGTGCATTGAGCCAGTAAGCTCTACCGACGCACTCGTTTTTAGTACTGCACCAAGGCCGTTTCCTGTCGAAATTATCACTTTACTTAAATTTGTATTTCCCTCTTTAGATGTAACCAAATATTCATAATCGCTGAGCTTTCTTATCGTAGTAGATACTGCACAGCCCAGTAGAGTAATTGTTCCCGAAGGAGGAAGTACTAACATCTTCTCCTTTATTTGTGCAAAAGCACATTCCAATCCTCCTTCAGCCTTCCAATGTTCTTGTCGAGCTTTTAGTTCATTCTGAGCCACTTTTAATTGAAAGAATACGCCCTTTGATGATGCGAGAGATGCAATCAAAGCAAACAATAATAGTATGGATGTTACTAACAACGTCGTGTATCCAGAACATCCAAATTTAGATCTCATTGCCAATTCCTTTGCTTAATTGAAAACTCTGCAACTTGATTAATTACGCCGTCTACAGTTTGTAAAGCCAAAGTAACATCCGTTACAGCGCTAATATTTGTGCCATTCGTTACGACTTTAGAATTCACTGTAAAATTCGTCACTTGAAAAATATCTTCATCAAATAAAGAACGGCAAAAATCCACACCATCAAAAGACAGTATTTGAGCTTGGGATACTACACCATTCTCACAGATTACAAGTTTGCTATCTCGCTTCTCATACTTAATATTTCTATAGTTTTTATTTAACGGAGAGTCATCTCTAAAATAAACAAACCCAATAGAAGATGCACCACTGACTGTTATTGTTTCCGAGGCTCCGGATAATTTAAGAGACATACCATGACCACCATCATAACCCGCTCTTTGAATATCCTCTTTCATGACAGCTAGAGTAATATTAAGCCCTTGTAGCAAATTTAGTTCTAAGCTTTTTTCTTTCGCTGTTTGTTGTATGCTAATAAATATCGAACCAATTATTCCTAAAACCATGAGTCCAATTAGAGAGCTAATCATGAGTTCAATCAAAGAGCTACCTATTTGGTAACGTCTGCTAGCATTTAAGGTAATCATACAATTTAGCTCCAGACATACTACAAACTTTTATTCGCCCTGGCGGATTAGAAAGTGCCACTTTTAATTTTGTACTTTGCTCACCGGTCGGGAAGAACTCGATACTTCCGCTTTGCGGTCGACCTCTCACTTCCTCAAAACTCATTTTTTTAGTCTCATAACTATGTAACACTGATAATTCTGAAAACTGTGTCCCGGAAAGGTGTAAAATAACATTCCCCGCACCACTTTCTGCATCGGTTAAGGTGATTGACCAAGCACCTTGACTCACTACATTGCCTTTATTCATAGAGAAATGGACATATAGTTTTTTATTTCGTACGACTGCTTCAGATTTACTTTGGCTCAAAAAACCGACCAACTCTGTTGCAAGTCTCTGCATTTGTACTGTTTGAGAAACACGACTAAAGCTTGGCGCTGCAAACGCTAATATAATACTCAGCACAGCAACAGTGATCATAAGTTCCAATAACGTAAACCCGCGAGGCATT
>JABXIW010000316.1 GCA_013372875.1 Gammaproteobacteria bacterium | reverse complement strand
CAATCGCAAATTGGTTGTGATGCCAAAGGTCGCGATATTCTTTCTGTGCCGAAGTTTGGTACTTGTATGGACCGCTTTGCGGAAGATAACGGTTACTGGGATTTCAACTTTGTGGGTCAAGAGATCTTCAAACGCGCAGTGAAAGGCATGGGCCTAGCGGCGAAAACCGTACTGAAAGCATCTCAGTTGACGACGGAACAAATTGATGTGGTGATTCCGCATCAAGCGAACATCCGTATTATTCAAACGCTGTGCGACCTTTCCGGTATTCCCCAAGACAAAGCGTTTGTGAACATTCAAAACTACGGCAATACCTCTGCGGCGACGGTGCCAATTGCATTGTGCGAAGCGGTAGAGCAAGGCCGAGTAAATCCTGGCGATAACATGCTTCTGGCTGCGTTTGGTGCTGGTTTGACGTGGGGGGCTGCAGTGCTGAAATGGGGTGACCGCGTCACGCCAATTGGTGAAAGTGATGCAGCTCTGCCTAAGTGTGAACAATCCGCGCTAGAATTACTTGAGCGCGCTATCAAGCTTTGTAACGAACGTCGTCGTGACGAAGTTTAATGAACGTTTGTTAACATAGATGATATTGTAAAGGGAGCATTGCGCTCCCTTTTTGACAATTAAATAAACGAAACTAAGCCGCTTAGCTTAAGCCATAAAGCCAAGGTTAGATGTGGTGAAATTACGGATGTTCGGGAATACGTATTCCAGTGCGGCATTGTCACTCACGCCCATCCACTGTGCGAGAGTTGAGCCAACTTGGTCTGCAGCAATAGCCGGAATCAATCGACCTTTTGAGTAATCATCTTGCCCTCCAAGTGTTAACTCTGGCCACGTACCGATCGGCGCACTGCCATTTACCGCACCACCTATCAATAACTGATGACCGCCCCAGCCGTGATCGGTACCGTTACCATTATTGGTCATTCGTCGACCAAAGTCAGACATCGTAAACGTGGTCACGTTTTTACTCATACCGAGCTTATCAACTGCGCGATACATGGCATTTAGGTTGGTGGCGAGATCTTCGAGTAACAAAGGGTGTCGCGCGAGTTGCGAGTCATGTAAGTCGTATCCTGTATGTTTTACAAAGAACACTTGTCGCTGCTGGCTAAGCGCACTCTGGCTGGCGATCAATTTGTACACGGTCTGCATTTGTTTGCCGAGCGTAGAAGAGGAGAATAAAGGCGCGTCGTCGATCAGTTTCAGTTGCTCCGCAAGGATGTTGCTCATCATCATGGATTCGTCGACCATCAAATTAAAATGCCCACTGAACGGGTTATCTGCGCTTTGTGAGAGCAGTTTTTGATAAATCTCTTCGTAAACTGGATTTCCAACCGCCGTCAATTGAACCGCTTTGTCTTTTTTGAGTACGGTCTGACGGTGCTCCATGGCCTTCAACCACAACGTATCGCCATGCACACTATACAGCGGTGTGATTTGAGCGTCTGACGTTAGCACATCGAGCATGCGTCCAGCCCAACCTAAATTCGTAGAAGCATCCATCCCACCGCGCAGCCAAGATGCGGTCTGTGAGTTGTGAGAAAACAGCTGCTCTGGCAGTGGAACATCACCTTGTTCGATGGCTTGCTTTGTCACAGGTTGGTTGAGAATGCCACTATTGAGCACCAAATTAGCATCGCCTTGTTGGAATAGTGGAGCAAGTGCCGACAACTTAGGATGCAGCCCAAGCGGAACGGCGTTGTTGTTTGCGTCGTTCGCATTCAATCCAATGGGAATAATGGTATTTTTGGCAACAGAAAGAGATCCTCTCACATTGGCGTACTGGTTGTAGTGAAAATTAGATAGCGGCAATATGGTATTAATCGCGTCGTTTCCGCCAGCTAAGTACACACAGATCAGCGCTCGGAAATCATTTGAAGGCGCGGCAAGTGAATAACCCGGCAATCCGAGTGAAGCGATCGCCCCAAACGATGCGGTGCTTTTTAGAAAGTTACGTCTCGAAATGTCCATAATTCACCCCTAATCCTGAATGTAAAACTCATCGCCAGAAATCGCAGTAAAGATAACGAGTGCGAGTTTTGTTGTTGGTACGTAATTGGTTCGATACTCATCCGATACTTCTAGCAAAAGCGCTTTGAGTTCAGGCGAAGCCGTGCCCGCAAAGAATCGTTCATCGACACGCTCAACGAGAGCTTCGTGATCATCGAGTAGGGAATACAGTTCGCTAAAGTCCAGCGTATAAGTATCACCACCACCCGAGCGAGTGCTACTAAGCATGAAATTGACCAGATCGGTATACACTGACCAATCGAGCAATTCGTATTCGGGTGACACCATGCCTGATTGCACAAACTCATTCGAAGGTTGATAGTCTGGCGAGTAGAAATTAAATACTGAAGGAGAGCGCAGTGCGCCTTGTTCTGCGGTGTTCATCACTGTTGTTGCTCCGTCATAGCGCGCAGCGGTAAGTGTAAAGCCTGCGGCTCGGTGGAAGTTGGTGAGCACCAAAATGGGCTCTTTCACTTTCATTGGCGGCGTGTTGGTTAACCCCATGGCTTCGTTATCAAGTAAAACCGCGCGGATCACTGCGCTTAAATCACCTTTTACCCCTTTTCCGTTGTTGTTGAATACGCGAGCAACTCGCGCAACGTACTCCGGGCTTGGGTTAGAAGAGACGAATCGTTGAATCAAAAACTTCGACACAAATGGCGCAATGTTAGGATGAGACATCAATATATCCAGCACTTGTGAGAGCTCTTCTTGGGCGGTCAAACCCGCAGGAATGGTTGTTCCCAACACGGTTTTTTCGTTGGTGTCATGTCGGCTGTTTATCACGCGCATGGGTTCAACAAATGCCGTGTCTGAATTTTTCCAACCAGTTAGCGCACGGGCCAGTTCTTGGATATCAGTTTGAGAGTAGGTCGGCAGCGGTTTTCCGGTTTTAGGATCACGTTTTACACTGCCATCGAGGTTTAGCTCGTAAAGTCCTAACGTAAAAAGCTGCATCAGTTCTCTGGCAAAGTTTTCATCCGGTAGCGCGCCTGTTGAAGTATTTTCCTTAGTGCTGCCCATCATTGATAGGTAGTTGCCCATCACCGGGTGGATAGCCACTTCGTGTAGAAGATCACGATAGTTGCCAAAAGCATGCTTCACCAACACATCGTAGTAGTCCACTAGGCCTGTTGGCTTGCTCGATAGTGCTCCGCCATAGCGCGAGACCACGAGTATTTGGCTTAACGCAAATGCCATTCGCTGACGAAGCTGGTCTTCTGATGTGAGAACAATTTGATACCAAGCATTTTCTCGATTTGCTTGTGCTCCTTTGCTAAAAGGAGTGTCGTAGAGAGGACGATGATAGGTCGCCGGAAGAAGAAGTTGTTGTTTGATCCAACTTTCAATGCCAACTTCTTCGACTTGAGCAATCAAGGCTGGCGTTGGTCCAAACGTACTTTGATAAAGAAAGCGCGCATTGATGAAGTTAGCGGAATCCTCTTCTGAGGAAACGGGCCCTGCATAGCAGAGCAACATGGCTAAGAATCCTAGCACCCAACAAGAAATTCCATTTTGTTTCTGACGTCTCATAGT
>JABXIW010000452.1 GCA_013372875.1 Gammaproteobacteria bacterium | reverse complement strand
GAGCCATTCGGCTCCTTTTTTGTTGGAAGGTCATTATTAAATAGAAGTATTAATAACGCACTTGCTTTCACTACAAAGGTTATAAGCACTGGCTTTGTAAGACGCTTCTTTGGCGTGAGCTTTACCAATATTCCAAACCACCATTGAACGCTTGTTCTTCGAAGCAATTTCGCTATCGTAGAACTTTGCCATTTCTTCTGCAGTTAAAGCCTTAACCGCTGCGATTAGTTCTTGCTTAGAATTAAACTGATAGTTGTCTTCGACTAAATCAGATTTAAGCTCTGCAAGCTTCTCATAAGAGTTTTGCAGCTTCTTCTCTAAGTTAGATAACAAGCCTTTGCGATGCTCTTCAAACTCTTCGGCAGAAATATTATTAACATAATCTTTCTGCTGCTCCATGAACTCATCAATTTTAGCTTTAAGAACCGAAGGGTGTGCTTTTGGCGATTGAATACCAAAGGCAACGCCAGGAGTCTCATCAAAACCAAATGGGCGCATGCTAACGATATAACCATATTGCTGTTTAGTACGCAACGAGTCATAGAATCGCTGGCCAAGCATTTGCGCAATCATGCGGTATTTGGCTTTTTGTTCAACAGAATCATTATCCGCTTGGATTACGTAGCCAATAGTAGAGTCGTTATGATCAACGACTACATCGCGTACTTTTTGGTCGTTTTCTGCCAACTTAATCGCTTTAACCTCGGGCTTTAAGCCATCTTTAAATTTGCTGTTTAAGCTACTTTTGACCGTTTTAACCATGCTTTTAACATCATCTTTATCGATGTTGCCGATATATAAAGATTCAGCTTGAGTTTCAGATAAAACGTCTTTAACGATAGTTTTAAGCGTCGCTAAGTCCAGCTTTTCAAGCTCGCTGATATAAACCTCATCCGATAAAGTGGTTTCATAAACCTCTTCATACAAGGCGCCATACATTTGCTGGATTGGCCAAGCAAACTTCTTGTTTTTGTACTCTTGGATTAAATTGAGCTTAATACGATCAAAGGTATCTTGAGTGATCAAATCCGGATTTAAAGTAGATACTACTTTAGACAATAACTGATTCGATTTTTCACTGTAACCTTGAACATTGATGTCATAACCACGGCTAAAGCCAGATACCGAGTAGTACAAACCCGCGACTTGTGCTGGATAAGATTCGGCACTTAACAAGTCATCAATAATTTTATCGTGCAAAGTTACTGCCGCTCGATATTGTGGATTACTACCAATTTTATTGCTGTATAAACGTAAGTTTAATGATGATTTTGGCAAACCAAACTCGTTTTCATTTTCAAACCAAACGTTAAAACCTGGTTCTGAAAAGGCTTTTATTGGCGTGGTTACTGACTTATCAGACTCCAAGCTCAAGTTTGAAGCAATGTAAGGGTTAGCAGATGGTAACGCTAACGCTTCTAACTTAGGCGCATTGCTCCAGCTCTTAACATTTACTTCGCTTAATGGTTTCATTGAATAAGGAACATCGTAACGTACTTCTTTAGTATCCGATTCAATATCAGGCGCGGTCACGATCATGCGCATTTTTTCAGGAGTGACCTGTTCGAGATAACGCTTGATCAACTCTTTATCGAACTTCTTGTAAACGCTGCCCACGTCTAAAGCATTTTGCGGTGGGTAATATTGCATATTGCCAGCAGCAAAAGATGCTAAATAAGCAACATCAAACTTTTCTTGGAATTTAAAGGCAGTTTTTCTGATTTTGGCCAACTCATCAAAAGTTGATTTTTTAATGCCTTCAGTTTTAATCAAATCAATGTAAGAATAGAAGTTCGATACGATTTCATCGATGTTTTTATAGCCTTTAGGTGTCAACTCGATATATACCGTCATTGGCGTAAAGTCGTCTGGGCCATAGTTACCCATGCCTAAACTCTTGATATAGCCTTTTTGCTTTAGCAGTTGAACCAATGAACCTTCGCCTTCATAACCAACTAAATGGCCAAGATAAGCCAGAGGCTTTTGCTGGTAATATTGTTTTTGCGACGGTGCGGCAAACTGCAGAGCCAGTTGGCGACTATCTTCTAGCGTTTTAATTTCAATTTTTACGCCTTGCTGATTTTCTAAGAATGGAGTGGGACGTTTAGTATCGACTTGATAACCGTTGTTTGGAACCGGACTAAATTTAGTCTCAGCCCACTGCATTAGTTGTTCCGTTGGGTAGTTACCGACGACTACTAACGACATAATGCCTGCCGAATAGTGCTTTTTGTAATGTTCTTTTACTGTTGCAAGAATGGTTGAGCTTTCAGAATCACTTAAAGTATCTAAATTACCAACCGAAAATTGAGTAAAGGGGTGCTCTTGGTTTGCTGTTTGCTTAACCGCTTCATTATAACGGCGCCATTTATCTTTAACTTTTAACTTATATTCAGAGTGAACAGCATTACGCTCTTTTTGCACAAATTCTGGATCAAACAGTGGGTCAATAAAGAAGCGTGAGAAACGATCTAAGGCTGGTTCTAAATAATCATTATCAATTTGGAAGAAGTAGTTGGTATGCTCTTGGCCTGTGCCAGCATTGTTAAAGCCACCGTGCTTTTTGATGAATTCACCATATTCGCCCACTTTAGGATACTTTTCTGAACCTAAAAACAGCATATGCTCAAGATAATGAGTTAGACCCTCACGATCTTTCGGATCGGCTAAATGACCTATGTGCACATCAAGTGCTGCCGCTGCTTTATCGGCATCAGGATCGGAAATGACCATTACTTTGAGGCCGTTATCTAGAAGTTTATAAGCATAGCTACGCTTATCAATTTCACTTTTGTTAATGGTGATAGATTCAGGCGCGGCCTGAGGTGCTACGCTAGTTGTTTTACAGCCATTAAGCATCACGCTTGACGATGTTGCCAACATTACGGCTAATACGGTGGTTCTAAGTTTCATAAGTTTTCCCTATTTTTTATAGTTTGCTAAAGTGCGAAGCTAATCATAGCCCCGCATTTAGTCGATCGTTATTAATCTTTCTTAGAAAAGTGTGTGTAAATATTTCAAAATGAGGTTTCATTTATAATTTTTTACCATTGGGTTGGGTCAATTTGATAGTACTGTTCAAGCTGACTAAATAGAGCCGGGTGTAGTTCTTTTAATTCTTTTGGCTTTTCAAAAAAAACTTCGCTGGTAACGGCGAAAAATTCTGCGGGATTGGTGGCTCCGTATTTATCCAAAAAGCTGTCTTGGCCAGTCCTAGCCTGGTTTTGTAGCTTTTGGAATTCTTGAGATAGCACCTTTGACCATTCTTGATAGCTTTGATCTTTATTAAGTGGTGGTGCGCCATTGGTGACGCCTGATTCGCCATCCAATTGATGGGCAAATTCGTGGATCACGAGATTATGACCATCTTCAAAGTCTGCGCCACCCGATGCCGAATCACGCCAGGATAAGATCACTTGGCCACGAGTCCAGGACTCGCCTAATAACACGCGTGCATCTTTAGTTTTGATACCGCTGGAATCATATTGCTCGTGTTGGGTAATAAAGGCTGCGGGATAAACCACTATGGTTTTTAGAAAAGGGTAAAAGTCGGTATTACGGTTGAGCAGCAGCAAGCAGGCTTGGGCTGCTATGGTGACACGGACTTCATCATTAATGGCTTGGCCTTGACGCCCAACAAAGGCTTTTTCTGCTAAGAAAATCTGCATCTTATCTTTGAGTTGCAGTTGCAAATCCGCCGGCATTTTATAAAAGAAGGGTAAATTTTTACGTAAAATCTTGCGCCATTCGACTGGAAAGGGGATGCTGGCAATGGATTGGCGTTTTTGGGCTTTTCGCTTATTGCTGGTGGCAATCCAATAGATGGCAACTCCACTAGCGGCCAGAATAATCAGGAAAATCAGATAGTCCATAAAGTGTTATAGTAATTGGCATTAAATACATCATTGGGACGCGAATACCAATTTCAAGAATAGCGCATAGGGGGTAAACAATTGCTGAATCTTATGTCGGGCGAAAATATCCAGTCAGTTGGTTACCAGCGATTGCTGCTATTACTCGCTTTAAACTTGATCCCATTGCTTGGGGTGATTTTATGGCAATGGGATATCTTTACGGTAATTCTGTTGTTTTGGTTAGAAAACGCGGTGATAGGTGTTTTTAATTGGTTCAAAATACTTGGTTGCCGCGGTAGTAAAAATAAGCAACCGCAAACTATCAAATGGTACGCCAATCTTGGCTTAGCGATGTTCTTTTTAGTGCATTACGGCTTCTTTACTAGCGGTCACGGCATGGTGCTGCTGGATATTTTTAATAAAGATTTCGCTGGCGCTCCTTGGGAAGTATGGCTTTGGTTAAAACAGTGGCTTGATACAATTGATGGGACTTTATGGCTTGCGATTCTTGCAATGATTGCCTATTGGTTATTTGATTTTATCCAGTTCTGGCTGCACGAAAGACAAACCCAACCCGCCAACAAGCAAATGATGGAGCCTTATTCCAGAATTGTGATAGCCCATTTGGTACTCTTGTTCGGTGCTTTTGTGGTAATGAAATTTGGTTTTGAGTTAGCGATTGTCATTTTATTGGTTCTGGTGAAAACCTTTATCAATTACCACGATCTGTTGAAAAAGCAGGCGGAAAGTAGCCAATAATAAAATAAAAAGTTTTATTTCAATGGCTTAGCGCTTGATGCCTTGAATCCTAGCAGTTTATTGAGTATAAACAATTTAGCTTTTTTGCAGACTCTTATTGGGGATATAAATGACAACGACAACCGAAAAGCAGGGCGCAATCGCCCGATTTTTAAACATGATCGAAAGGGTGGGGAATAAATTACCCGATCCAGCGATTATTTTCTTATTTGCCTTATTAGTAGTTTGGGTTTTATCTTGGATGTTATCAGGCACTAGCTTTGATGCGATTGACCCAAGAACTGGCGAAGCCATTCAGATTAAAAACATGCTCTCGGGCGATTCACTGGCGAATTTCCTCTCATCAATGGTTAAGACCTTTACTGGGTTTGCGCCATTAGGGGTGGTATTAGTTGCCATGTTAGGTGTTGGGGTAGCTGAGCACTCTGGCTATATTAATACTGGCATTAAATTGATGTTAAAAAGAACGCCTAAGTTCTTATTAACGCCAGTGGTAATTTTGGTAGGTATTGTCAGTCACACGGCGACCGATGCGGGTTATGTATTAGTTATTCCGTTAGCGGGTGTTATCTACTACTCAATGGGGCGTCATCCTTTAGCGGGTATTGCGGCGGCTTTTGCCGGTGTTAGTGGTGGCTTTAGTGCTAACTTTGTACCGTCTGGTATTGATCCTTTGCTGCAGAGTTTCACTCAAGTAGGTGCTCAGCTAGTTAATTCTGGTATGGAAGTAAACCCTTTAAATAACTATTACTTCACTTCGATTTCGAGCATTTTCATCATTTTAGTAGGCTGGTATATCACCGATAAAATCATTGAACCGCGCCTGCAAAAAACAGCGATTGATGGTGATACGGATGATTTACCAAAGTTCGATGAAATTTCTGCCAAAGAAAAGAAAGGTTTTTATATTGCTACCGCAGTGATGCTTGCAGGTTTAGCTTTACTGGCTTATGTCTCTTACCCAGCTGATTCGGCAATGCGCTATAACGGTGAATTAACCAACTTTAAAGCGCCAATCATGCAGTCTATCGTGCCATTAATTTTCTTATTATTCTGGATCCCAGGTGCTATTTATGGCTTCACGGTGGGCACTTTTAAGAAAACTAAAGATATGATTGATGCTATGAGTAAAGCAATGGGTGGCATGGCTTACTACATCGTTATGGCGTTTTTCTGTGCTTTGTTTGTGGCAGCCTTTGCTAACTCAAACTTAGGTGCTTTATTAGCGATTGAAGGTGCTCAGGCGCTGAAAGCTATGGCCTTACCAAGCGCAGTAACGATTGTTGGTATTATTTTATTAACTGCCTTCGTAAATTTATTCGTTGGCTCTGCTTCAGGCAAGTGGGCATTGTTAGCGCCAATTTTTGTGCCTATGTTAATGCAATTAGGTATTTCACCTGACTTAACTCAAGCGGCTTATCGTGTTGGTGATTCAAGCTCAAATATTATCACGCCGCTAATGCCATACTTCCCATTGGTAGTAGTGTATTGCCAAAAGTACGTTAAGGACACTGGTATCGGCACCTTGGTTGCCATGATGTTGCCATTCTCAATTGCCTTCTTAATCGGTTGGACTCTGTTCTTATTGGGTTATTGGGGCTTAGCAGAACTAGGCTGGGGATTACCACTTGGTATTCAATCAAGCTACGTTTATCCAGCTGGTTAGAGTAATAGCAAGTTAGCTATACAAAAAAGCCCTCATCTGAGGGCTTTTGTTTCTGTAGTTACTTTATTGGATTATTTTTTTAATTCCAGCACTGCGTTAACGATATCTTCTTTACTTGGCAATACAAACTCCCAAGAAACACCGATTGGGATAAAGGTATCGTGTCCTGTGATTCGTTTGATTTTTGGTGGCAGCTCTAAGTTTTCAATTAAACCAGTGATAATCTCTTCAGATACAGAGCCGGTTTTACGGCATTCATCAACAATCAAAACTTTACTGTACTTTGCTGCTTCTTTCGCAATAGCTTGGTGATTAAGCGGCGCTAACCAGCGTAAATCCAACACTGCAACATCAGTTTTATGCTTGTCGGCTAGGATTTTCTGCGCCTGTTGCGATAGGTAATTACCATTACCATAAGTAATGATTAAGGTTTCTTTTGATTTGTTAGCCGCAGGGATTAAACCAAATTCACCAAACTCAATGGTTTCACTGGGATGTGGATATTCACACAACCAGCCGTTATCGCCTGCTTCGTGCAAGTCTTTGGTGTGGTAAAGCGCAATCGGCTCTAAGAATACAACCACACGTTTTTGCTCATCGGCTAACCGTACCGCTTCGCGCATCATTTTTGCGGCATCCAAACCATTGGATGGACAAGCAACAATAACGCCTGGAATTTCGCGTAAGAAGCCAAAACTATTGTCGTTATGGAAATGGCCGCCAAAACCTTTTTGATAGGCAAGGCCAGCGATTCGAATTACCATTGGATTGGTGAATTGATTATTCGAGAAATAGGATAAGGTTGCAGCTTCGCCGCGAATTTGATCTTCAGCGTTATGGGTATAAGCCAAGAATTGAATTTCTGGCATTGGCAAATAACCTAAATGGGCTGCGCCAATGGCTGTGCCTAAAATACTGGTTTCATCCAACAAAGTATCGAATACGCGCGCCTCGCCGAAGCGCTTTTGCAGATTGGTTGAAATACTATAAACGCCGCCTTTTTTGCCCACGTCTTCGCCAAACATAATGATGTTCTTATATTGCTCCATTAAATCGGTCAAAGAGTAGTTAATGAGCTGTGCCATGCTCCTTGGCTTATCCAAAAATTTAAATTGGCGACCAATATCAAACAACTCTTTGCGCTTATTGATTTTGGCAATCGGTGGTTTTTCTTTTGCAGGCAAAGTTGGCGCAATCGAAGCGCAGACTTCTTCGGCATTGGAAAGTTTTGGCAACTCAATACACTGATTGGCGGTCGCTTCAACTTTATCGCGGGTCTTCTCGTATAAATCTAAAATCTCGCCAACCGATAAATACCCTGATTCAATACAAATTCGCGCTGAATGCAATAAAGGATCTTGCGCTTCGGCTTTTTCAATTCGATCCATAGAATGATACATAGATTCAGTATCATTACCCGCATGACCCATCAAGCGCACAGTCTTGAGGTGCAGGAATACTGGACGGCGTTCAATGCGAGCAATTTCTTCCGCTTCTTGCGCGGCTAAATAAGCATCGGGCAAATGCAAGCCATTGGCTTGAATGTATTCGATAGATTGTCGGTTCTTGACGTTATTTTCCACCCAATTATCAGGGGTAGAAACTGAAATACCAATACCATTGTCTTCGCATATAAAGACTAGTGGCAATGGTTCGCCCTTATAGGCCAAGTATTGCGCGGTATTAAAAGCCGCTTGTGAGGTAGCATGGTTAAAACTGGCATCACCAAAGTTACATAAAATAACGCTATCATTTGGAATTTCTGCAGCAAACCCTGCACGCTCTGCACGACCTAATGACCAAGCCGTTCCCATCGCTTTTGGTAAGTGCGAAGCAATAGTCGAAGTTTGCGGCGGCACAAATAACTCTTTGCTACCAAAAACTTTATGGCGTCCTTGTGAAATAGGATCTTCTTTGGCTGCAACTAAAGATAATATTTGATCGCGGATTGGATCAATATTCGGCAAGTGGCGTGATCGTTGTACCATCAATGCGCCAGAGCGATAGTGCAAGAAGGCCATATCGGTATGACGGAATACCTTGCCCAGAACCGCGTTGCCTTCGTGGCCGCTAGAGCCAATGGTGTAAAAGCCAATACCCTGATCTTTTAATTTACGCGCGCGTAGATCCAAATGGCGGCTGATAACTTGGGACTCAAACAACTCGACAAATTCGCTCGGTGAGAGCTGAGTGACGGCAGCTGAAATATTGCTAACCTTTTCAGGAAATTTGGACGTTTTGAGTGCAATTTGGAAGTTTTCGTCAATGACGCTAGCGCGATCTAACATTGTTTTTCTTAGCTATTCTAGCTTTTTGATGTTGCCTAAAAAAAGTGCGCCTAGTATGCGGTAAGCCATGGCATAAGTCATCTCAGCCCGAACTGGTTGGAGCAGATCTTTTTGCACCAATTTTTATGGCTTTATGTTAAAGTAGCGACCATTCAAATAGTCCTAGTTTTAAAGGCTTAGATTAGTATTCTCTTATGAAGATTTATAACAATGTTTTAGACATGATTGGCAACACGCCGATGATGGAATTTACCAAGTTGGAGACGGGCGTTTGCCAATTATTCGGCAAGTTGGAGTCGCAGAATCCTGGCGGCTCGATTAAAGACCGAATAGCAGTCAGTATGATTAATGCCGCCGAAGAAGCGGGTGATATCAAACCAGGTGATACCTTGATTGAAGCCACTGCGGGTAATACCGGCTTAGGCTTGGCATTAGTGGCGGCACAAAAAGGTTATAAGCTGAAAATTGTTTTGCCTGACAAGATGAGCAAAGAAAAGGCCTATAATTTGAAGGCCTTAGGCGCGGAAGTGATTTGGACACGCTCTGATGTGATGAAAGGGCATCCTGAATATTACCAAGATATGGCTGAGCGCTTGTCTAAAGAAAATGGTTGGTTTTATATCAACCAATTTGGTAATCCAGCTAACTTTGCTGCGCATTACAAAACCACGGGTCCTGAAATCTGGCAACAAATGGACGGCAAAATCGATGCCATGGTAGTGGGTGTTGGCTCAGGAGGAACGGTTACGGGTTTAGGGCGCTATTTAAAAGAACAAAATCCTGATATGGAAATGGTATTGGCCGATCCTGAAGGCTCTATATTAGCGCACTACCATAACACGGGCGAAATGGTCGAAGCGGGTTCATGGGTAGTAGAAGGCATTGGCGAAGATTTTATTCCTGATATTTGCGAAATGAAACTATTTGATAAAGCCTATTATGTTTCTGATAAAGAAGCCTTAAACGTAGCACGCGATTTAATGTTAAAAGAAGCGATTATGGGTGGCTCATCCACCGGCACTTTGTTGGCGGCGGCACTTAAATATTGCCAAGAACAAACTGAACCAAAGCGAGTGGTCACACTAGTTCCCGACACCGGCAATCGTTATTTATCGAAAATGTATAACGATGAGTGGATGCAAGAAAAAGGGTTTATAGACTGAGGTTAAGAGATGAGCTTTGAGCAACCAAAAATTTCACCATTGAAGATGATTCTGAATGTACTGGGTATGGTTCTGATCATGTTTGCAGCCTATGAAATGTACAGTATCCATGAAACTGGGAATGCAAAATTAACGGATTTAATTAGCTGGCCTTATTATCCTTGGCTAATGATTATCGCAGGAATTGCCATGATGGTGCCGTTTCATAAGCAACTGTTTCAGGCTTATAAGTTGGTTAAAAAGCAGCAGAAAGAGTGGGAAGAGAAGAATAAGAAGTTTTAAAAAGTAAAAATTGCCTATTTATCCCTATGCTTTGTTGTAGCAGTACATTTAAAGTTCCGCAGGGTCTAGCCCCTTGGCTATTTACTTTAGTAAAATCGGAATTTAAATATCTGCTACGCCTCGCCTAGAAAAAAATATGCTAATTTTTATCGGTTATAGCCTTACAATTTTCCCAGCTTATATAAGGAGATCTAAGAGAAAATTCTAATTTTTCACAACTTTGAATGTATAAAGCGCTATTACCACCTGATGTTCTAAGCATTCCCGCGGTGTCATAATCAAAATCTATATAGGTTATATTTCCCTTCTGATCGGTAACAAATACGTTGCATATATGAGAATCAATACCAATCGTTAAATATCCAAACTTGAATGGTACTCCTTGCTCATAGGCTTCTTCTGCACATTTAGCACCATTCTTATACTCATAGTCAGTAGTTTCTTCATCATTTTGAAAAGTTTGTTAGGTGCTCATTTCTTATTGGGGCTGACGCACAAGAAATAAGTAGCAGTGATGTTAATCCCAGTGCTATGTAATGTTTCATAATTTGATGTTTTTATTGTGAATACAGTTTATATATAATTGATGCAATCCCTAAAATCAATGACCATGAATGTCTGACATATACCTGTTAATCATTTTTATAGTTCTTTCCATCGGTGTTTCTTTTCTTTGCTCAATTGCTGAGGCTGTGTTGCTGAGTATTTCTCCTGGTTTTATTGAGCATCGTAAGCAGGAGCGGCCAAGGCAGGCAAGGCTGTTGGCGAGAGTTCGAGTCGATAATATCGATCAGTCTTTGGCGGCAATTTTAACGCTGAATACTATTGCCCATACGGTAGGTGCGATTGTGGCTGGGGCAAAAGCGACGCAAGTGTTTGGTAGTGCTTGGATTGGTGCTTTTTCGGCAGCAATGACTTTGGCGATTTTACTATTGTCAGAAATCATCCCTAAGACCATTGGCGCGGTCTATTGGAAAAGGCTTGCGCCGTCCGTTGCGGTTTTCATCAATGGCATTATTAAGCTGCTCTATCCGCTGATCTGGATTTCAGAGAAAATTACTCGCTGGATTGCGCGTGATAAAGAAGTACCTGTCTTTAATCGTGATGAATTTATTGCCATGGCGGATGTGGGCGAGGGCGTTGGCGATTTAGAAGCCTATGAATTGAGGGTAATAAAAAACTTATTTCAGTTCGAGTCATTGACCGCAGCAGATGTTATGACGCCTAGAACGGTATTAACAGGGATTGCTCAAGACTCAAGCATTGAAGATGCTTACAAAGCAGCTCTGAAAGCGCCGTTTTCACGTTTTCCGCTATATGATACTGATATCGATCAGATTAATGGCTTTGCGTTGAAAGATGATATTTTTAGATTGCAAAGTGATGGTCAAGGGCAAACTTTAGTTTCAGAAATCAAGCGCGAAATGTCAGCAATTTTCGCCAATAAAAACTTGGCAGAATTATTAGAAGCCATGATCGATCAAAAGCAGCATATTGCTTTAGTTGTCGATGAATATGGCGCTACTAAAGGACTGGTAACGATGGAAGATATTGTAGAAACTTTGCTTGGAGTAGAGATTATGGATGAGGTTGACCGAGTTGAAGATATGCAGCGATTGGCAAAGTTGAAGTGGAAACTAAAAGCGAAAAACAAAGGAATAGAACTCGAAGACTAGAAAAAAGAGGCTCATTGAGCCTCTTTTTTGATTGGGTTAATCTTTTAAAAGATTAGCTGGCGAAAACTGGTCGGTTAATATTTTTGCTTCGGTATCCCAATTGACGTCATCACGGATAGCATCATACAAGGCAAAAGCATCCACTCCGTAATGGCTTAACTGATTACGCATTTCGTTGGCTTTGGCTAAAATATCTTTTTTCGCTGGCAAATCACCTTTATTGACAATAATCACGCGATTGGTTTTACCTTCGTGAAACATGATTTGGTACATATCACCAAACACATGATGGTAGGTTGCAGACTCGTGATCGAATAGTTTACTGCTGCTAAAAGTATTGGCCATGATAATGCCATCGTCAGTCACTAACTCTTTAACTTCTTCTAAATATTCCTTGGTCATCATGTGCTCAGGAATATAGTCACTGTTAAAAGCATCCAGCAAGATTAAGTCGTACTTCAAGCCTTTTTTGATGGCGCGTTTAACAAAAACTCGACCATCGCGGACATGGGTTTCTTTGTTTTCAGCCGAGTCATCATAACCAAAATATTTCTTTGCCATTTCCGCCACCACTTCATCGATCTCGACGGAAGTGATGTGTGCTTCAGGATAAATTTCTGCATAGGTGTTGGCTAAAATGCCGCCACCAAGGCCAATAATCAAGATGTTTTCAGGCTTATCCAAAAAGTATGTAACGCCCATGGCTTGCTTGTAGTAAGTAAAAACCAAGCGCTCTGGTGTCTCTAAAAAAATACAGGACTGGCTAAGATCATTTTTATTTTTCTTACGAAACCGCAGGCAGCGCATTCCTTGTTCTTCAACCACATAAACGTTTTGATAGAGCGAGCGTTTTTTCTCAATGGTTTTAGCTTCAATTGAGTTTGCAAAAACAGCCAATGCAAAAATAATCGTTAAACTTAAAAATTTAGCCATTTGCTTGCTCCGTATTGTTTCCTGAAATTAAGTCGTTATTGCCAAACAATATAGCGCACAGTCCTGCTAAGGATAAAGCGACTACAACACCATATAGAATGTGATTTAACTCAAAATATTTGACGAAATAGAAAGAAGTGGCGAGTGTGCCTAAGGCACTGCCGAGAGTCGAGACAAAGTATAAAAACCCCGCTGTTTGACCACTGGATTGAGTGGATGAGACCAAAAGTCTCACTGAATAGGGCGCAATCATTCCAAGAATCGTGGTTGGAATGAAAAATAGAATAATTGATGAAACCAAAGATCCGTAGCGGGGATCTTCAATTAACTCAAATACCCAATCAGAAATGGCGTCATGGAAAATGATTAGTGGTAAAACGGTTAGGGCGGAAGCTAAAAATAAGCTGCCGTATTTTTTGGTGGACGGTTGGCTTAATGACCATTTGCCACCTAATAAATAGCCGATGGATAAGGCCAACATAAAAACGGTGATGATGCTGCCCCATACAAAGACGCTGCCGCCAAAATAAGGCGAAAGGATTTTTCCGCCCAACAACTCGACTGTCATGATGCAAAAACCGCTGATAAAAGCGCAAGTTAAGACTAAAAATTTCATATTATTCTGAATTCTAATAATTGTGGCTTTACGATAAATGAATCTTTAAGATGAGTAAACTGCAGAACTTAAAAGAGTGCCCTTAAAGATGATAAAAGCTCGATTTTTCTTGATAATAGCGTTAATTTTTACATTAGCTGCTTGCAATATCACTCCCAAAGCGAAAAATGATTCGCTGATTGGAGCATGGAAAGTTAACAAAGTTATTTGGAAAAACGGCGAAAAAAGCGCAGAAATTGAAAAAGCGCAACCTGGGGTGTTTATTTTCACTGATCGACATTATTCACTGCAATGGACTCTTACTCAAAAACCGAGAACACCTTTTAAAATCTTATCAAAACCTACTGATGAGGAAGCTATTTCAGGGTTTAAGTCCGTGGTTTTTAATGCTGGAAGCTATAAAATTACAGAAAAAGGTCTTACCTCAACAGCTGTCATAGCTAAAGTCCCTGGTTTTGAAGGTGGACAGCAAATCTATACCCTCAAGTGGCAGCAAGAATTACTTTATCTCACGATGGTCGATGAAGTTTATCCAGACGGATCAAAACCCCAGTGGTCGGGCAAGGTAACAACGACTTTCGTTTTAGAAAAACTCTAACTAGGGCCTTAAACTATCAGGCACTCCATTCGGGGATAGCTCTGCAATGGCTCTATCGATTTCTTCTATGCGGTTTTCAGGACTAGGGTGAGTACTAAAAAACTCGGAAGCTGCGCGCCTGCCAGAGGCATTGGCTAAGATTTTCATCACGCCTTTGAGTGCATGAGGATTATAGCCTGCTTGGCTCATAAACTTGACGCCAATCGCATCGGATTGTAGTTCGTCTTCACGACCATATTTCATGTTGATCATATTGCCAACCATGCCCGCTATTTGCCCGGTACTTTGGCTTTCCGAGCCCATCAGGATGGCCTGAATAATGCCTTGAGTGAGTTGAGATTTAGCCATACGTTGTGCTGAATGGCGAGCGACTACATGGCCAATTTCATGGCTTAATACACCTGCAAGCTGACCTTCGGTTTCCAATTGACGGAATAGCGCATAAGTAATGAACATTTGACCACCAGGCAGTGCAAAGGCGTTGACCGTATTAGGATCGGCCAGTAGATGGCAATCAAAGCGCCAATTGGTTTCTTGTGCCTGGCTATTGTTGATAATGTTCCAGCAGACCTCATCCACAAAGTCTTGCAATCGAGGATCGGGATGCAAGCCACCATGCTGCGCTGCCATTTGGTTGACCGCTTGTAAGCCCATAGCGATCTCTTGTTTAGGCGTAATGGATAAATACTGCTTTTCGCCCGTGACGGGATTGTAGCTAGCGGATGAAAAATAGGAAAAGAGCGCAAAGCCGCCGATAGCTAGCGCAACAATTAATCTAAACTTTCCTGCGCCACGAAATCCTGCATTTTTTAAGGGTAATACTGGTCTTCCGAAACGTCGATTTCCTATCCGCATATTTTGAAATTAATCCTTACATAACCCTTAATGGCTCGCCGATATCGAGCTTTTGTAATCTTTGGGATCGGCCCATTGCTCTACTTCTAGCGATTCGTAGAAAAAACCGGTCATGCCGCCAACTAACATATTGAATAACAAGAAAGCTGCGCCTTCGAACAGGAACATCCAGTTGAAAAAGTAAGTCATGCTGTAAATGTTAATGAAATAATAGGCTAAGCCCACTAAAGCGCCGCCCATAATGCCCACTAAGATCCCAAAGCGGTGGAATACCGAAGCAATAATTGCCGACAATAAAATGGTCAGTAGCACATGACTCAAAATAGCAACGAATAATAAGCCCACAGAAAAAGTTGCTGGAACCGTAATTACGTCTTGTCCCAATATCATGGATGCCCAGTATTGGATAATGGAGTTGGTGTTAAGCTCGAGCATGCTCGGCAACACAAAAAATAAGACCGGTAATGATAAAATACCAGCAATAGCGCCAGCCCAAACGACCGCTGACCAATCGACTAATAATTTACCGTACGGATATACTTTTTTTGAGCTCATGATCCTTGACCTCTTGGATAGCAAGTTCTTTAACTTGTGATGATCCTACCAGTTCATAATACCCATTATTAGACCTATAACACAAGTTTACAATTGCTACTTTTCAATATCGCTATTGCCAAATGCTATTGGGTCAAAGCAGGCTTCATGCTAAAATTCTTGGCTTTAGATTAGCGTCATTTTATTAGGAGCAAACAAATGGCATTTGAATTACCAGCATTACCTTATGCAAAAGATGCATTAGCACCTCATATCTCAGAAGAGACTATCAACTTCCACTATGGCAAGCACCACAATGCTTACGTTGTTAATTTAAACAACTTAGTGGCAGGCACTGACATGGAAACTATGTCACTAGAAGAAATTATCCGCACTTCAGAAGGTGGTGTTTTCAATAATGCTGCACAGGTATGGAATCATACTTTTTACTGGAACTCATTAAGCCCGAACGGTGGTGGTGAGCCAACAGGTGCGTTGGCTGATGCAATCAATGCAGCTTTCGGTTCATTTGCTGAGTTTAAAGAAAAGTTCACAGCAAGCGCGATTGGCAACTTCGGCTCTGGCTGGACTTGGTTATGTAAAAACGCAGCAGGCGATTTAGAAATCGTAAATACTAGTAATGCAGCAACGCCACTAACTGAAGCTGGCATGACTGCGCTATTAACGGTTGACGTTTGGGAACACGCTTACTACGTGGATTACCGTAATGCTCGCCCAGAATACTTGAACCACTTCTGGGAATTGGTTAACTGGGATTTTGCCGCAGCAAACTTAGGTTAATTAATTAAGCCTTATAAAGCCCCTTACCACAGGGGCTTTTTTGTGGGCGAATATTGTGTCAGATTCGCAGTAATTAGTTTTACAAAGGTTTTACATTTAAACCTTGCTGCCAAGTCTTTAAATATTCACAATTAATCCGTTCATTATTCTCGGACTGTCAAGTCAGAGGGGCAGTCTTATTTGAGAATGGAACTTAACCCGCTTCCCTAAAAGCGGGTTTTTTTTACCCAAAAATTCGATAACCAGTGACAAAATTTGACAATAGTACGGCAAAAATGTCGATATTTTGTCCAAAAATTGACGATTTATCGATAAATCTTCCCATCAAATGCATAACCTATAAGTAGAGAATAGAGATTAAAATATCCTTATAAAACATATAGATAAGTGGCTATTTAGTCTTTGTTTGTTATTTTTAGAAAGCAAAAACGTGATTTATTTAACGTTTTTATTGTGATGGGAGCGATCTTTGCTAATATTAATTACATCAAGTTTAGACGAAAGGGCAACACTGGCGAAAGCCATTGGCGCAAAGTTAAAGGGCCTAAGGTGAAGTTTGCTAAAGCACTAAGGCAGCCTAACTACCGAATCTAAAACTAAGATTGATCTACCCCTCAATCTTGCCTCGATTCACTTCTAAACTTGTCCTAATTCAACTGAAATCCATATAGCAGGATTGGAGAAGTAAAGATGTTAATAGCGATTGAAAACAGAACACAAAAACAATACCTAAATCGACTAAAAGCATTAATGAGTAGCTACCCAGTGTCGGTGCAGCTAATGGCGGCCGAGAAAGAGGCCGAGTTGTACTTCCTTGACGTAGCTTTAGACGAAGACCAGTTACCGGACTTTGCGCAAGATGCGAAATTTGGCTTCAGTAACGAGCTTAAAGTTGAGCGTGTTTTGCAAGAACATGAGCAGAGTTACCAAACTGAGTTCTTTGTTGACTTAGATATTCAAGATATTAACGAAGAGCAATTGCTCGAACTAAGAGAGAGATTTTGTGATGCTAATATTGAGTTTAATGCTATTGAGTTTAACTGTGCTAATGATCAAGCCCAAGCCAGAGCCTATGCGAGTTCGGATCAAGCACAAGCGCAAATAGCACAGTTTATCAGCTAAAATTTAATCAGCTTCTTTCCAATTATGTTCCATCTTTAAGTAAAGGAAAGAAGCCGTCCAGGCAATAAAAACTAAGCCCACTAGGGCTTCGGTTCCTGCCATAAATCGAATCGCGCCCGATGGCACCAGATCGCCATAACCTAAGCTGGTGTAAGAAATAAAAGAAAAATACACCATGTCCATAAAGTCGGTATAACTGGCTTGATTTGGGTCAACAATTAAACTTCCTGTAGTCTTATTAACTAACCAGTAATAACCAATGGCAAAAAGCCATACTTCTAGAGTATGTGCTAATAAAGCCCATAAAGTCCCAGCCACTACCTTTAAACGTCCTTTGATCTTTAACAGTTTGCAAACGCTAGAAAAGCGGTATAAGGCTTCATAATGAATGCCGACACAGAGGAAGATTAGAGCAGTACTGATACTTAAAGTTAAAATCATGGTCTTCAGTAAACTAATGTTTTTATTGACTATTTATGCCATTATTGAGACTAGAAGTAAAAAGAAAACGAACTTATTTTGTAAAAAATGAGTCAAACAATAAAACAGCATGGCAAACTTATGACCGAAAAATCTGCTAGCAAGCAGCACCCCACACAAGAGTCAAAAACGGCAGCTGACAAAATTTTAGTAGAATCTCAGCAATATCAGTGGTTAGCGCAGCAGCTAACGATTTGGCGCGACAAGCAACTGTTGAGCGATAATCAAGCTAGCCAAATATCCAACCTTTATTATGCCAAGCATAGCGCCGCACAATCATGGGCTACAGGAATTTTAGTTGCAATCGGTGCTTTATTAATTGGCGGTGGCGTCATTATGCTATTTGCTCACAACTGGGAACATTTGGGTAAAGGTGCGCGCACGATTTTATCTTTCTTGCCCTTGGTTTTGGCGCAAGCCTTGAGTATTTATAGCTATAAAAGACAGCCGAATTCGTCCGCTTGGTGGGAAGCCTCAGCAACTCTGATCTTCATGGCGATTGCCGCTAGCATCGCCTTAATAGGGCAAACTTATCATATCTATGGCGACCTAGAACGCTTTATACTGACCTGGTTGATATTAGGTTTGCCACTGGTCTATTTATTACGCTCAAGCATGGTTTTGATCTTGTGCAGCATCTTGATCGTTTGGCTTTGCACCTTTGAAGGCAAAAGCTATTGGTTGTTCTTTGCAGCTTTGATCCCTTATTGGGTTTACGCTTCTAAAAACCAGTCAAATGCTGCTTTTTACTGGAGCACTTGGCTCGCGGCGATTGGCTTTGCCATAGCCTTGATGATGAGCTCGATCTTCCGCTATTCAATTTTAAGCCTTTACCCAGTGCTGTTTTTACTGTTGATGTCGGCGGCTTATTATTTGCTTGGAAAGTTACTGTTTAATGATGAATCCCATGGTTTTTGGAAAAATCCGCTGGCCAGTTTGGGCGCGATTGGTATTGGTCTTTTCAGTTTAATTATTTCCAGTGAGGACAATCGCGGTCATTTTGAGCGCTACCGCGAAATGCAATGGGACTGGGCTGCTTATTTGGATGTGGCACTATTTTTTGTAGCGCTGGCTTTAATTTTATTCGGGTTGGTGCGCTATGCGAAGCGCTTTAAGAGTTATCAATTAGTATTAATCGCTTCAGGTTTAGTGGCGGTTTTTGCATTGTTCGATTTTGCGCAATGGATTTCGTTGCTCGGTTGGCTGTTTGTCGGTATGAACCTCTACATCTTGATCTGCTCAAGTTTGATCATTATCCGAGCGATTGAAGAGGGTAAAACGCTATTGCTCAACGGCGGGCTCATCTGGTTGTCGAGCTTAATCGGCTTTAGATTCTTTGATAGCGATTTATCTATATTGGGTAAGGGTATTGTGTTTATTTTGATAGGCTGTGCCTTTATTGGCGTGAATATCTGGTTTAATAGAAAACACAAAAAGCAGCTTGTGGCCGAGCAGGAGACTGCACATGGATAATTTCATAAAAAAAATCTGGACGCCAAAAATCTGGCTGCCGTTAGCCATAATGCTATTTGTGATCCAATTACTGGTGCCTGCTTATATGATATTCGAGCAGCAACAAACCCTGAAGCATGGCAATTTATACAAGTTTAAAATTCGCCCGATTGATCCTTACGATCCCTTTCGCGGGCGTTATGTGGTTCTAAGTTTCGATGCGGAAAATAGCCCGATACCGTTACAACAGCAGAATAAAAATGCCAAGCAAGATTTAAAAAGAAACGCTTGGGTTTATGCAAAACTAACCCAAGATGAAGATGGCTATGCGCGTTTTTCAGAACTAAGCTTAACCAAACCTACCAGCGATAATGATTATTTAAGAGTCCAGTTGCGTTATGGTGGTGTCAAAGATAACTACCCAATTAATATCCCATTCGATCGCTATTATGCACCGGAGAACAAGGCTTATGCCATTGAAGCTAATGTTAGGCAAAGAACGCGCCGCAATAGTGATGACCAAGTTTATGTCACCGTAAAAATCCGCAATGGCAAAGGCACGATTGAAGATTTATTTATCAATGACACACCAATTCTGGATTTTGTTGAAGGGCAGATACAAAACTAAGGTTTTAATTTATAACAGAACTATGGATACTATGTAAATCTTGCATAATGAAGAGGAACTTCAAATGTCCAATCAGGTAATTAAATCAAAAGCAGCAGTAGCCTGGGCATCAGGTGAGCCATTATCGATGGAAACCGTGGACGTTATGCCTCCGCAAAAAGGCGAGGTTCGAATCAAAATGGTGGCAACAGGAGTTTGTCATACGGATGCTTTCACCTTATCTGGTGATGACCCAGAAGGTATTTTCCCCTGTATTTTAGGTCACGAAGGTGGTGGTATTGTTGAGTCCATTGGCGAAGGTGTTACCAGTGTCAGTGTTGGCGATCACGTGATCCCCTTGTACACGCCAGAATGTGGTGAGTGTAAATTCTGTTTATCTGGTAAAACCAATCTTTGCCAAAAAATTCGTGAAACTCAAGGTCAAGGTTTAATGCCCGATGGCACAAGCCGTTTTTCTAAAGATGGCCAACCGATTTACCATTATATGGGAACTTCGACTTTCTCCGAATATACGGTTTTACCTGAGATTGCTCTAGCTAAAGTGAATCCTGAGGCGCCGCTTGAGGAAGTTTGTTTATTGGGCTGTGGTGTGACTACGGGCATGGGCGCGGTAATGAATACTGCAAAGGTTGAAGCCGGAGCAACAGTAGCTGTTTTTGGTTTAGGTGGCATTGGACTCTCTGCGGTAATTGGTGCCACCATGGCAAAAGCATCTCGAATCATTGCGATTGATATTAATGAAAGCAAATTTGATTTAGCAATAAAGTTGGGTGCAACAGACTGCATAAACCCCAATAATTATGACAAACCTATTCAAGAGGTGATTGTTGATTTAACCGATGGCGGAGTAGATTATTCCTTTGAATGTATCGGTAATGTTAACGTTATGCGCTCGGCTTTAGAGTGCTGCCATAAAGGCTGGGGCGAATCTATTATTATTGGAGTGGCTGGCGCAGGACAAGAAATTTCTACTCGACCTTTCCAATTGGTTACAGGGCGAGTATGGAAAGGCACTGCATTTGGAGGTGTTAAAGGACGTTCTGAGCTGCCAGATTATGTAAATCGCTATATGGCTGGTGAGTTTAGATTGGACGATTTTATTACCCATACCATGACCTTAGAGTCGATAAACGAAGCTTTTGATTTGATGCATGAAGGAAAAAGTATTCGCAGCGTTATTCACTTTGATTCGTAACTTTAGCTAAGCAATAAAGGAACATTATGAGTTTAGAACTTATAAGCCAAAATAAAAGTTATTCGGGGTGGCATAAGCAATTTAACCATCAGTCAACTAGCGTCAATTGCATCATGCGCTTTGCCATTTACCTGCCACCGCAGGCTGCTGACAATAACAAAGTCCCTGTTCTTTTCTGGTTATCAGGTTTAACTTGCACAGACGAAAACTTTATGCAAAAAGCTGGAGCACAAAGAATGGCGGCAGAGCTGGGCATAGCTATTGTTGCTCCAGACACTAGCCCAAGAGGAGACAGCGTTGCCAATGATAAAGGTTACGATTTAGGTCAGGGGGCAGGCTTTTATGTTAATGCAACTCAGGAGCCTTGGAGACCTTATTTTCAAATGTACGACTATATCGTGCAAGAACTGATCCCATTGATTGAAAATAATTTCCCCGTCACCGATCAAAGGGCTATCTCAGGTCATTCTATGGGTGGTCACGGCGCCTTGGTAATTGGATTAAGAAACGTAGAATTATTCCAATCTATTTCTGCATTTAGCCCAATCTCAAACCCAATCAATTGCCCTTGGGGGGTAAAAGCTTTTAATGCCTACTTGGGTGATGATAAAGCGTCTTGGGAGGCCTATGATGCCAGTGTCCTATTGGCGAACAGCCAAACTGATTTACCAATTTTGGTCGATCAAGGTACTGATGATGATTTCTTAGTTGAACAGTTAAAGACTCACTCTTTAACCGAAGCAGCAGAAAAAAGCGGCATTAATTTAACCGTTAGAATGCATAAAGGATATGATCACAGTTATTATTTTATTGCTAGTTTTATCGAAGAGCATTTAAAGTTTCATGCCAAACATTTGCGCAGTTAATTAGCGCTGCTCTTAATAAATGAATGCAAAAAAAGCCCTTTATATAAAGGGCTTTTTTTATATGGATTACCATTAATCCCAGCTCAAAGCACCACCCGTTTGATACTCGATGACGCGAGTTTCAAAAAAGTTTTTCTCTTTCTTTAAGTCCATGATTTCAGACATCCATGGGAATGGGTTAGAGACCTTTTTAAATTGCTCTGGTAAGCCCAATTGCGCTAGACGACGGTTACAGATGAACTGTAAATACTCTTCCATCATGCTGGCGTTCATGCCCAATACGCCGCGTGGCATGGTGTCACG
>JABXIW010000108.1 GCA_013372875.1 Gammaproteobacteria bacterium | reverse complement strand
CATGCAAATGGGGTCATTTGTAGTAGGTCAAATGCTACGCCGTCTTTTAAGTCCATGGTGTAGTTGAGCTTTTGTTGATGCTCTAATTCAAACCCGTCAATGCTTTCAGGCTCTTCATTATGTAGGCGCACTTCTTGATAGATACGTTCACGGAATTGATACAGGTGACGACCCGCAGGAGTGACGGTAATGACGACGCCATTATCCTTGATGACGCGCTGCAGTTCTTCTGCCTTACATGGCGCGTAGATACGTAAAACCGCATCGAGAGATTGCTCGGAAAATGGTAGACGGTGGCTAGATGCCACGCTGAAATCACAGTTCGGGTAGCGCTTAGATGCGTAACGAATCGCTACTTTAGAGATGTCCAAACCGTATACATTGGCCGCTTCATTTTGAGCGTGCAGAGATTGCTGAACTTGGTCAGTGTAGTAGCCTTCACCACAGCCGATATCCAAAAGCTGGTGGTCAGTGCCCTCAGCGTATTTTGCACATAGGCGAGCCACTTCTTGTCGCATTGGATCGTAATGGTTACCTTCTAAAAAACGACGACGTGCCTGCATCATCTCTTTGTTATCACCTGGATCTTTTGAGCGTTTATGGTGAGCAGGCATCAGATTCACGTAGCCTTCTTTGGCTAGATCGAATTGATGATTGTTATCACATTTAAACGTCTTTGCTGTGAGCGTAAGAGCTTGATGACATAGAGGGCATTGATAGTTCATGACGATCTCTGGACAAATAGTAGGGCGGCAGATTCTATCAAAAAGGGATGCGGCAAGCGAAAGAAAAAGAGCCGAATATATCGGCTCTTTTGAACGGTTTTACTAACGAGTGCTTAGTGGAAGAAATCCACTTGTTGCTTCAAGTTCTGAGCTTGCTGCTGTAGTTCAGTAGCGCTTTGCGACGTTTTAGCGCTGGTGTCACGGCTTTCGCGGTTGAGTTCACTGATAGAGTGAGCGTTAGCAGCGATTTCTTGTGAAACTTGAGCTTGCTCTTCTGACGTTGCGGCAATGGCATCGGCTTGAGAGGCGATGGATTGTACTTGTCCTGCTATAGCTTCAAGTGCCGTACCTGCTTCTTGCGCCTTATCGAGTACTTTATTCGCATTTTGCTGGCTTTCATTCATCATGGAGACCGCATTACTGGTTGAGCCTTTTAGCTTTTCAATGATCTCGACAACGTCTTTAACGGAAGTCTGTGTTCGGTGGGCTAGGGTACGAACTTCATCAGCAACTACGGCAAAACCACGACCTTGTTCGCCAGCCCGCGCGGCTTCAATTGCGGCATTCAGTGCGAGGAGGTTGGTTTGCTCTGCAATCTCATCAATCATCTTAGTGACGGTTTGAATGCTTTCACTGTCATTGTTTACTTGTTCGATGGCTGCTGCCGATTGATCAAGTTGGTCATTCAATTGTGCTACATCGATGCAGACACCTTCGACAACTTCCAAGCCAGATTGGCTGTCGGTGTTCGCAGAGCGAACGTTTACGGCAATCTGTTCCACTTGCTGTGCAACAGATTGAGCTGAGGATGCCATTTCTTCAATGGCCGTAACAACTTGTTCTACTTGCTCTTGCTGTAAGTCTGATTGCATAAGATTGCGGTTGGCATCATCAACAACGCTGGTTGAGTTACTTTCAACCTGATCGCTGGTGGTACGAATTTCCCCAACTAGATCATCGAGCTGGTTTGCCATATTGGCTACGCCATTGTTCAAATTGATGATTTCGTTATTGGATGGTTGACCGGTCGCAGGGATATCTATGCTGACTTCACCTTTGGCTAGTCGAGCCATGACGCCATTTAGTACAGTGAGCGGCTTCAATGTTCGATTCAGCACGATAGTTAACACGATGAAGGTCGCCGCACCAACAATCACTGAAATAATGATGATCAGCTTAAGTAGAGCTTGGCTTCCTTTGGTCACCTCGTTGATAAAGGTGCCGCCAAGTAGCTTCCAGTTCCATCCCGGAACTTCGGTAAATACTAAGTATTTTTCACCAATGTTACCCTGATACTCGAACGGGTAGCGAATCAGACCACTTTGTTGCTCAAAAATTTGATGGAAAGGTTTGTTGCCGTTGTAGTCTGCTACATCAGTAATTGGCGGATCAGTCTCTTCATGGCTTGGATGAAGAAGGTAATGGCCTTGATTGTCTTTTTCGTTGTCAACGAGGATGGTGTAACCCGTGTCACCCCAACTTACCGATTCCAGTGATGCAAAAAGGTTTTGTGTTGCTTTTTCAACTGGCAGACCAATAAATGAAATACCGTTGACTTTACCATTCGAATCTTTCAGCGGCGCATAGTAGGTGATGTAACGTTCACCATACAGCTTGATCTGAGCGTAATAGGGCTGACCACTTTTAATTTTTTGGTAGCCTGGGTGATCAGAGCCTAGCGTTGTGCCAACAGCACGGTTTCCTTGAGGATCCTTTAACGAAGTTGATACTCGAATAAAGTCATTACCAAGTGGGGCGAAAACTGTCGCGATGGCGCCAGTGTCGCGAGTGAAGCTATCAACGAGTTTAGTATCTCCGATTAAGCTTTCACTGTATTGGGTAATATTTGGTACCTGCTTACCCATAAAATCAACAGAGTAGCTTTCGACATATACACCGGCGAGGTAGCCATTACGAAAAGTTGACTCCAGTACTTCAGCAGTATGCAGGTAAGCACTGAATTGCCCAGCAATGGTTTTTGCCATGGATTCAACTTTAGATTGATGTTCTTTCAGAGTGCTTTCTAGTAACACAGTTGAAGCGTTTTGATAAACAAGCGCAGCAATGCTTGAAAATGCGACGAGTAGACACAGCGTGATCACCAGCTTGAGCTGGAAACCGACACTTTGATTTCTATAGTTGTCTAGCATGTAGTGTCTTTCCTGATATTGGTTAAAGTTATGATTTCTGTATCGGCATGCTAACGATTTATATGACGAGTTTTTTTGATATTTATTAAGTTAATTGTCAAAAGTATGAGCAACCAATAGCTTAGATAGGAAATGACCGCTTGATTGCTCAGTTTATTTCAGAAAGAACGGATGAATCGCCACTCTGGATAGCGATCCTTTTGTATTCATTCAATTCGTCGGTTAGATGGTGAGAAAAAGAAAACTCATACCTTCGGTTTCGGTCACGTTAATCCATGTTTTTTCTAGGTATTGTTGCTTCTTTCCTAGCGTTTAGTAGAAGCCGATATGACGAAAAAAATCATTCTAGACACAGACCCAGGTATTGATGATGCAATGGCAATTCTTTTTGCTGAAGCGCATCCAGATATAGAGTTAATGGGCATCACGACGGTTTATGGTAATGCGACGATAGATAATGCGACTCAGAATGCCCTTTACCTAAAACAGAAGTT
>JABXIW010000284.1 GCA_013372875.1 Gammaproteobacteria bacterium | reverse complement strand
GCGGTAATTTGAAGGAATAAAACAGATGCACAACGATACCCTAAGCCGCGTGAACGCAATTCGCGAATGGCTTGCTCAACACAACATTGATGCCCTACTGATCCCTCACGAAGATGAATACCTGGGTGAATATGTCCCTGCGCACAATGAACGCCTCCATTGGCTAACCGGATTCACAGGCTCTGCAGGCGCAGCCGTGATCACACAAGACAAAGCCGCGATTTTTGTTGATGGTCGCTATACAGTTCAAGTGACCAAACAAGTTCCTAGCGAGTTGTTTGAATATCGCCACCTAATTGAAGAACCGGCATTGGATTGGATTCAAGACAATCTAACCGCAAATGCGTCCGTGGCTATCGACCCTCGCATGCACAGCTCGGCTTGGCTAGATATGGCACAAGCAAAACTGGCCGGAAAACTTGAGCTAAACATTCTCTCCGGCAACCCAATTGATGAATTGTGGCATGACCGCCCTGCACCAGTGGTTTCTGACGTTCGCCTTATGCCAACACAAGCCGTTGGTCAATCAAGCGAAAGTAAGCGTAAAGAGATCGCTCAACTGGTAGCAAAAGCCGGTGCAGACAGCGCAGTCATCACAGCGCTTGATTCTATTTGTTGGCTATTGAACGTACGTGGCTTGGATGTATCGCGTTTGCCAGTTTTACTGTCGCACGCGATTCTTCATGCCGACTCAAGTGTAGAGTACTTCCTAGATCCCGCTCGCTTACCTGCTGAATTTGCAGCGCACGTGGGCACTGGTGTGACGGTTCATCATCCAGAAGCACTTCAATCTCGCCTTGAAGCCATGTCTGGTAAAAAGGTATTGCTCGACCCAGCAATCAGTAACGCATGGTTTAAGTTAGTTCTGCAAAATGCGGGCGCATCGGTTATTGCTGCAGCCGATCCGTGCCTAATGCCAAAAGCCGCGAAAAACGAAATTGAGATTGCGGGCATGAAAGCCTGTCATATCCGCGACGGTGTAGCGATGAGCAAATTCCTTTGCTGGCTAGATGCCGAAGTGGCTGCAGGCAATCTTCATGATGAAGCTACACTGGCTGATCGCCTAGAAGCATTCCGTAAAGAAGACCCAACGCTGATGGATCTGAGCTTTGATACCATTTCTGCGGCAGGCGGCAATGCGGCCATGTGTCACTACAATCATGAGAACCAACCTGAGCCAGGTAAGCTAGAGCTGAACACACTTTACCTTGTTGATTCAGGCGGTCAGTATCTAGATGGCACAACCGACATTACACGCACCATCGCGATTGGTCAGCCATCAGCAGAAATGATCAAACAGTTCACTCTCGCGCTGAAAGGTCATATCGGTGTAGCACGTGCCCGCTTCCCGAAAGGCACTCGCGGTTACCAAATCGATACATTGGCTCGCCAACATCTCTGGGCGGAAGGTTATGACTACGACCACGGTACTGGCCACGGTGTAGGTCACTTCCTAAGTGTGCATGAAGGTCCGGCAAGCATCTCTAAGAAACAAATTGATGTGCCGCTAACTGAAGGCATGGTGCTATCAAATGAGCCTGGCTACTACCGTGCAGATGCGTTCGGTATCCGTATCGAGAACCTAGAGCTCGTAGTTGAAACACCGACTAACGGCGACTTCCCTGTTCTATCATTCGAATCCTTGACGCGCTGTCCAATCGATAAACGTAATATCAATGTCGATATGCTGACTCGTCCAGAACTTGCTTGGTTGAACGACTACCATCAAAAAGTATGGGAACAAATCAGCCCGCTTGTTGAAGGCGAAGTAAAAGAATGGCTACGCGAAGCAACTCTGCCGTTGGCCCACTCTTAAACAAAAGTGCGAACATCTATTAAAGATAAAATAGAAAAGGCTCTCCACTTGGAGAGCCTTTGTTTAGGGCTAAATTCGTAAATCGCAGCCCATGAATCACATCCATGAAACTCAAAGCTAAGCGTTCATTCAATCACAATGTTTCACGTGAAACATGCCAATGATACTGTAAACGCCTCGGTTAACCTGAGTAAACTGAGTGCCAATCACGCCAGACCGGAGCGAAACCTTTCGCTTTGATCATGTCTTCTACCGATGCCGCGCTACGCTCGTCACTGATTTCGAACTGCTCCAACTCCACCTCTTCGGTCGCATAACCACCGGGTTGTGTTTTCGATGCCGCAGACATACTCGTGATGCCTAACGGCAAAACATTGTCGCGAAACTGTGGTGATTCGCGCGTCGACAATGACAACTCCACTTCCGGATTAAACAGTCGATAGGCGCAAATCAATTGCACCAACTGCTTATCCGTCATGACGGATTTCGGTTGTAATCCCGACGCTGGTGCATTACCGGCACAAGGGCGTAAACGAGGAAAAGAAATCGAATAACGCGATTGCCAATAAGTACGCTCCAGGTAATCCAGATGCGCAGCAGCAAAAAAGCAGTCGGTGCGCCACTCTTCCAAACCAATCAAAGCGCCAATACCGATTTTGTCGATCCCCGCCTTTGCCAACCTATCAGGCGTTTCAAGCCGGTATCGGAAATCCATTTTATTGCCACGCAAATGATGCTGAGCATATGTTTTGGGATGATAGGTTTCTTGATACACCATCACCGCATCAAGGCCCAATGTTTTGAGCTCGGCGTATTCGTCCTGATTCAACGGTTGGACTTCCATCGCTAAATAGTTAAATCGCTGCTTGATAATTGGCACCATTTCGCGAAAGTATTTCATCCCAACTTTGGTCTCATGCTCACCCGTTACCAGTAACACGCTGTCGAACTTCATTCGCTTAATCGCATCAATCTCCGCCTCAACTTCGTCCCTATTCAGCGTTCTTCGCTTTATGCGGTTCTCCATAGAGAAGCCACAATAGGTACAAGCGTTGGCGCAAAGATTAGAGAGGTACAGCGGGATATACAGCGACATAGTGTTGCCAAAACGCTTACGCGTCAGCGAATAAGAAAGCTTTGCCATCTGCTCTAAGTACGGTTCAGCAGCAGGAGAAATCAACGCTTTAAAATCTTCCAAATCTCGTTTGGGTGTTGCTAACGCCCTTTCCACATCTTGCGCCGTTTTGGCATAAATCGACATGGATATGTCATCCCAATCGAGCTGCTGAAAGCGATCATAAAAGCTCATCTTGAACCCTCACTTCTACAGTTCATCGAGAAAAGCCGTTAGTGGACTTGAAGCAACGGCATGAGAAACTTTCCCTGCAAGCCCAGCTTCATAAGCCATACGACCTGACTCGACTGCCATCTTGAACGCTTTCGCCATCGCAACGGGATTACTTGCGGCAGCGATGGCCGTATTCACCAACACGGCATCCGCGCCCATTTCCATCGCCCTTGCCGCATGTGAAGGAGCACCAATTCCCGCATCCACAACAACAGGTACGTTCGCTTGGTCAATAATGATTTCTAGAAAATCGTGCGAAGCGATACCTTTGTTCGAACCAATCGGTGCACCCAATGGCATCACCGCAGCACAGCCAACTTCTTCCAGCCGCTTACACAACACCGGATCGGCATGGCAATATGGCAATACAATAAAGCCATCTCGCGCGAGCTGTTCGGCAGCGGCTAAGGTTTCTATCGGGTCAGGCATTAAGTATTTTGGGTCGGGATGGATCTCCAGTTTGACCCAATTTGTGCCCAACGCTTCGCGAGCAAGCTGCGCAGCAAAAACTGCATCTTTAGCATTTTTAGCGCCAGAGGTGTTCGGTAGCAAATTCACACCGGCGTGAATCAGAGGCTGCAAAATGTCATCTTGCTGATCATGCACATCCACACGTTTAAGCGCCATCGTCGCGAGCTGTGAACCTGAAACCTGGATGGCTTCGGCCATTAAATGGCTATTAGAAAATTTGCCTGTTCCTGTGAACAAGCGTGATTGAAATTCTTTATCACCAATTTTCAGCATCGACATTATCCCCCTGCGATGGCTTGAAACAGAGAGATGCTATCTCCCTCAGAAAGTACCGTACTCGCCCATTCGCTACGCGGCACCACTTGATTATTAATGGCAAAAACACAGCCCATTTCAGGCAGAGAAAACTGGGTAATGATTTGCTGTAGGTTGGCTTTACACTCGACCTGCTGAGCTTGGTCGTTTATAGCGATAGTTATCACGTTACCTCTCTCCTTTAACAAATGAACGCACAAACGAATTTGCTGCGAATTGATTTGAAACTGTCATGGCGGTCATCTCTTAACTGCTCACTGGTGCAAGATTATTGTCACCACAAACCTGACATTGCTTGTCTTTGGTTATAGACATGGTCTGCCAGTTCATCCGCAATCCATCAAAGAGGTGTAACTGACCACACTCAACATGAAAGCGATCTATCGCCAACTTTTGAATAGCAGCGAGAGCTTGGTAGTTCCCCAGAGTGCCCACCACAGGGCCAATAATGCCGGTTTCGCTGCACTTCATTGTTTGCTGCAATTCATCAAATGGATACAAGCATCGATAGCAGCCTGAATTTGATAGTTTGTCTGAGTAGTCAAAAACAGCAAACTGCCCTTGCCAACCAATCGCTGCCGCCGATATCAGAGGTGTATTTTGCTCATAACAAACTTGATTGATCTGCTGCCTCGTTGGCAGGTTGTCACTGCAATCCAACACCACATCCGCCAACATGACTTCGAGTTGTAACTGAGCTTGGTCGAGGCGCTTGGTAATCGTGCGTACCTGAATTAATGAATTGAGATGACGAAGCTGCTGTGCCATCGCTTCGGTTTTCGCCAGTTTAATGTCGCCTTCACGATAGATTACCTGGCGTTGTAAATTGCTGCTGTCGACACAGTCATCATCAATCACAACCAACTTACCCACGCCAGCAGCCGCGAGATATAAACTTGCTGCACTACCCAACCCACCACAGCCGATGAGCAACACATGAGATTGACCAAGACGAGCTTGGCCCGATTCTCCGATTTCAGGTAACGAAACTTGACGCTGATAACGAATGAATTCTTGATCAGTAAGCACGATAGTCCTCCATTACCAATGAGGTGCTCGTTGTGCTCATCAGTTGGTCGAAAAACTCAATCACTTGTTTCGGCGATTCGGACAAGGTAATCGCACGAACCACCGCTAAACTGGACACGCCACATTGCCAAACTTGCTCTGCGTTTGATTGGTCAATGCCACCAATGGCCACAGTTGGATAGCCAACACTTTCACCATATGGAATGCTATCGATCAGCTTTTGATACAAGGCTAAGCGAACCAAACCTTGCGGCTTGGATGGCATTTGTTTGGTGGTGGTCGGAAAGATATGCCCCAGCGCAATGTAGCTTGGATTAATTTGGACGATACGCAGAAGTTCATAATAACCATGGGTTGATAGACCTAAGCAAATACCTGCGGTGCTCAACTGGCTCAAATTGGAATCTTCGATATCCTCTTGACCAAGATGAACCCCGAACGCGCCATGCTTTATTGCTAGTTGCCAATAATCATTAATAAAAACTTGAGCGTCATACTGACGACCGAGTTCAATCGCGCGTGCAATCTGCTGCTCTAAGTCTGGCTGATAGGGGTCTTTGATACGTAGTTGAATGGTGTTGATACCTAATGGCAACAGCCGCTCAATCCAACTGACGTCGTCCACGATCGGATAGAGACCCAAACTCTGTTTGCTCAGATGAGGAAAGTTGACAGAGTGCCCGAGTGATGACCAACCTACTTTGATGCCTAGACGACAATCTTCTAGGACTGGTGTAGGAAAGTCAGCAAACTGAGACGCCCACTCCTGCTTAACCATTGTTTCACCATTAATAAGTGTTTCACGTGAAACATTCGTCATTGCGCGCGCCAAGGTCAAAGCGTCTTCAATAGGAAAATCGAGAGCAAGCAGCGTTACTGTCCACGCTAAGTGTTGATCGGTTTGAAGAGTTGTAGTTCGAAAAGTAGAAGCAACTGATAGAGCTCTTACTTCATCATTAATCGGATGGCGCCAGATATCCAACACGTCCGCGCTTGTCGTCTCAACAGAATCATCGTGCTTAGACTCTACGTCTTCAATACCAATAAAAATGGCCGAGGATGGTTGTTGGCGACATTCTGAAACTGATAGACCAGATTGGTAGTAAAGCACAAAATCGGCATTTTCTGCTTCTTCACATACGTCAATCAGATCGGTACTTACGCGAAAGGTATTTTGCCCAAGAACAAGTTGAATAAATTGAGTTGGGCTTACGCCCAACTCAATCTCATCAATATTAAAACCCTGTTCTTTCGCCAACAATAAACTCTGCTGAACAGATCCTGTCAGCGGAATTAACGACGATGGAATAAGGATTTTAGCCATTACTCATCCGCCTCGGCGTGCACGGCTGGGTGATAAAGCTCCGAGCCTGTCGCACGAAACTCTTCAGACTTCTTACGCATGCCTTCCAGCGGGTCATCTAACATCTTGATAGAAATCGCCTGATCCGCGGCAACTTGCTCTGTATCTTTGGCATACTCCCTGACTTCTTGAGAAATCTTCATTGAGCAGAATTTAGGGCCGCACATTGAGCAGAAGTGCGCTACTTTTCCAGACTCTTGCGGTAGCGTTTCATCATGAAATGCACGTGCCGTATCGGGGTCTAAAGCGAGGTTAAATTGGTCTTCCCAGCGGAATTCAAAACGCGCCTTTGATAAGGCATTGTCACGAACTTGTGCTCCCGGATGCCCTTTTGCTAAATCCGCAGCATGCGCAGCTAGCTTGTAGGTGATCATACCGGTTTTAACGTCTTCTTTATTTGGAAGCCCCAAGTGCTCCTTAGGGGTCACGTAACACAACATAGCGCAGCCATACCAACCAATCATCGCCGCGCCAATACCGGATGTAATATGGTCATAACCCGGAGCGATATCTGTCGTTAGAGGACCCAAGGTGTAGAACGGCGCTTCATGACAGTGTTCCAACTGTTGGTCCATATTCTCTTTGATCATGTGCATTGGAATATGGCCAGGGCCTTCAATGATGACCTGTACATCATATTCCCATGCGATTTTCGTCAACTCGCCGAGCGTACGCAGCTCTGCAAATTGCGCTTC
>JABXIW010000030.1 GCA_013372875.1 Gammaproteobacteria bacterium | reverse complement strand
TATGCCTTATTACCGTAACGAAGATTATTTCATGGTTCAGGAAGAAGACATTGTGATCGCAGCGCGCGAGCTCGTGGAGGATTGGAAATGAAGACGTTTAACTTACCCGATCTCGGCGAAGGTCTCGCTGAGTCAGAAATTGTAAAATGGCATGTCAATGTGGGCGACATGGTCAAACTAGACCAAGTGATCCTCACCGTTGAGACGGCGAAAGCAACCGTAGACGTTCCAGCTCCGTACGCAGGCAGAATTGTCAGCCGCCATGGTGAAGAAGGCGACGTGATTAATATTGGCGCCCTACTTCTAGAAATCGACGAAAGTGGCGCAGAAAACACTGTCTCTGCGGAAAAACGACAAACCGCCGATGCCGCAACCGTTGTTGGCACCGTATCTCACCAATCTCATAACGTAAATGTTGATGATTTTTGGGTGGGCGGCAGCCACAACAAATCGGCAGACAAACTCATCACCGCTTTACCTTCCGCGCGTTTGCTAGCGAAAAAGCTAGGCGTAGATTTGAAAACGATGGTCGGTAGCGGACCAAGCGGTTTGATCGTCGATGCCGATGTTTACGAAGAAGCAGGCAAACAAGTTCCTGGCACTGAAGTGCTCAAAGGGGCGCGACGTACGATGGTCTCGACCATGGCAGAATCGCATCAAAACGTCGCAGCGGTGACCATTACCGAAGAAGCGTTATTGGAAGATTGGTTGCCAAGCGAGGACATCAGCATTCGTCTGGTACAAGCTATCGTTTATGCTTGCCAACAAGAGCCAGCTCTCAACGCTTGGTTCGATGCCGAAACCATGACGCGCTGTGTTCATCCTACCGTCAATCTTGGTGTAGCTGTGGATAGCCGTCACGGACTGTATGTCCCCGTGCTTCGCCACGCGGATGAGTATGAACCGCAAGACGTTCGTCGCTGGCTCGATCAAACCGTCAAAGGCATCCGAGACAGAAAGATCAGCCGAGAAGACTTACAACACGCAACCATTACTTTGTCCAACTTTGGGGCCATTGGCGGCATTTTCGCAACACCAGTGGTTTCGCCACCGCAAGTGGCGATTGTCGGTGCAGGACGAATTGTGGACCGAGTCGTGATCCGTAACGGTCAAGCCGTGGCCGTAAAAGCAATGCCGCTGTCCATTACCTTTGACCACAGAGCTTGCACCGGCGGTGAAGCCGCGCGCTTTACCAAGGTGCTTGCAGAACATCTGCAAAGGCCAAGTGTAACTAAGTCATAACGACATAAGGCTTCCGAATGGAAGCCTTTTTTCTGCTTTACGCACTAATTCAAACCCACCAACCGAACAGATACAATCATCACTAATGGTTTGATTTTCATACCCATATCACTCTTTCATGCTTCAAAGCTATGACCACCTCTCATCGAATTCACGTTTACGTTAACTGAGCTATAGTTTTCTATATAAACGAAAAATGTCACCCAGATGACGAAAATAAAAAGGAAGCACAAAAATGGAACGTGAATGCATGGAGTTTGATGTGGTGATCGTCGGAGCTGGCCCTGCAGGGTTAAGTGCAGCATGTCGATTAGCACAGTTGAACCAAGATCGTGAAGGCGAAGCGCTGTCAATTTGTGTGGTAGAAAAAGGCTCTGAGGTCGGCGCACATATATTATCTGGCGCGGTGTTTGAGACTCGCGCCTTAGACGAGCTTTTCCCAGATTGGAAGAAAATGGGAGCGCCCGTTTCAGCCCCCGTTCAACATGATGATTTTCTCTATCTAACGACGGAGCTTAATCATATACGTGTGCCCCACTTCCTCACGCCTAAACCCATGCATAATGACGAAAACAATTACGTTATTAGCCTTGCTAATCTTTGTCGCTGGCTTGCTACTCAAGCTGAGCAACTTGGCGTTGAAGTTTTTCCTGGTTTTGCCGCTGCGAGCATTAACTACGATGAATCAGGTGCCGTTACTGGTATCACCACCAGCGATATGGGGCTGGATAAAAACGGACAAGAGAAAGCCAATTTCGAACCGGGCATTGAACTTAAAGCCAAATACACGCTGTTTGCTGAAGGGTGCCGTGGGCATTTAGGAAAAGAGCTCATTCGTCATTTCGATTTGGATGCAGGCAAACAACCTCAGCATTACGCATTAGGCTTGAAAGAGATTTGGGAGCTGCCGGCTGATGCGAAAGATTTTACAGGCAACGTCATCCACTCCGCCGGTTGGCCATTGAGCGAAACCAACACAACTGGAGGTGGATTCCTCTATCACATGGAAAACCGCCAAATTGCGGTCGGGTTGATTGTCGATCTTAACTATCGCAATCCCCACTTGAGCCCATTCGATGAGTTTCAGCGCTTTAAACACCACCCTGCAATCAAAAAATACATTAAAGGAGCACAGCGTATCGCTTATGGCGCAAGAGCCATCGCAAAAGGTGGGTTATCTTCTTTACCGAAACAACAATTCCCCGGCGGTTTATTAATTGGCTGTGATGCAGGAACACTTAACGTTGCGAAGATAAAAGGCAGCCACACCGCGATGAAATCAGGCTTACTAGCAGCAGAAGCCATTCATCAGGCATTACAAGACTCAAGGTGTGAACCTGATTATCAAACGCGATTTGAAGCCTCTTGGCTGTACGATGAACTCGCCGAAACGCGTAACTTTGGAGCAAACCTGCATAAACTCGGTAGCCTGTTTGGCGGAGCTCTTTCTACCTTCGAGCACAACTTGTGGCTTCCTTTGATTAAAAAGCCAATACCGTGGACAGTGAAAGACCATTCCCACGATCACGAACAGTTAAAACCCCAAAATGAATGCCCGCCGATTGAGTATCCAAAACCGGATGGAGAAATCAGCTTTGATAAACCATCGTCGGTGTTTTTATCTGGCACACAACATGAAGAAAACCAACCGTGCCATCTTGTTTTGACTTATCCTCATATCCCCACCGATGTGCACCTCGGGTTGTTTGATGAGCCAAGCCAGCGTTACTGCCCTGCCGGGGTTTACGAAGTGGTCGAAATTGATGGGAAAGTGAAGTTTCAAATCAACGCCGCGAACTGTGTACATTGTAAAACGTGCGATATAAAAGATCCGTCACAAAACATTACGTGGAAGACGCCTGAAGGCGGTGGCGGGCCTAATTATCAGAATATGTAGTCAATAGAGCATGATAGCACCGTGTCTATCATGCTCTGTCTTTCAAGGGTGAAACAAAATCGAGGACTTAAACCTCTACTCCTGCTTCATCTTCTTGCACAATATCTGTTTCTTGACTTGCTTCCGCTAGCCACTTTTGTACCGCTTGGCTTGCTAGCACTTTTTGCTGGTAAGCTTTAGCGCCTTGGGACAATTCAATGCCATAAGTTTCAAAGCGCAACGCAACCGGTGCATACATAGCATCGGCAATCGACCACTCTCCAAACAAAAAAGCGTCTGGGAACTTTGCCATTTGCTCAGACCAAATTGCGTCTATGCGTGCAATATCCTTTAGTGCTCCATCGCTCAGTTCTACTTTTCGACGCGCGCGACAGTTCATCGGTAACTCGTTTCTCAAATCAAAAAAGCCCGAATGCATTTCAGCCGAAATCGCGCGCGCTTTCGCTTTGTCCGCTACATGGCTCGGCCACGCCTTTCCCTGTAGGTACTGCTCGTTCACATATTCCAAAATCGCTAAGGAATCCCAAACCGTGACTTCGCCATCAACCAATGTTGGCACTTTGGCCGTTGGTGTTACGCTCGCCAGCTTGTCGTAGAAGTCTTCAGTAAACAGCGTTAGCTTAGTCACATCCACTTTTAAATCGTATTGAGAAAAAATGAGCCACGCTCGCAATGACCAACTTGAGTAGTTTTGATTCCCGATAAAGAGTTGCATTGTTGCCTCCATGCCAAATGGTATTGTTATTAATTAAAGCGTGAAATCACAATATCTGATTGTTTTATTTCAAACTAACGGATAGTTTTGATG
>JABXIW010000459.1 GCA_013372875.1 Gammaproteobacteria bacterium | reverse complement strand
TGACTCAGTGGGCAAGTTGGAAGCAGGCAATAGTGAGCCTTGCTATGCTCGTCACTTTTTCTCTGTTTGGGCAGCAAAACGCCCAAACTCCACCAGAAGTTGTTCAAGCTCAGTTTATTGGTAATGAAACGTGCATCGATTGTCACCAAGTCGAAGTGGAAGCGTGGCAAGGCTCGCACCATGATATGGCGATGCGCCATGCTGATTCAGAATCCGTACTGGGTAACTTCGACAATCAAGCCGTTGAACATCAGGGCAAGGCAAACCGTTTTTTTCGCAAAGGCGATGAATATTGGGTCAACATCCAAGGGCCAGATGGACAGTGGCACGATTACAAAATCAGCTATACGTTTGGTTGGGTGCCATTACAACAGTACATGGTGGAATTTGATGATGGGCGCATACAACTGATTCCTTTTGCTTGGGATTCGAGAAGTGTGGAACAAGGCGGGCAACGTTGGTTTCATTTATATCCAGACACGACCACAACCGATGAGTTTTACTGGACCAATACAGGGCAAAACTGGAACTTCATGTGCGCTGATTGCCACTCAACCAACTTGAAGAAAAACTACGACGCGCAAAGCAATACGTATCAAACAACGTGGTCAGAAATCAACGTTAGCTGCGAAGCGTGTCATGGCCCGGCAAGTCTGCACGTGGAAATGGCGAAGCAGGCCAAGCAAAATGGAATGCCAATTGCCACCGAAAATCATTATGGTTTTTCTCGCGATCTTTCAGCCGCAGTCAAAGAGTGGGTTTACAAAGAAGGGCACAGTACGCTTCAGCCCAAAGACATTGTGCCAACCAACCAAGTTCAAACTTGCGCTCAGTGCCACAGTCGACGTACCCAGTTGAATGAAGAAGCGGATCACGTCAAAGGTACGTTTCTTGATAAGTACCGTCTGAGTTTAATTACCCCTGAGCTCTATTATCACGATGGCCAAATTTACGATGAGGACTATGTCTACGGCTCGTTTCTGCAATCGGCCATGGCAGAGAAAGGCGTAACGTGCACAAATTGTCACGATCCACATACCGCCCAACTAAAAATCCCAGAAGAAGCAGTATGCGCGCAATGCCATGTAGCGTCAGATTATCTGCCAGAAAACCACACCTTTCATCAAGCGAACACCGAAGCATCAAAATGCACAACGTGTCACATGCCGGAGACGACCTATATGCAGGTAGACCCGCGCAGAGACCACAGTTGGCACGTTCCGCGCCCAGATTTAAGCAAGCATATTAATACGCCCAATGTTTGTACCGCTTGTCATGATGATAAAGATGCGAACTGGGCCGATGAGCAGATTGGTCGATGGTTCCCAAAATCAAAGTATCGCAACACTCAGCACTTTTCGGTCGCATTTTATGCAGACGCGATAGGTCATAGAGGTGGTTCAGATGCCTTGGCTTATACGGCTCAAGATTCTTCCATCAGTGACATCATTCGCGCATCGGCTTTAGAGCGAATGGCAGGCAATACTGGCCAGAATACGTTGGTTGCGCTTGCGCGCGCCGTGAAACATGAGAACGAGATGATTCGACTGGGTGCTGTTGCTGGCTCGGCAGGGTATGACTTTAGTGACCGTTGGCAGATTTTACAGCCGTTGCTGAGTGACCCGGTGTTGTCGGTGCGAACCGAAGCGGCGGCTGCGCTAGTCAGTCATTATGGGGAAATGAATCCGCTACAAAGAGAGCGCATTCAAAAACCGTTAGATGAATACATGGACATTCAACGCTTTAATGCCGATCGCGGATTTGGGCGAACTAACTTAGCCAATGTATATCGCAGTTTGGGAGATGCTAATAAAGCGATCGAACTGTATCAACAAGCTATCGACATCGAACCTTATTTCGAAAATAGCTACGTCAATTTAGCGGACATGTATCGCCGACAAGGTGATGAAGCCAAAGCGGTACAAATTCTGAGTGCGGGAATGAAAGCGCAACCGAAATCAAGTTCGCTGCCTTACAGTGCAGGGCTTGCGCTGTTAAGACAAGGCAACAGCAAACAAGCTAATCAGTATTTAAAACAGGCCGCAGAAAGCGCGAAAGATAACGCTCAGTATTGGTATGTGTACGGTTTAGCGTTGGAGAAATCCGACGTATTAGAAGCGAGTAAGGCGTTAAACAAGGCGTTTGACGTTGGTGGCGACCCACGGCATCTTTATGCCCAGTGCGAAGTGTTGGCGAGAAACTATCGACAAGGCGGCGTTGCATTTGCCTTTGAACAGTGCACCAAGCAGCTTGGTGCACATGCTCCAGAGGAAGTTATTCAACAGCTCAAAGCGACCGTGACTACAGAGAAATAGGTTCGTAATGTGCAGCTGTCAGGTGCGTTTTGATCTTCTCGCGAAGTGCAATATGAGCAGGGTTGTTTAATTCGCGCTTATGGTAAACAAACTTGTAAGGGACAGTGCGTATAGAAATGGGGCAAGGCAGAATTTGAAGCTTAAGGGCTTTGCTCCATTTGTTTGCAAAAGATTGAGACACTAGACCTAAACAATCTCGTTGTGCGACGTACAACGCCATACCAGCGATCGAAGATGTAACGAGTTCGACTTTCCTTTCTAGAATGGTTTCATGAGCGAGTTGCTCAAAACCCGACATGTTGTTCCATTTACCTGAAAACAAACAGTGAGTTTCATCATAAAATTGCTCTTTACTCAAAGAGCCTTGGATTCGAGGATGTTGCTCTCGACAAATGATGACGGCTTTTTCTTCATATGCCTCCTCCATGACAAACGCCGCATCTTTTGTGATCACTGTATCAATTACAAGATCTGCTTTTTGTTGTCTTAAAAGCTCAAATAAGATGTATTTTTCGGGAGGTGATTCGTAAAAAATCGTATTTTTTATTGGGTCCATAATGTGCAGCAGAATCTCGGAACAGTACACCTCAAAGTGTTTCTTCTCCGTGATAGCATTATCAATAATACTCACCGCTTGCTCGAACTGAGGCAGTAGTTGATACGCCGCAGATGTCAGCGTAATTCCCCGTCCTTTTTTCACAAATAATTGTTTATCTACGACTTGCTCTAAACGCTTTATTGCAGCGCTCACAGCAGGTTGCGTAAGCCCCAATTGTTCCGCGGCTTTTGTATAAGATTGGAACTCCGCGACAACAAGAAAAGTTTGGATCAAATTCAAGTCCATAATGTTACTCATAAATTCAGTTTATGGGTTAACTAATTTTGACTGCATTTATCGCCTGAAATTAGTGCTTTATCTTATATCAATAATGATATTGAAAAGCGAATATCATTTTTTAGCTATTAGTTCTTATGGAGAAACTATGAAAAAGCAATCAAAATTCAGCGGTAAAAAGCTAGCGTTAAATGCATGTACATTAGCTTTAGGCGCTACGTCTTTAATAGCCCATGCCGCTGATAAACCAAACATTGTTGTCATCATGGGTGATGACATCGGGTATTGGAATATTAGTTCATATAGTCAAGGGATGATGGGATATCAAACCCCTAATATTGATCGTATTGCAAAAGAGGGGGCCAAATTTACGGATTATTATTCTCAACAAAGCTCAACCGCTGGTCGTTCTGCATTTATCACTGGGCAAATGCCTGTAAGAACAGGGCTTACAAAAGTGGGAGTTCCAGGTGCGAAAGTCGGTATTTCTGATGAAGACCCTACAATGGCTACTTTGTTAAAAGAACTCGGGTATGCAACTGGACAATTTGGTAAGAACCACTTAGGGGATCGAGACGAATATCTACCGACAAAACATGGTTTTGATGAATTTTTCGGCAATTTGTATCATTTAAATGCAGAAGAACAACCAGAAAACGTTGATTATCCAAAGGATCCTGAATTTCGTAAAAAATATGGTCCGCGAGGTGTTATTCGTTCGAGTGCCGATGGTAAAATTGAGGACACAGGACCACTAACGCGCAAGCGTATGGAAACCGTGGATGATGAATTTTTAGATGCTGCACTTGCTTTTATTGATAAAAATGTGAAAGCGAATAAACCATTCTTTACGTGGATAAATACTACAAGAATGCATAATAAAACGCATATTAGTCCTAAGTGGAAAGGTAAATCGGGTTTAGGTGACTATGCTGATGGTATGTTGGAACACGATAACCAAGTTAAAACGATCCTAGATAAACTGGACGACTTGAAGATTGCAGATAACACTGTTGTAGTTTATACAACAGACAATGGCCCTATGGTAATGAGCTGGCCAGACGCGGGTATGACGCCATTCCGTAGTGAGAAGAATACTGGTTGGGAAGGAAGTTTCCGCTCACCTGCAATGGTTCGTTGGCCTGGTCACATTAAGCCAGGAACTGTCGTAAACGATATTATGGCAGGTGAAGACTGGTTCCCTACATTGTTAGCAGCAGCTGGTGAGCCAAATGTCAAAGGAGAGTTATTAAAAGGCAAGAAGGCTCAAGGTAAAACGTATAAAGTCCACCTAGATGGCTATAACCAATTGCCATTCTTAACTGGTAAAGAAGAGAAAGGTCGTAGAGATTGGTTCGCATATTGGAGTGATGATGGTGATTTGTTAGCTTTCCGTAAAGACCGTTGGAAATTCCATTATCAAATTCAAGAAAACGAAACTGGTTGGGCAGTTTGGGAACGACCATTCACAAAATTGCGTGTACCTAAATTATTTGACCTAAAAATGGATCCATTTGAACGTGGTGATACTAGTGATTTTTATGGCCCGTGGCAATATGACCGCCAATTCTTGATTACAGGTATTGCCTTGCCAGAAACTGCAAAAATGTTGCAAACATTCAAAGAGTTTCCTGTTCGTCAAAAGCCAGCTAGTTTTACTATTGGCATCGAAAAATAGCTAATTTCTAGCTAACCACATCAATGTGACAAGCTCTTATTAAATAGCTTGTCACATTGCCGTTTTGGGTTAAAAGCATGAAAATTTTTCCTAATCATTCCACTGTAATGGAACTTATTCCATTAAAAACATCCCAGAGACCTTCGTTGAAGGATGCGTATGTCCGTCGATTCCATGTAATGGCAAAGCCGGGCGGAGCAAAATGCAACATCGATTGTCAGTACTGCTTTTATCTGCATAAAGAAAATCTACTGCACCAAGAAAAGCAGCCAAAAATGGACGACGCAACATTGGAAGCGTTCGTGAAAAGCTACATCGAAAGTCAGGATGGCGAAGAAATTGTATTCTCATGGCAGGGCGGGGAGCCAACGCTGCTTGGGCTGGACTATTTCCGCAATGTCGTAGCTCTGCAAAAGAAACATCAGCCGAAAGGCGTTCGCATTGAAAACGACCTTCAGACCAACGGCATTTTGCTAAACGATGAGTGGTGTGCGTTTTTAAAAGAGCACAACTTCCTAGTTGGCTTGTCGATTGATGGGCCACGAGAGCTGCACGACAAATATCGCAAAACACGCAGCGGTAAGCCGACGTTTGATCTGGTGATGAAAGCGGTAGATAAGCTCAAAGCGCATGGCGTGAAATTCAACGCGTTGGTGACGGTGAATCGTCACAATGCGAAATACCCGCTCGAAGTGTATCGATTTTTAACCCAAGAATTGGGTGTGACCTACATTCAGTTTGCACCAGTGGTTGAAGCGAACGACTTCCAAACAACCGCACCGCAGTTTTGGAACGAACAGATGATCCCAACCAAAGGCAGTGATCTGGCGAAACCGGGTCATCCAATGTCTGTTGTGACGGATTGGTCGGTCGATCCTGAAGACTGGGGACGCTTTTTAATGGCGACCTTTGAAGAGTGGGTGAATAACGATCTTGGCCGTGTACTGGTTAACCTGTTTGAAACCGCGGTAGCGCAAGTAATGGGGAAACCTTCCCAACTTTGCGTGACAGCTGAGTTTTGTGGCAAAGGCCTGGCGATTGAGCACAATGGCGACGTGTTCAGTTGCGACCACTATGTGTACCCAGAATACAAACTCGCCAACATTCATGAACACTCATTGAATGACATGGCTTTCTCTACACGACAATACACCTTTGGCATGGCAAAACGCGAATCTTTGCCGACGTATTGTAAGCAGTGTCCCTACTTGCCTTATTGCTGGGGCGAGTGTCCGAAAAACCGTCTGATCAAAACGCCGAATGGCGAGCCTGGACTAAACTATCTGTGTTCGGGAATCAAAATGTTCTTTGATTACGCGTTACCGATGTTGGTTGGTCTTGCACAGCTTCTCCAATCTGAAGAACCGCAAAGATAACATAGTGAATATAACCTTAAGTTATTTCATTTGTTCTTATACTTAACTATTGAAAAGACGGCTTAAACCACTGAAAAGGTACCCTATGAACCACGCACAACAAGCGATAAAAGAACTCATCGAACAAACAGAAAAAAGCGTCATTGGACAAAGCCACGTGGTTCGAGCTTTAGTCATCGGGTTATTAACGAACGGGCACATTCTTCTAGAAGGTTTGCCGGGAACGGCAAAAACACGTTCTGTAAAATCGTTGGCCAACTTGTTAAACACCAGTTTTGGTCGAATTCAGTTTACGCCAGATCTTTTGCCATCGGACGTGACGGGAACCGAGGTTTATCAAGAGTTGGATGGTAAGCCGCAACTCCATTTTCAACCAGGGCCAATTTTTAACAGCATAGTGCTTGCCGATGAGGTCAACCGTGCGCCAGCCAAAGTACAAGCCGCACTGCTTGAAGCCATGGCCGAAGGCACAATCACGGTAGGCGATAAAACTCACGTATTGCCAGACTTGTTTATGGTGCTTGCAACGCAAAACCCAGTAGAACAAGAGGGCACGTACCCGCTGCCGGAAGCGCAAATGGACCGTTTTATCATGAAGGTTACCGTCGATTACCCAGAAGACGACGCTGAACGTGACATCATCCGTTTGGTGCGCAGTGAAGAATTAGGTGCGGAAACCAGCAGCGAAATTATTACGCCAAAACACATCGAGCCAGACGTGGTGCTAGAAGCGCGCCGTCAGTTACCAAACATCGTGGTATCAGACCTAGTGGAGAACTACATTGTCGCGTTAGTGATGGCGACTCGTAAGCCAGAACGTTATGCCGATTCAAACTTAGCAAAATGGATTGAGATTGGCTCTAGTCCTCGTGCCTCCATCGCACTAGACAAATGCGCTCGTGCGTATGCGTGGATGCAAGGACGTGACCATGTCACTCCTGACGATGTGCGAGCCATGGTTCCGTCTGTACTGGGCCACCGTTTTTCTTTGACCTACGATGCACTAGCAGACGGAGTCGATCACCAACGCGTCGTGCAAGAGCTGCTAGATTGTGTAGAAATTGGATAAGCGGGAGGCATTATGGCTAAGCCAACTCTTGCGCCAAAATCACAGGGGATGGATCCCCGTTTGTACTGCGATTACGCTCGTTTAGTACGTTTGCAAGCACAAGCAGAATCATTCAGTTTACTTCCTCATCTAAAAGCGGGCAGCGTACTCTCAGGCCGCCACAATTCGCTGTTTCGCGGTCGTGGATTGAACTTCGAAGAGCTGCGCCATTATCAATTGGGTGACGACATTCGTAACCTGGATTGGAAAGTCACGATGCGCACAGGCAAGCCGCACGTGCGCAGCTACACCGAAGAAAAAGATCGCAACGTGATCGTGTGTGTCGACCAGCGCAGCGCAATGTTTTTTGCTTCGACGCAAGTAATGAAATCGGTTGTCGCGGCAGAAATCGCGGCCATGTGCGGGTGGCGTGTGTTAAAAGATGGCGACCGAGTTGGTTTTGTCATCGCATCCCAACAGGCGCTGTTTCACAGCAAGGCGCAGCGTTCGCAAAACGATCTTCTGGCTCAACTTAAGCGTCTCGCTAAAGCCAATCAATCGCTCAATGTGGACTCCCGCAATTCCGAAAAAGTGACGTTTAGTCAATGGATTGAGCTCATTAAACGCATGAAGCTCAAACAATCCACTTTGATTTTTATCAGCGACTGGAGCGACTGCGAGGAGCACCATCTTGACCACCTTAAACAGCTACAACAGCACAATGATGTTCTCGCAGTGATGGTCAGTGACCCATTCGAACAAGCGCTACCAGACGATTTGGCAAAATCGAAATGGGTGGTTGGTGATGGGCAGTATCAACTCAATTTAGACAGCAAAGCAAAGGTAGAAGCCGCGAGCGCAAAGCTTGAGGCTCGAACCAACTTACAGCGTCAATCACTCTCTCAACTTATGGCGATGAAACACCTTCCGCACATCGAACTCGATACGACAGGCGAGCACATTGAACAATTTCAAAAACTGGTAGGAGGGCGTTAAATGAGTGGTCTTCCTACGCCTCCGAGTACTTACATACTCAGAGAGCTACATGATGTGGCCGTGCCACCAAGCGTGAGTTGGTATCCGCAAACTATTGGCTGGAAGATTTTAGCGGTGGTTGCGCTCATTGCACTGGTGTATGTCGCGTATCGTTTGGCTCAACAGTGGTGGTGTAATCGCTACCGACAAGAAGCTCTGTTGACGATTTCGCAAATCAAACCGAGCGACAAAGGCATGCCTAAAGCATTGTTCTCTGTGCTTAAAATTGTGTTGATTCATGTTGATAGCCGTAACGCGAAATTGTTTGATACCGCCTTTTTGCGCAAGCTCGATGCGCTATATCCGCAAACCGGAGATTCTCAAGCAAACTCGCAAGTGGTCTTTAACGATGAGCTTTCAAAGCGCTGGCTACAAAGTATTGTTGACCCAAGCGTTATGCTAACCAACGAAGAGCGAGTAACGCTTATTGCTCGTGCGAAAAACTGGGTGAGTGAACACCGTTGTGATGCTCAAAAAGGCACAACAAAGAAATCAGCATTATTGAAACGCAAAGCAAATCAGGGAGGTCAACATGAATGATCTTCTTGTATCGCTAACTGGTTTGTCTGGTTTTGAATTTGCTCACCCAATGTGGTTTCTGATTTTGCCGCTGCCATTGGTGGTGTACTACTTGGTGCCTGCATATCGCACTAAGCAAATGGCGATCAAAGTGCCGTTTTTTAGTCAGTTGGTGGAAGCGATTGGCGAGACGCCATCAGAAGGTGCAAGCCAGTTGATCCCGAGTTGGTGGCAACGAGCAACGTTAATTCTCTCATGGCTTTTGGTGGTGTGTGCGATGGCAAAACCCACCGTGTTAGGCGAGCCTCAAGTTCGCGAGAGTTTAGGGCGCGATGTGATGGTGGTGGTGGATCTTTCGGGTTCCATGGCTGAGCCTGATTTCACCTCTCGTACGGGCGAAAAAATTTCTCGCCTTGATGCGGCAAAAGAAGTGCTGACGGAGTTTGTTCAGTCTCGTAAAGGTGACCGATTAGGCTTAGTACTTTTTGGTGATGCCGCTTTCGTGCAAACGCCATTCACCGCAGACCAAAAAGTGTGGCTCGAACTGCTTAACCAAACCGATGTGGCGATGGCAGGGCAGAGTACCCATCTTGGTGATGCGATTGGCTTAGCGATTAAAGTTTTTGAGCAAAGCGATAAGTCGCGTGGTGCTTTAGAACAAGATCAAAACCGTGAAAAAGTCGCGATTGTATTAACCGATGGTAACGACACGGGCAGCTTTGTCGAACCGATTGATGCGGCGAAAGTTGCGAAAGCCAAAGGCGTGCGAGTGCACGTGATTGCGATGGGCGATCCGGAAACGATAGGTGAAACCGCGTTGGATATGGACACGATTCATCGCATTGCGAAAGAATCCGGCGGTGAAGCGTTTGAAGCTCTCAACCGTGATGAACTGTCGGCTGCCTACGACGAGATTGGCAAACTGGAACCTCAACTTTACGAAAGCACCACATACCGCCCAAAACAAAGCCTTCACTATTACTTGATGGCGTTAGTGGTCATCATGCATTTACTCGCGTTCAGCGTCGCGACACTCAAAAGAAGGGCTGCAACACGATCATCATTAGGAGAGAGCGATGTTTGATTCTCTTAGTTGGACGCAATTCTTTACGCAGTTTCATTTTATTCGACCGCTGTGGTTACTGGCTTTGATCCCTATGTTTTTCTTGGTGTGGTTGCGCTGGCGAGAAGAAAGCAAACCAAGCTGGAAGGATATTCTGCCCGAACATTTACGCAATGCTTTGACGATTGGTGAGCGAGGTTGGCGCAAGCAACTGCCGCTTAAGCTCTTGATGCTGATTGTACTAATCGCCATTGTGATTTGTGCAGGCCCAACGTGGCAACGTGAATCTTCTCCCTTTGGTGAAGATAAAGCCTCTCTGCTTGTGGTGCTTGATAACAGCGACTCGATGCTGCAAAAAGATCTCCCACCAAGCCGCCTTGAGCGTTCCAAACAGAAAATACGCGATTTGTTAGTTGCGCGAAAAGGCGGAAAAACGGGTTTAGTCGTGTTTGCGGGCAGTGCTCATGTGGCGATGCCTGTGACTCAAGACAGCAAAGTATTTGACCCATTCTTGGCGGCCATTACGCCAGAAATCATGCCCGTGCAAGGTAAGCTTGCTGAAAAAGCCTTGCCGTTAATTGATCAACAATTGCAAGGTCAACCAGGCTCCACCGTTTTGTTGGTGAGCGATGGCGTGAACCCGGCCACGATTAAGCAATACCAAGCGTATTTTGAAGGTAAACCTTATCAACTGTTAATTCTCGCTGCGGGGAATACAGACATCGTGAGTAACAACCCGATGGATTTGGATTCTCTGCAAAAACTGGCCAGCCAGACCAACGGTCGATTGGTGGAAGTGACGGTCGATAACAGTGATATCGAACAACTGAATCGATACGTTGAGCGCAATATGCAGCTTAATGGCGAATCTTCAATGCCTTGGAAAGACATGGGTTATCAACTGCTGTTCCCAATCGCGTTGATCATGATGCTGTGGTTTAGAAAAGGGTGGTTAGTGCAGTGGTGCGTGATTGCAATGGTGAGCGGTACACTGTTGATGCCGACCAGTGCAATGGCGGAGAACATTTCTGTTAAAGCCGAACAGCCACAAGTTGTGCAAAAAGTGACGACCTTCGACAAGGTGGCGCAATGGTGGTGGGATTTGTGGCTGACGCCAGACCAACAAGGACAGCGTTTGTTCAACCAACAAGCGTATTTAGAAGCTGCGAAGCATTTTGTCGATCCATTACGTAAAGGCACGGCGTACTACTACGCTAGCGAGTTTGAGCTCGCGCACAGTGCGTTTTTGGAAATGCAAAACGACCCGTCCGAAGAGGTTCGAGATTACGGTCTTTACAATGCGGCGAGCGCATTGGCGCGCCAGCGTGAATATTTGGCTGCTCGTGACTTGTTAAAATCCCTAGCCAGCAAGCCAACGTTGAGCGAGTCGTTAAGACCTGATGTTGAGCACAACTTGAAAGTGATTGCTGGCATCGTCGATGAGATAAATCAGATGAGTGAAAGTCAAGCCGGAACAGAGCAAGAGGCGTCAACCGAGCTAGGCGACAACCCTCAAACCGCAGAAGGAGCGGATGAACAAACGTCAGCAGAGTTGATGATTAAAGAGACGTTAAGCGCAGACGACATCTTAGGTAGCCAAGAACTAGCCGACAAGTGGCTAAAGCGAGTCGAAGCGGATCCGAAGTATTTCTTACGCGCTAAATTCCAAATTCA
>JABXIW010000368.1 GCA_013372875.1 Gammaproteobacteria bacterium | reverse complement strand
GCGGCAGTACTTTCGGTACTAGCTGCCAGCCAAGTGCACGCCAAATCTGACGTTTTCTCTATGGAAGAGGTTGTGGTGACGGCGAATCGGATTGAACAACCTGTGTCTGAAGTAGCAGGCAGCGTTGCGGTTGTCACCAGCGAAGAGATTGAACAAAAGGGCGAAACAGAGCTTTATGATGCGCTGCGTCACGAGCCTGGGGTAAGTGTGTCGGGTGGCGCTGGTCGTCCACAAAACATCACGATTCGGGGCATGACGGGTAATCGCATTATGATCATTCGTGACGGCATTCGCTCTGCAGACGGTTTTGGTGCGAATGACATCAATGACAAAGTGGGCCGCGACACGTTCGATCTATCTAATCTTGAATCATTAGAAGTAGTGAAAGGAGCAAGCTCCTCAGTCTTGGGCTCTGGTGCCATTGGTGGCGCTGTGATTCTAAAATCCAAACAGCCGGGCGAGTTTTTAGAAGATCGTGACTTTTATGTTGACGCCACGGGCACTTATACGGGGATAAGCAATAAATACAAAGGCGCGAGCAATTTGGCATTTCGTTCTGGCGATACGGAAAGCTTGGTCAACGCGGCTTATTGGCAAGGTGAAGAGACGCGTAACTTCAGCCAAGATTTGTACAACCGCGATTTGGATGGTTACAGCGCGTCATACGCCATCAATCATTTCTTCAGTGATGAAGTGATGATCAAAGCGCGTGCCGAACTCTATCGACAAGACCAACAACGTCTTGAAGGTTCGTCATCCATACAAAAAGATGGCAAGTGGCATATCGAAGACTTTGCAGAAGATGAATCGACAGAAGAATACAGTGCATATCTAGGTGCAGAGCTAACGCCGCTTGATCCAACATGGTTTGAAGAGTTGGATACTAAAGTTTATTGGCGTCATACCGAAGTGGTCACAGACACCAATCGCTTAATGAACTCTACCGACGCCAATGGTCTGTTGATCAAGCGCCGCGAACTTGAGCACAAAACATTTACCGATAGCACCGTCGGTTTGAGAGCGGATTTCAAACAGGCGCTTCACGCCTCATCGGCTGAGCACAAGTTAGCGTATGGCGTTGAGATAGCATCGGATTACTACCAACGTGAAGATAATCAGAAAGTCCTCGATTGGACGGGCTCCAACGCATCGCAAAAACAACCCTTTGCCGCTGCACGTGCTTACAACATTGGGCTTTATTTCCGTGACATGATTGAGCTGGAGAAATGGACATTGACTGGCGGTTTGCGTTTCGATGCGCACCGACTTTCACCTGATGGCCAGAATGATATCGGTGGATATCCATTGAAAGATATCGACAGTTCTGAAATTTCACCAAGTTTGTCGATTTCTCGTGAAGTGTTCGAAAACAACCGCGTTTACCTCTCTTACGATCACGGCTATCGAGCGCCAGAATACGATAAGGCGTATGGCTTCGTAAGCCACGACTTTGTGCCGCTGACGCCTTTTGTTATTGCACCAAATATGGATCTAGAGGCTGAAACTTCGGACTCGTTTGAAATCGGTAACAAATTCGATAATGGCCGAGCGCAACTTTACGTTTCTGCGTTTTACAACAAGTTCCAAAACTTCATTGATGTTGTTACCACGGGTCAAGATAACTTCGGTAACTACGTCAAGCAATACCAAAACTTACACGGCGTTGAAACCTACGGCGCGGAGCTTTCTGCTGCGTATGCTTTCACATCGTCTTGGAAGCTAAGTACCAAGCTTGGTTATGTGGATGGAAAGGACGCTGAGGGCGAATACGTTCGTAGCATCACGCCTTTTGAGGGCAATGTTGGGCTGAACTACCAGCAACAAGACTTTAATGCGTTCGCGACGTGGAATTGGGCTGGTTCAATGGATCGTGTGCCGAGTTGCCAAACGTCGCTTGGACAAAAGACTGAATGCGCACAAACAGAGGCATGGAACACGCTCGATCTGGGGGCAAGTTACCAAATCACCAAAGATTTTCGTTTGAGTGCGACCATCATCAACCTGTTCGACAAAGAATACATTCGTTACCAAGACGTTGCTGGCATAGCTGATGAGAGCAAACGCTACTCAACGGAACCAGGTCGTTACTTTACGGTTAACGCGAAGTACATCTTTTAGTAGGAGCTCAGCATGAAACTCAAACTTTTAGCGCTTTCTCTTGCGTTGGCAGGCGTTCAAGTGACGAACGCAGCGCAGTGGGATTACCCTAGCGCGGCTATTACGGTCACGAACCAAGCCGAAGCGCTACGCTACTTACAAGCCAATTACGCTAGCGTTGGCGAACTCAAGTTTCGCTATCAGACCCATTCTCAGCTTGGAGATCATTATAACTTTGATGTGTGGGTCGATGGTCAGTATCAACCGCAACGCACCATTGTGTTGTCGACTAACCAAGACCGCCAAATCGAGCGTATTTTCAAAAGCCTTGAAGATACGGTTATTCGTAATGGTCAGGCGATGCCAGCCGCAGAACTGGAATTGCCTGTTCGATTGGAAGTGACCGAGCCGCCAGCGTTGAGCTCCGGTGAGTTAGTGACGGTTCCCGTCTCAGTGTTTGATCCTGATTTACGTACGATGCAGCAACAAGCTGCGCCTGATTCTGCTTGGAATTCGTTAGAGGATTATCCGCAGCCACTTCAATATGTTGAGAAGCAGATTCAAGTTTTGCAGTCCGGTGGCAAGTTCTACCTAGCCAACGAGCGCGTTAAACAGGTGGATGCACTTGCATTACTGCCTACACCTGCGGTAGGTGCGGAGCCCGTACGCGATACAAGCAGTATTTTGCCGCCTGAAGGTGTTCAATCTTTTGCTGATGTAAAAGCGATGCAAAGTGCTCAGCTTGGCGACAATGCGTTTTTGCAGTTGATGGCGTTTTACCATCTTGACAACTCACTGCAGTACCTATCGAGCTTGAGCTATGACTTATTTGAAGAGCCGCTTCGTTTTGATGGACGTGGTTTAGCGCTAGACAACTCTTCTTACTACACAGGTTCGCGTGCGCTGATGTTAGGCGTGGGTGGAGTATCTCCGGATGCTGCGGATGCAGATGTGATTTTGCACGAGCTAGGACACGGGATTCACTATCAAATCGTTCCCGATTGGGCGTATGGCCACACTGGCGCGATTGGAGAAGGTGTCGGTGATTACTGGGCGGGCAGCG
>JABXIW010000176.1 GCA_013372875.1 Gammaproteobacteria bacterium | reverse complement strand
TGGACGGCGGCAGGCATGCAATTGCAGCGTTGGTTGACCACATCTAGGCGTGTAAAAGGGTTTAACTATGGGATGGCAGCGCTTTTACTGCTGTCGACTATCCCAATGATATAGAAGACAAAATAGCCGTAAAACCGTGATCTAATACAAAGTTCAGGTAGATACTGAATCAATAATCACAATCTAACGCCACTTTTGGACAATGCCAGGGTCATAGTAGCGAAGCAATGCGCTATTTATTAAAAGCACACTAATCATAAGCCACAGCTATTTTTAATGTTCGTTGCTTGCTCGCAGTAACTGCGATGAATCTATCACCCCAGCCAAAAGCTCATGAGCTTAAGGTCCTTTACACAAGGAGCGTTACACAATGCACACTCGCAAGCTTATTCTTGCTGCCACTTTTGGATTATTATTGGCGGGTTGCAGTCAAACATACACCACAACCAATGCTGAAGTCATTCCACCCGAGTATCCAGTGGATTATTTCTTTAAAAACAGCGAAGTTTCTAGCTATCAAATCTCTCCTGCTGGTGACTACATCTCTATGATGAAGCCATGGCAAGACCGTAAGAACATCTTTGTTTATCCCACAAATAACCCCGATCAGATAAAACGCGTCACATCCGTAACAGGACGCGACATCGCATACTACTACTGGGTTGGCGAAGACACCGTAATTTACTCTCGTGATACGGGAGGAGATGAGCACTTTTATCTCGTGACGGTTAATGTCAAAACAGGCGAAGAGAAAACCATTACACCGACATCCGGTGTTGTGGCATACGTCATCGACACACTAGATAATCAACCCGATGACATTTTGATTTCGAGTAACGAGCGTAACCCGCAAGTCTTTGATGTATATCGACATAATCTAAAAAAAGGCGAAAATACTCTCGTCGCGCAAAACCCGGGCAATGTGCGCTCATGGGGTACCGATCACGATGGCAACATTCGTGTCATCACCACATCAGATGGTGTTAATACCTCCGTTTTATATCGCGATACGGTTGAAGATGAATTTAAACCACTAAAAAATCTCACTTTCAAAGAGAGCTTTAGCCCCATTTCATTCACGCCGGACAACAAAAACTTATATGTGGCATCACGAATTACGCGTGATAAATCAGCCATCGTTGAATACGATGTAAAAGCCAATAAAGAAATACGAGAAATCTTCTCTCACCCGGAAGTTGACGTGAATAGCGCTCACTACTCTGAAGCGCTTAATAAGCTGGTTTCAGTCTCTTACGTGACAGATAAAAACCACTATCACTTCTTAGATGATTCCTACCAAAAAACGTTCGAACGCCTCTCAGAGAAACTGCCAAATGTAGAAATTTCTGTAACCAGTGCGACGCGAGATGAAAGTAAAATGATTGTCGTCACCTACAGCGATGTCGATCATCCAAATTACTACTTCTACGATCGTAACGCAGACAAATTGGAGAAATTGGCAGAAAACGCTCCATGGCATAAGCCAGAACATATGGCGAAGATGACGCCTATCCAATACACCGCTCGCGATGGAGAAACTATTCATGGGTACCTAACGCTGCCGAAGGGTCGAGAAGCCAAAGATCTGCCTTTGCTTGTGCTCCCACACGGCGGTCCGTGGGCTCGTGATCACTGGGGATTTCAGCCTGAGGTACAATTATTCGCTAACCGTGGTATCGCCGTGCTGCAAATGAACTTCAGGGGCTCAACTGGTTATGGTCGCGAGTTTTGGGAGAAGTCGTTCAAGCAATGGGGACAATCCATGCAGGATGACATTACCGACGGTGTCAAATGGGCTACCGAACAAGGTTACGCACAAGATGGCAACGTATGTATTTATGGTGCCTCTTATGGCGGCTACGCAACTCTGGCGGGGGTGACATTCACTCCTGATTTATATAAGTGCGGAATCGACTACGTTGGCGTATCTAACTTATTTACCTTTATGGACTCCATTCCACCTTATTGGGCACCATTCCTTGCAATGTTACACGAGCAAGTAGGCAATCCGAATGATCCTGAAGATGCGAAAATGATGAAAGCCTACTCACCAGTGTTCCATGTCGACCAAATTAAGGCACCCTTATTGGTCCTACAAGGTGCACAAGATCCACGCGTGGTGAAGAGCGAGTCAGACCAAATCGTTGATGCACTGCGCGAACGAGGCGTCGAGGTCGAATATATCGTGAAGGAAAATGAGGGGCACGGATTCCGCTCTCTGGAGAACCGTCTTGATGGTTACCAAGCGATGGATAGATTCCTAAAGACACATTTACTTGAGCAGACTCAGTAAGCCTTTACATCGTTAAGTTCGAAAGGGCATGTTGGCGTGCCCTTTCTTATTTTTCTACGTATTTTGCTCGACCCAGTCCCCAGTACTACTGCAATCCTCCAAGAATCCAGCTCAATTCACAGTGTAAATTTATATAAAGACACTACCCTCTTATGAGAGATCTTGATAATCTTAAATGAGAAAGAGAATAATTATCGAGTAGAGTCAAGAATGAAGAAGAAGCCTCAACCTAAAACGATTGTTGTCACAGATACAGAGACAATTACCCCAAATATGCAGCGTATTACTTTGCAAGGTGAAGCGCTAGGCCAGTTTCCACGCGACTGCGAAGGTAGCTACATCAAACTATTGTTCAATGAGATGGGCGGTACCGATTTGAGCACGCTAAGCGACGATAACCGACCATTAATGCGAACCTATACTATTCGTCGTTTCCATCCGGAAACACACACCATCGAAGTCGATTTTGTCCTCCACACCACACAAGATTTACAGTGTGGCTTTGCCGCGCGTTGGGCAATGGCCGCACAAAAAGGCGATACGATTAATATCGTAGGTCCAGGCAGTATCTCTAATTTAAATACCGAGGCTGACTGGTTCTTTATGGCCGCCGATATGACAGCACTTCCTGCCCTTTCAGCGAAAATTCGTACGCTACCAGAAGAAGCAAAAGGCTATGCAGTGATCAGCGTGATGTCTCCAGCCGACATCCAGCCTCTGCACGCACCAGCTGGTATGGAGCTAATTTGGCTTACAGAAGGTCAAACCCTAGCAGAAGCGGTACGCGAACAAAAATGGCTAGATGGGGACGCCGCAGTATGGTGTGCCTGTGAGTTCGATTCAATGCGCGCGCTACGCCAATACTTCCGCAACGAGAAAGAAGTTGATCGTGAAAATATCTACATCAGCAGCTATTGGAAACAAGGCGTGTCGGAAGACGGGCACAAAGTGATTAAACGTGAAGACGCGGAATCCAATCAATAGTGGTTCATGTCTTTTCGATTCCAGCTCTCATCCCAATAAAAACGCACGGCATTACCGGGCGTTTTAGCAACATACCTTGTAATGAGCACTTTAAGCCGCTAATCAACAAGCTCTTGCGCCAAAAAGTCGATCAACAACCTCACTTTTGGCGACAAATTGCGACTTTGCGGATACAGCGCCCAAATGCCTTCGCGATCGTCGCGGTAATCGGTCAGCACCTCGACCAACTCACCACTGTCTAACGCTTCTTGAACGTAATAATCCGGCAGCTGCACTAAACCCAGACCGCGTTTCGCTGCGTCCACCAAAGCAAAACCGCTGTTGCATTTAATCCGTCCCGACACGCGTAAAGATTTATCGCGTTTATTTTCCTTAAAGTGCCAGTAGTCGACCGAGCCAACCAAGCATTGATGCCGTCCCAATTCCGACAACGTATGTGGCTCACCAAAACGCTCCAAGTACATCGGACTGGCACACACGTAGGTTTGACGTGAGGAAAGACGCTTGGCGATCATGCTGGAATCTTGCAAGCGGCCAAGACGAATCGCCACGTCCACACCTTGCTCAATCAAATCCAGCTTTTGGTTGGTCAGCACTAAATCAAGATCCACACGCGGGTACTTTTCCAAAAACTGATGCAAAAGCGGCGCGAGGTTCATTTCCCCATACGTCACAGGAGCCGTCACGCGCAGTAAACCGCGCGGTTCGGTCTGCATTTGCGTGACGGCAAGCTCGGCCAGTTCTAACCCTTCCACCAAATGTTTACACTGCTGGTAATAGAGTTGTCCGGCTTCAGACAGGGAGACTTTTCGCGTCGTGCGATGCAGCAATTTCACCGCAAGTCGTTCTTCAAGTGCCGATACCCGACGACTGATTTGTGCCACCGATGTTTTCAGCTTAGCTGCTGCTCCGGTAAAACTGTTGGTTTCCGCCACAGCAACAAATTCGCTTACCCCTTCCCAATTCGCCATGCTGTATTCCTGTCGACCTCTTTTAGACAAATAGTGATGAAAATGTTCTCGTCGCGCTACGCTTTGAAAACGTGAGAATTTTACGCGTCAGGCAACGGACGAAGATCGCCGTACTGCGCATCAAGCTCAATGCCGAAGTATTCTTTCAATGCATCCAGATAGGCTTGGCCCGGCTCTAACTCCAATTCTGTCTGCTCACCTTGGCTGGTGTATTTGAGTGTGTAGTTAAGCAATGTCACCAACCCACTTTCTGTTGCTTTCGCCGCGACTCTTGCGCTGGTAAAACGCGAGTGAGGAGAAGTGGAGGTAAAAAAGTTGCCACACGCGATGTCACCCGCAAACACAAACTCTAAATCGAAGCTATAAAGGTTGTTCCATGTGTCCGTTCCGTCCGTTGACAACACTTGAAGGAAGTAACCAAACTGGGCATCTTCAACAAAGCGGAAGGTTTGTAAATCCGTCTGAATCACTTGGTTGAGGATAAACGGCAATGGCGCGCGCGGCGTATTGGAGCCAAAGCCTACATCGACAATCCATGCTTGTTCATCCAGCGTCACCAACGTGATTTGATGGCTGCGACCTGTCGGCGCCCCCATCACGTGAACACGCCCAAGTAAGCTGCGCGCTTCAAACCCGAGGGTATTGAGCACATCGAGCATTAAGCCATTCAGTTCAAAGCAGTAGCCACCACGGGAGTGATACACGGTTTTTTGAATGATGTCTTCAATCTCAACAGAGATGCCACGCTGCAACGAAATATCAAAGTTCTCAAACGGCAGGCAACGGTGCTGCGCTACGTGAATCTTGTGCAATGACTCCAAATCGGCGGGTAACTCACTCGGCAAACCGAGCTTGGTTAAATAGGCGTTCAGATCCGTCTTATTCATAATCACTCTTACTTATCTGATGGGTTGATTGTTTTCTACTCTAGTCCCTCTACCTAACCTCAGGTCAATCGCCTTTTCCGTTTTCCCTTCTGTTTTGAGGAGGCATCACACTCTTGTTGTCCACTCACTTTAACATTATTACGTATATGTAAAAATCATTTTCAAAATGGACGGATTATCATTTTTATTGAAACACCTAGAATGGATACCAGCAAAACGACGCAGCGCAGGAAGCAAACCTTAACTACGCTTATTACGTCACTCCATATACTGAGAATATAAAGG
>JABXIW010000289.1 GCA_013372875.1 Gammaproteobacteria bacterium | reverse complement strand
ACGAGCGCTGTGCAAAAGCGGGCATCGACTCCGTTCTCATTGCAGACGTTCCGACTAACGAAAGCGCAGAGTTCGTAGCCGCGGCAGAGAAATTTGGAATCCACCCAATCTTTATCGCACCACCAACGGCAAGTGACGAGACGCTAAAACAAGTTTCTGAATTGGGCGGCGGCTACACTTACCTGCTTTCGCGCGCGGGTGTGACGGGTGCAGAAACCAAAGCTAACATGCCAGTTGACCACATGCTTGAAAAGCTAAACCAGTTTAATGCACCACCAGCGTTACTAGGTTTCGGCATTTCTGAACCAGCACAAGTAAAACAAGCCATTGAAGCGGGTGCTGCAGGTGCAATTTCGGGTTCAGCAGTCGTAAAAATCATCGAAGCACACGTAGAGCAACCGCAAATCATGCTCGATAAGCTTGGTGAATTTGTCTCAGCAATGAAAGCGGCAACTCAAAAGTAATCGACACCACAAGCTAAACACAGCAAACGCCCATTAATTCTCGTTAATGGGCGTTTTTTCTATCAACTTGATTACAAACCTCGCAATGCTCTCACTTCCAACCGTCTTTTAAAGAAGCGAGTCCATAAAGTGATAACATGCCATTGTTCAAACCTGTTTTGTAAGGTACTGACATGGAAGATATCAAATCGTTGTTGCTGCAATGTCCTGTTTTAGCCGGTTTGCCAGTGGAAGGAATAAACGAAGCAGTACAAATCGTTCGCGCACGATACTTCGACGAGAAAGCACTCATTTGCAGCAAAGGCGCGCAGCATTCTTCATTGATGGTGATCGCCAAAGGATCTGTACGCGTTAACTCGATAAGTTCCAAAGGAAAAGAAGTCACCTTGATGATTTTCGAAGCCGGAGGATGGTTTGGCGACAATGTATTTTCACCCGGCATGCCACGCATTTTCGGAGCAACGGCTCATACCGACGTAACCCTATTAGAGCTACCTGGCGATAAATTTCGGCAGTTGTTAGCCAAATATCCACAAAGCTACCCTGTGATTCTGGATCTGCTCAGCCGCAGATTATGGTCAGCTATTTCCGTTATCGAAGACGACGCCATTCGCGGTATAGAAGAGAGGATCGGCAGACGATTATTGCTTCTGGCAGAATATCAACATAACCGTCCTATAAGTGCCCAGTCTTGTGTAGTGAAAGTGACTCGTGAGCACATCGCCAACATGATGGGGCTAACACGACAAAGTGTTCATAAGGTACTAAAGAAATTGGAAAACTCGAGCGTTCTTAGGCTGCAATACGGCAGTATTACCATATTGAATCCGCTGAAAATGGAAGCGTATCTCAAACAGTTGGAATAGTTGTAGATGCAAACACGTCTTTGGTCTAACCGGCGTACTCAGCTAAAACGACCACCAACCGATACCATGTAGATCAAACAAAAAGCCAGCGAGAGCTTCGCTGGCTTTGACATCATACTTATGCGACTTCGAGTTCCGATTTTAGCTCTCTCTTTAAGATTTTACCCGTAGCACTCATCGGTAACTGTTCACGAATTTCGACAAACCTTGGGTATTTGAAATTGGCTAACTGCTCTCGTCCCCATAATTGCAGCTCATCGGCTTCGACAAATTGATTCGGTTTTAATACCACGTAGGCTTTGATCTCTTCGCCATATTCTTGATGCGGAATACCTATCACGGCCACCATCGCTACCGCAGGATGCGTCATGAATACTTCTTCAATCTCACGAGGATACACATTGAAGCCACCTCGAATGATCAGGTCTTTCATCCTGTCGACAATAAACAGATTACCCGACTCATCAAATCGCCCGACGTCACCGGTATGGAACCAACCACTTTGCAACACCGATTCCGTCACTTCTGGGCGATCAAGATAACCTTTCATGACGTTGTGCCCGCGCACAATAATTTCTCCTTCCTCACCGACAGCGAGAGCATGACCGTCAAGATCAACGACTTTCACCTCAACACCTTGAATCGGTTGCCCGACAGAGCCCGGTACTCGCTCCTGATCAAGGTGATTAAAACACGCTATCGGACTGGTTTCGGACAAGCCGTAACCTTCTAGAATTGGTACATTGAATCGTGCTTCAAAGGTTTTAAATACTTCTGTCGGTAGCGACGAGCCTCCACTAACGGCTACTCGTAACGACGAAATATCGCAATTATGTTCAACATGCAGCAAACCAATGTACATCGTAGGCACACCGGCAAAGAGCGTCACTCGGTGCTTTTCGATCAGCTCCAACACATGTTTCGGGTCAAATCGAGGGACTAAAACCAAAGTTGCACCGCTTTGCACGCTAGCATTGAGATGCACGGTTTGACCGAATGTATGAAACAGTGGCAACGTTACTAGATGAACATCATCAGCCTGACTCGCCATGATGTTCTGAGCCACAAGCGCATTCATTACGATGTTTTGCTGCGTGAGCTCTGCTCCTTTGGGCAATCCCGTTGTGCCTGATGTATACAAAATCACACAAGTGTCATCCGCATCGCGAGCAACGTAATCCGCCAAAGGTTCGATATCTTCTATAAAAGACGTCAGTGTCGGTAAACCTTGGTACTCTTTTTGCGTTTGATCTTGCGTCATTACGATCATCGTTTCACACGCATCCACCTCTTTAAACGCTTTCATGCCTTCTTTCGCCATTGGCAGTTCGGGCGTTCCTTCAAAACAGAAGTAAAACTTCGCTTTCGAATCTTCTAGGTGGTATTTGATTTCTCTAGATTTGAGCAACACGTTCAGCGGAACGGTAACGGCACCCGCCTTCTGAACCGCAAAATAAACGAAAGGAAAGAAAGGCAAATTCGGGCACGATAACGCCACTCGGTCTCCCGGTTTGACGCCCGCTTTAATCATCGAAGTCGCGATCTTACCTGCAATCACGTCAAATTCTGCGTATGTGAATTTGTTATCACCACATATCAAAGCCGTTTTATTCGGTTTACTTGCAGCATTTCTCTGCAAGGCAGCAGCAAGGTTCATCATAATGGCTTACCCTCTAAAACTTTGTCATTTTCATTGTTGTTCGTGAATTCCTTTAAGAGAGTCACGCATCATGGGCGACTAGGAGGCTTGGAAAAGCCACACCGCCTTTTGTTAACATTAAATTTACAAGATTTAAAAACGCAAGAATGTAAAAAATTTAACATTCAGATGCCTGCACGAACCAAAATGTGAGCGTGTTAGCTAATTATTGTTATAAATATCAAACCAAAAAACCAACGCCCTTCCTCAACTCCACCGTTGAACAAGCCATTAACATTAACTTAATTTCAACAAATGTGGCTTATCACTCAAGAGCACATCGAGATACATAATTCATACATTAAACAAATGGCAATCGTTTGCTATCGTGCAAAAAATTAGCACCCGTCAATGAAATATCGATTATTTCATCAATAAGCTTCTGCTGCATATTGCCAATTGTGAACGATACGTGTAAAAAGCAAGGCGAGATAATTATCCATAAAACAATTACAGGCTGGTGGGTAATTTTAGGATT
>JABXIW010000444.1 GCA_013372875.1 Gammaproteobacteria bacterium | reverse complement strand
TTACCTTCGTCACCCCATTGGGTGCCTAAAACCACAACACTTTGTGCCATTGCTCAACTCAAAATTTAATTAATCTGAATCGCATTTCTGCGACCATTTCTAAGACAAGAAACGGCGCATTTTACCGCCAAATCGATTGAAAATCCTTACTTTTTTCGATTTTAACGGAAAATTATCAGCTTCTAATTAGGGAACTCTGCCAGCTTACCTAAGATCAACTACTTAAAGCCAGAAGTTAAGTAACAAAGTAGATCCAAACTAAGCCGATCAGCATACTGATAAATCCCATAACCCTTATGCTAAGTTCTGGCGCTTTAGCAATTTCGGCAATGGTTTTACGCCATTGCTTAGGAAGAAGCGCGGGCATCAAGCCCTCAAATACTAAAAATAGCCCTATGGCAATCAACCATTCTTCTGACATTGTTAGCTCCACGAGTTTTTTTCGAATTAAAAAAGGGACGCTAAGGTCCCTTTATTTTGATTTAAAAGTGATTATTTTTTGCCGTCGGCATCTTTAAAATATTTAAAGAACTCACTGTCTGGCTTGATCACCATAATATCGCCTGAATCTTTGAATGAGGCTTTATAAGCATCAAGGCTTCGCAAGAAAGCATAAAACTCAGGATTTTTATTATAGGTTTCTGCATAGATTTTCGCGGCTTCAGCATCGGCCTGACCACGGATCTCACGAGCAGTACGGTCTGCTTCAGCAATAATAATCTTTTCTTTAGCATCAGTATCGGCGCGAATTTTCTCTTCCTCTTTGCGACCTTCCGCGCGGTTTGCATTGGCAAACTCTTTACGCTCAGAACTCATTTCTTGGAATACTTTTTCACGAATTTCGTCAGGATAATTCACTTTTTTCACCTGCACGTCCACCACTTCAATACCAAATTCAGGAGTTTTAGTGGCCACTTCCGCCATAATCGCTTTAATCGTTTCATCACGATCTTTGTAAATCAATTGCTCAATGCTACGAGTACCAAACTGGGCTCGAGTTGAAGCATCCACAAAGCGGTCAATAAAGCCATTGGCTCTTGGGATTGAGCCTTGGGTTCTTAAATAAAATTGACCAAAATCTTTAACTCGCCACTTAACATAAGTATCAACGATTAAGTCAGTTTTATCCGAAGTGGTGATACGATCAGCACGGCCATCAAAAGTTTGAATTCGCGAGTCGAGCTTCTTAACCGTATCAACAAATGGTAGTTTAAAATGCAAACCAGGACTTTTAACCAATGGCTTATCATCAGCATCTTTTAACACTTGGCTAAAACGTAAAATAAAGCCTTTTTGCTGCTCTTTCACAATAAACATGGATTGTGAAAGCACTAATAGCGCTACGATGGTTAGGAAAATAATGATTGGAGACTTATTCATTAGTTATTCTCCTTTTGAGTTGCTTTTTTCTTATTCACAATTTGATCGAGTGGCAAGTAGGTCAAATTACTGCCGCCTTCGGTATCAATCACCACTTTACTGACATTCGACATCACTTCCTCAACAGTCTCCAAATATAGACGCTGGCGGGTCACTTCTGGCGCAAGTTCATACTCAGGCAATAATTTTTGGAAACGTGCCACTTCACCTTTGGCTTTTTCGACCACTTGGCTTTTGTAAGCCTCGGCATTTTTAATAATACGCGCTGCCTGACCTTCAGCTTTTGGGAGCTTGTCATTCTGGTAGGCCTTAGCTTCTTGTACGTAACGCTTTTCATCACTTAAAGAGCTGGTTACGTCATCGAATGCGGGGCGAACTTGGATCGGCGGTTTCGAGTCAGCCATATTCACTTCATAAATCTCAACGCCCATTTTATAAGGCGCTAAAATACGCTCCATTTCGGTCATGGTATCTTGCATGATACGCGTTTTATTATCTTTCAAAACGTCATCAATCACCGATTGACCAACTACCTGGCGGATAGCTGCCTCAGCCACTTGCTCAATGGTCTTTTCTTGTTCGAACACGTTGAACAAGTAATCTTCTGGGATATCTACACGATAAACAATGGTGAAATCCACATCCACAATATTCTTATCTTTGGTAAGAATATTGCCTGAAATTTCTTTTTGCTGCTGGGTATTTACATCCACTTTATAAAGACGATCAATAAATGGTGGCATCCAACCCAAGCCAGGACCAACCGTATGGTGATAAGCACCAAAGCGGGTAATCACGCCTTGTTCGGCTTCTTTGACCGTGTAAAAACCTTTAATCGCATAGAAAGCGGCGAATACCAAAAGACCGATAAAAAAGAAACTTTTACCGCTGTTGGCGCCTTTACCACCTTTGCCACCAAACATTTTGCCGAACTTGTCGCCCGCTTCTTTGATCATCTTATCGAGATCATTCTGATTATTAGGGCGCTTCTTGCCCCACGGATCTTGGTTATTACCATTTCCGCCTGGTTGATTCCAAGCCATTAGACTCTCCGAGTAAATAATGAATATTAAAATGTTATTGCTTTAATTGTATGGGCGCAGTGCTTTGCTTTCAAGGTAAAAGGCTGATTTGTAAGCCTTATTCTGCATTTAATATGTAAGCAGATAAATCCTCATCCAGCTGCCGCGAAAGCCTTGTCCAATCTGCTTTTGGCAGCTGCACAGATAATAATAGATCGCCCTCTTCTGAATAGCTTTCTTGCTCTATAGCGTTGAGTTCATACAAATAACCTCGCAGGCGACCTTTGGAGGGAGGAATTTGCAATTGCGCGATAAACTGCTCATCCATCGCCATTTCTTCAATCGCGGCTTGCAACAAGTCCATGCCAATGTCTTTGAGCGCCGAAACCCACACGCGGATCGGCTTACCCGTATCGTCGCGATCAATTCGTGGCTCAGCCCCTTCTATCGCATCGATTTTATTAAAAACCTGCAGCATAGGGATTTCGTCGGCACCAATTTGGGTTAAGACCTTCATCACTTCTTCGATGTTTTCTTCGCGACGATCGGAAGCGGCATCAATAACGTGTAGCAAAACATCTGCTTCCACCGATTCTTCTAAGGTCGCTCTAAACGCCGCCACTAGATCGTGCGGCAAATGACGAATAAAACCTACCGTATCGGCTAAAATAACATCAGTGCCTTGCGGCAATGAAACTCGGCGCAGAGTAGGATCAAGTGTCGCAAACAATTTATCTTCTGCTAACACGTCCGATTCAGTTGTTAGATTAAATAAAGTTGATTTGCCCGCATTGGTATAGCCGACAACCGAGATAGTTTTGATATTGGCTCTTTTACGTGAACGTCTGCCCTGCTCACGCTGCTTGCCCACTTTTTCTAGGCGACGCTCAATGTACTTGATGCGATCACGCAATAATCGTCTATCGGTCTCCAGCTGAGTCTCACCAGGACCACGCAAACCGATACCACCTTTTTGTCGTTCTAAGTGAGTCCAGCCGCGAACTAGCCTTGTGGATAGATGTTTTAACTGCGCCAACTCAACTTGCAACTTGCCCTCAAAGGTAAAGGCTCTTTGTGCAAAAATATCTAAAATCAGGCCAATGCGGTTAATCACGCGAGCTTTGACCGCTTTTTCGATGTTGCGCTCTTGGGCTGGTGATAGCGCATGATTGAAAATCACCAAGTCGGCATCTAGGGCATTTTTGATCGAAACAATTTCGTCAATTTTTCCGCTGCCTATAAAGTATTTCGGATCAGGGGCGCCACGTTTAGCAGTCACGATATCCAAAACGTTCAGACCAGCCGAACGTACCAATTCAACAAATTCAGAAAGGTCTTCCTGATTTTTGTCTTGGCTTAAATCTTGCTGGAAATCAATATGGACTAAAATTGCTGACTCACCGCCAGCATGACGATCAAACACCCGTCACCTCAATTGTGAGAAACACTAAAGCTATAATTATAAAAAGAAAGGCTACAAGAAAACCAGCCGCTTTTGCAGCTGGTCTTGCTAAGACATTGGAACGATTGGGTTTATATCAGAATTATAAACCGCCCATTTGGCCGCCAGTATAACCGCCGCCCATAGGACCAGAGCCCATTCCGCCTTGTCCGCTTGACGAATCATCATCAGACTGATGACCATTGTCATTCGTGCCGTATTGAGTACGCACGTTACGGATTGGAACCACCGTTGAAACCGCATGCTTATAAACCATTTGGTTAACCGTGTTCTTTAATAAAATTACGAACTGATCAAAAGATTCGATTTGCCCTTGAAGTTTAATGCCGTTTACTAAGTAAATAGAAACTGGCACTTTTTCGCGTCTAAGCGCGTTTAAGAAAGGGTCTTGTAGTGATTGCCCCTTTGACATAATAGCTACCTCTTATCATTATTCATCGGCTCATTTGAACCAATTGTTATTCTCAATCGTCCCGACTTGATTTGTAAAATATGCTCCCACTTGAAAGTCTAACCCAAAAAAAAGGATAAATCGAGCCTTGTCAATAAGTTATGGGCTTTTTTCAAAGCTGTTTAACACTTTGCTTACATCATCGTATAAGTCAGTAAAAGGCTGATTGGACTGGATTGAAATTAAGTTTGGCCAGCTTCTTAACCAAGTAAATTGGCGCTTGGCCAATTGACGAGTAGCAATGATGCCGCGCTCAATAGCTTCTTCAAGCGTCAACTCTCCTTGTAAATATTGCCAAATTTGGCGGTAGCCGACAGAACGAATGGCGGGTAAGTCAGGTGTTAAATCACCACGTTGATATAAGGCTTCCACTTCTTCTAGCAAACCTTGCTGCATCATAAGATGAAAACGTTTTTCTATTCTCTGATGCAACTCGGCTCGATCCGATGGGATCAAAGCAATTTGCTTAACTTCATAAGGAAACTCTTCATCTTGCTGCTCAGAGTGCAATTGACTAAGCGGCTTGCCCGTGATTCTGAAAACTTCCAAGGCGCGCAAAGTTCTTTGTGGATCATTAACATTAATTCGAGCTGCTGATTCAGGATCTACTTTTGCTAGCTCTTGATGCAGCGCTGCCAGCCCATGCTGCTCAAGTTCAGCCTGTAATTCAGCACGAATTTGCGGGTTAGAATCTGGCAAATTATTCATGCCTTCCAGCAAGGTTTTGTAATAAAGCATGGTGCCGCCGACCAATAATGGCGTCTTGCCCGCTTGGATGATTTGCGCCATTTCAGTTAAAGCATCATCGCGAAATCTAGCAGCAGAATAAGGCTCGCTCGGATCGCAAATATCAATCAAGCGATGCGGCGCTAAAGCCAGTTCTTGCTTTGATGGTTTGGCTGAGCCGATATCCAAGCTCTTATACACCATGGCGGAATCGACGCTGATAATTTCGCAATTGTGCTGTTGCACCAGCTTAATGGCTAGAGCGGTTTTGCCCGCAGCCGTTGGTCCCATGAGAAAAATTGCTTTTGGCTTCATATTAATCGGTAACTCAACTAGGCCTTTTGTTTAGCTATCCATTGCAGCAAAGTTTCTGGCGACAATTGATGATAATGTTCCGATTTTTGCCATGGTAGGCTCGAGTATCTTTGTTGTAAAAACTCTTGCCAATTGGTTTTGTGATCTGGCTGCCAAGCGCTTTCTAACGCTGCTATCAATGTTGTTTTTAGCTCATCCAGTTTTATGGCGGCTTGTAAATTAGCAAAAGCGGCCTGCAGCCAAGTTTGTAGATTAAACTGCTCAATACAAGATGGTAACTTTCTGATCACAATTGAAGTCGGGCCAAGCTGCGCCAACTCAATACCCAATTCTGGCAATAACTTGACCAGCTGCTCGACAGCATTTTCCGAAGCCAGTTCCAATCGGATCGGAATTAAAATGGGCTTTTGTTTTATGGGTTCTTGCTCTTCTTGATAATGTTGCCACTCCTGCTGCAATGTTTCAGCGGTCAACTCCAACATATAAGTCTTTAAATCCAGCAAAGTCACTTGGGCGTTATTTGCTGTCACCAAAAAGCGTTCGAACCATAATTGACTCGCGTTATTTTTGGTTGGCCGAGGGGAATAGTTTTTTTGGAAAGCGCTTTTATTCGAATCGGCAATTGATCGCAAATGTGTCAAATTGGACTGTTCAACTTGATAACCAGCACCACTTTCAGCAACGCTGTTGTTAAATCCTAGCTGCGCGTTTGATGCTATTGCTGACTGCTGATAATTATACGCACGATTGTGTTCGCCAATAGCGGCAGTTTCAATGGATAAATCCAACTCTTGCGCTTGGGCATCAAGACTAGTTTCAATGGCTTTGATAATGTAATCATGCACTCGGCGTCCTTCAATAAATCGAACCTCATGTTTGGTCGGGTGCACATTAACGTCCAACTTATCCGCAGGCAGCTGTAAAAATAAGACGAAAGCGGGCGAGCGACCTGGCGGCAATAACTCATGGTATGCCTGCCGCACAGCATGACTAATGGTCCGATCACGAACAGGACGACCATTAACAAAAAAATACTGATCAAGACTTGAGCTTTGATGATAATCCACAGGACCCAGCCAACCGCTTAATTGCAAATCATCTAGCTGACTGTTTAGTGGGATGGCTTTTTGAATAAAGTTACGCCCAACAATAGTACCAATGCGCTGTTTCACTTGCTCGTCACTATTGGCTGCAGGGATCCGCTTTACCACTTTGCCATTGTGCTTCAAGGTCAAAGCCAATTGAGGATTAGCCAATGCTATCTTTTTGACCATTTCTTCAATATGAATAAACTCAGTGCGCTCGGCTTTGAGAAATTTTTGCCGAGCAGGAGTATTAAAAAATAGATCTTTTACTTCAACGATTGAGCCAAATGGTAATGGATGCGGCTGCATTTTCACATCCATCTGTTGACCTTCAGCATAAGCAGACCAGCCAATATCTTGTGCCTCAGGTTTTGAACTCAAGGTTAACTTTGCAACCGAGCTAATACTGGCTAAAGCCTCACCCCGAAAACCGAGGGTATCAATTGCAGCCAAGTCTTTGGCTTCTAAAATTTTACTGGTGGCGTGTCTAGCCAGTGCTAGTGACAATTCTTTTTTTGGAATACCAACACCATTGTCGGTAATACGAATTAAGCGAATACCGCCGCGTTCTAAATCTATCTGGATCCGCGTAGAGCCAGCATCAATAGAGTTTTCCAGTAACTCTTTAACCACCGAAGCAGGCCGCTCCACCACTTCGCCAGCGGCAATTTGGTTTGCAATTAATGGGGAGAGCTTTTGGATCGGCACTTGAAAAAAAAACCTTAATTAATCGACGGGATAATTAATTTTTGACCAATTCTAACCGTATTCGACTTTAAGTTATTGGCTACTTTTAATTCTTTTACCGACACGTCGAAACGATTAGCAACTTTAATCAGGCTGTCACCTTTTTGCACTCGGTAAATATTCTGACGGTATCTCGCCGCAAAATAAGTGCCATCGGGAGCGTTGGATTTAAAGTAGCTTTTGATGCCATCTTTTACCGCACTAGCCAATTTCAAACGATATGATTTCGACTTTAACAACTTCTCTTCTTGCGGGTTGGAAATAAAACCAGACTCCACCAAAATTGAAGGGATATCAGGGTTTTTCAGCACTAACAAATTATTTTCTTCCACGTGGGATTTGTGCATCTTAGGAGCAACCTTGCCCATATTACGATGTACTTTTTTCGCCACCAACATACTTTCTGCAATCGAATTTTCCATTTGCAAATCGAGCAGCACCGAACGTACCGAAGAATCATAATCAGAAAGAGTTATCTTACTATCAACACCACCAAGCAGTTCTGACTTTTCTTCTTGCAACTTCATCCAACGTGCAACTTCTGATTTCTGACCGCGTGGATTCAAAATCCAAACCGAAGCGCCACGAGCTTTAGGGCTTTTAAAGCCATCCGCATGCACTGAAACAAACAAGTCGGCTCGATGATTTCTCGCTATATCCGTTCTTTTTCGATGCCTTAAATAATAATCACCTTTGCGGGTCAAAACGGCTTTTAAGCCTTTTTCTTTATTGATAACATCCGCTAAATCTTGAGCTATTCTTAATGCCACGTCTTTTTCACGAGTGCCCGACGGCCCCATGGCACCAGGATCTTCACCACCATGTCCTGCGTCAATTGCAATGACAATATCTCTTTGAACGTTTTTACCTGCAGCCACTTTAGGCTCTGTTTTAAGTTCTTCTTTTAAAGTGTCAAACAGGTCAATGACCAAACGATCGCCATAATCTTGGTAAGGTTTGAGGCTAAAACTTTTTGGATTGGCGGCTTTATTTAAATCAAGCACCAAACGCAAATCACCTGCTTTAACAGGAGTAGATTGACGAACTTTTTTAATCAAATCGCTTTTGATTTCCAGTTCACTTAAATCCACCACCACGGAAGATTCTGGGATATCAATTACGATACGATGTGGATTGGTTAGAATTTCGATCTTGTGTTCAACGGCATTACTTAAATCAAGGACAACACGCGTCGAGTCAGGCGATTGCCAAAAGCGCATGCTTTTAACCACGGCAGCATTAGCGGTTTGAGAGATAAGAAGTGCCGCCATTATTACAAATGTAATGCTGGCGTTTATCACGTATTGCCTAAGATTAAGGCTTGTTAAACTAGTAAAAACTTGTCCAAATCGCTCGATAGTCATTCGGTCACTTAATTGGCTATTGCCATTGTTGTTAAAATATTGCTGTTTTAATTATTATTTATCACCATTTTGGCATAAATTATTGTTTAAATTCCAGTCATTTGGCAGTTTTGCGCTGATATCCTGAATTTCGATTTGCCGCGCCGCATCTTGATACTCTAATTTTAAGATCAAATCCGCAGGTGGGATCATTCCTGTTCCTTGATCCGGCCATTCAAACAACAAAATGGATTTCTCGGTTTGATATTCACGAATACCAATAAATTCCAGCTCTTCAGGGTCGGCCAAGCGATACAAATCAAAGTGAAAACAATCAATTTCGGCCAAACGATAAGGCTCAACTAGGGTGTAAGTTGGGCTTTTGGTCGAACCTTGATGGCCAAGACCTTTTAAAAACCCCCTTACCAAGGTAGTTTTACCTGCGCCTAAATCACCGTATAAATAAACCACCAATGGCGCCGAAAGCTGCTTCGCTAGCTTATAACCAAGTTGCTCAGTAGCGGCTTCATCACTTAAAAACATTTGGCTGCAATTCATGCTTGAAATTCTATCTTCTTGAAACTGACTATTGGCTTAATGATTTAATCATCAAGATTGATAAAGTGTTCGCGATAAAAAACGCATTCGGCAATCGATTCACGAATATCATCCAGCGCCAAATGCGTTGCTTGCTTAGTAAATTTCTTGAGAATTTGTGGCTTCCAGCGCACCGCCAGCTCTTTCAAAGTGCTGACATCTAAATGACGATAATGAAAAAAGGCTTCTAGTGATGGCATATGTTTGACCATAAAGCGGCGATCCTGACATATGGAATTACCGCACATAGGCGATTTGCCCTCTGGTACCCATTCGCGTAAGAAATCCAGCGTCAGCTCACATGCAGTTTCTTCATCAATGTCCGATTGGCGAACTCGCTCAGTTAAGCCCGATTTGCCATGCTGCTCTATGCACCACTGATTCATATTCGCCAAAACTTCATCACTTTGATGAATAGCCAGAACTGGTCCCTCAGCCAAAATATTTAGATCTTTGTCGGTTACAATACTGGCGATTTCGATAACCTTGTCAGTTTCTGGATCAAGCCCCGTCATTTCCAGATCGACCCAAATCAAATTATCGGCCAAGCCTTTTTTATCATTTAACCCATTGCTCACGAAAATTCTCCAAAATATCAGTGCTAGATCTAAAATAAGCTATCAATTTGGGCTATTATAGTCGCAAATTGAATCGAATGTTTAGCCATAAGCGCATTAAGCAACCAATAAGGATCTCAAATGCTGTTAAAAGATCAACAATGTGTACACAATGACGAAGCGCGCAGCCCGATAGATGCCGCCACTCGTGATCAATTGTTAAGCGAGCAATTAAGCCAATGGCAATTTGATGCGGAAGCTGGCGCCGTAATGCGTAAATTCAAGTTTAAAAACTATTACCACACTATGGCTTTCGTCAATGCGGTAGCTTGGATCGCAAATAAGCAAGCACATCATCCTGACCTAGAAGTCAGTTATGGCCATTGCGTGGTACGTTACACTACCCATGATGCAGGCAATAGTTTATGCATGAATGACTTGATCTGCGCAGCGCATATCGATGCCCTAGAAAATAACGGCAATTTTGGCCCTAACTTTCAAGATTAAGCCTCTAAGTAGATAATTAATGGCGCGCCGCAAAGCAAAACACCTCACCGACAAGCAGCATAACAAGCAAAAAGTATCGATTGATGAGTCGAGCTTATTAGCGCCCGAAGCTGGTGTGGTGGTTAGCCGTTTTGGTCAGCAGGCAGATATAGCCGATCAAGATTTTAATATTGTCCGCTGCTTTATTCGTAAATCACTCGATATTCCTGTGGTCGGCGACAAGGTTATCTTTTGTCGCCAAGCCAATCCTGATCAAGGCGAAAATAAAGGCGTAATCAATGAGTTGATGGAGCGCCATTCATTATTAAAGCGGCCCACCCCACATCATGGCATCAAACCTGTGGTGGCCAATGTGGATTTTATTGCCCTGCTATTAGCACCCGCACTTGGCTTTTCTGAAATGATGCTCGATCGCTATCTAGTTGCGGCGCAGGCCAGTGAATTACCCGTTTGGATTATTTTTAACAAATGGGATCTGCTGGATGAGGCTGAGCAGACTGAAATTCAGCAGCGTCTCGCAATTTATAAAAATCTTGGCTATCCGATTTACATTATCAGCGCCAAGCATGGTCATGGCGTAGAACAGTTCGTTAATGATATTGATGGTAAAAGTTTGTTACTGGCAGGGCAATCTGGCGTGGGCAAATCCACTTTAATCAAGCGTTTGTTCCCCGAGCATCAAGTAGCGACATCTGAGATATCTGAAACCTCAGGTCTTGGCACCCACACAACCACCACCTCAAGACTCTACCGGCTGGCGCAAGACTCATACATTGTCGATTCACCCGGGGTGCGTGAGTTTGGTTTATGGCACTTGGATAGCAATTCAATCCAGCAAGGCTTCAAAGAAATTGCTGAACTTTCAGAGCATTGCAAATTCCGAGATTGTAAGCACCTTAATGAGCCTAAATGTGCTGTAATTCAAGCGGCCAAAGATAATGAAATAACGGCCAGTCGAATGCAAAACTATCAATATTTGATCCAAAATTTTGAGCAGGTTAACGCCTAACAATTTTCAATGCTTAGTGGTAAAATCCACACCATTAAATTGCCTCAACCTTTTGGAAACTAGCAAAAATGTCTGAATCCTTTGGAAATCAGTTAAAAGTTTTATCTCAATACCTAATACCACAACACTGGATCTCGCAGTTTATGGGTGTAGTGGCAGAATCTGAAAATAAAACCATTAAGAATGCTTTTATCAATTGGTTTATCAAGCAATATGACATCGATATGTCGATAGCGCAGCGAGAAACCGCCGAAGAATATTCAACTTTTAATGACTTCTTCACCCGCTCGCTAAAAGACGGAATGCGCCCAATCGAAGGCGATGAAACCGTTATCGCAAACCCTGCTGATGGTAAAGTCAGCCAATTAGGTAAAATTGAAAACGGTTTTATATTCCAAGCTAAAGATCATTTATTTTCCGCCAAAACTTTACTCGGCGGCGATGAGGAGCTTGCTGCACCTTTTAAAAACGGTGAGTTCGCGACCATTTATTTATCTCCCAAAGATTACCATCGAGTACATATGCCCATTGATGGCCGTCTAACCAAAATGCTGCATGTACCAGGTAATCTATTTAGCGTTAATCCTTTAACCGCACGCAATGTACCGAATTTATTCGCTCGCAACGAGCGCGTGGTCGCTATGTTTGATACCGCCATTGGCCCTGTTGCGATGGTACTAGTGGGCGCAACCATTGTTGGAAGTATCGAAACTGTATGGCATGGCACCATCACTCCGCCAACGCGCGACAAACTTAAAGTGTGGGACTATCCAATAGAAGATGAAATCGTTCTTAAAAAGGGCGACGAAATGGGTCGTTTTAAATTAGGTTCAACCGTGGTGATGCTATTCCCAGAAAACAGCATCGAATGGGCAAAAGATATGAAAGCCTATGCACCCACTGTGATGGGATCAAAGCTAGCCTCTGTAAGCAACTAATGTTAGCAAATAAAGACATCATTTGATTTAAAGCTGTCAATATAGGTATATTGTTCCCCAAACCTCAATCAAGAGGTAAAACAATAAGGGGAACAATATGACTGAAAAATACAATCTCACCATGCGCCTGATCCACTGGCTGATGGCCATTATGTTCATCGGAATCATTGCTTCTGGCTGGTATATGGAAGGCATTCCAAGAGACGATCCTAATAAATATGCACTCTATCCTTGGCATAAATCTTTTGGCTTTACTTTTTTGATGCTGATTGTGCTTAGAATTCTGGTTCGCTTTACTTCAAAAAAGCCAGCGCTACCAGCAAAGTTAGCCCCTTGGGAACAAATGCTCACAAAAGTTGGGCATTTTCTACTCTATCTATTGATGCTATTGGTGCCACTCTCAGGATTTATTTTCTCTGACACGGGTGGCCATCCGATCAATTTCTTCTTTACCGAGTTCGATTTTCTGGAAACCAATAAAGAGTTATCAGGAAAAGCGCATGGGGCACACGGAATTTTACCCTATGTGTTATTAGGCGTCGTGGTGCTGCACATTGCTGGCGCCCTCAAGCATCGCTTTATCGACAAAGATCCTGAAGTGGATGTCTTAAAGCGTATGCTCTAATCCAGCCATAGTATAAAAACTATCGAAGCCCTTAATTTATAAGGGCTTTTTTTATATCGAATGACTTGGTTTTGGCTGAAATTTAATGCAAATATGACTTGTTTGTGGCAAAATGGTAGTTGTAACATTTATGGAATTATGGAACTAAACGATATAGCTAAGTAGCTAACCTCAAGGGGCGAGGAGAAATTCATGGAACAGCGATCCGTCTTGGTTTATGGCGAATCCGAATCAGCCGAAGAACTCTATCAACAGCTTGAAGCACGTCAGTGGCGGCTGTTTAAGGCCAATGACAAGCAAAGTTTTGCCGACCTTTATCATCACCATCGTTTCGATGTGGTAATCGTTTACCTTAATGATATGTATTTTTTAGAAACCAGCTTCTATGAAGAGTTGGCTTCTATGAATATTGCCAGTAAATGGATAGCCATCATTAGTCAAGAAGATTGGTTTGAAAAACACCCCAACTTTTTATTCAACAATATTTTCTATGACTACCACCGTGAGCCACTGCGATTAGAATATTTTATGGCCACATTGGGCCATGCTTATGGCATGGCGCAGCTACAATCGCGTCAACTCAATCAAGTACAAATCAATGATTCAGGCCATGAGTTTGTCGGTAAATCGCCCTCTTCCCTTAATTTAAAGCGTTTAATCGGCAAAGTAGCGCAGGAAGATGCTTGTGTTTTGATTACCGGCGAAAGCGGCACCGG
>JABXIW010000234.1 GCA_013372875.1 Gammaproteobacteria bacterium | reverse complement strand
TATTGCTGTGACAGCTTTTGCAGCCACTGCCCTACTGTCAATTTTGGCCATCACAAAAACACAGTTTAAGACCTTGCTAGGCTATCTCCTGATAGCAATCAGTCTAATTCCGCTAGTAGCACTTTTCAGTAAATCTATGTGGATAGAATCACTAGGTGGCTTTCCAATTATCGGCTCTGGTCAAGGTGTTATTAAATATGCAGCCTTGTTATCTATTGGTGTCTTATTGCTTTCTCCCAATATCTCAAATACTGCTAGTAAGTGGATTGCTGTATTTCCAGTATTGCTTGTATTAGTCTGGATTGGTGGTATGAAGTTTATGGCGTTTGAAGCAAAAGGCATCGAAACTTTAGTGCAAAGTTCGCCGCTTATGGCTTGGATGTATCTTGTGTGGGACTTGCAAACTACGTCTAATATTATTGGCATCTATGATTTAGTTGCTGCAGTCTTGCTTATCATAGCCATCTACAACAGACGCTTCCTTATTCCAGCTATACTCATGTCAGGCGCTGTATTTGTTGTTACCCAAACGTTCTTATTTAGCTGGGCTGCATCCACCGCTTCGGATACTTTGCTGACCACTGGAGGGCACTTTTTAATTAAAGACTTATGGTTCGTCTCCAACCTATTATTGTTTTGGCAAATTTCGAAAGAGAACAAATAGAATCAAAAAAGGCAGCGATTGCTGCCTTTTGAAGTTTTATTTTTAGTAAAAATCTTACTTTGTTTCAAGTACCGCCATACGCAGCTGATCGCGAAGCTGTAAGTTTTTCAAGGCGAATGGCGCGCTTAAACCCTTAGCGGCTAAGATGTTTTTATCAAACTGCATATTGATCATGCTAACACCTGGATTTAAGCTATTAGCCGAATGAGTAACCATTGCTGGTATCATTTTGCCATCAGCATTTGTCGCATATAAAACTCCGCGAACTTCATAACGCCCTTGTTTATTTGCATGCACAGGGATCATTGCTGATAGCCTACCCGCCCTTTCGTCAACCAATGGCTGCATCTTAGACAAAGTCGCCGTTTTATCAGCATAAGCAAAAGCCACTTTGGCAATTCTCTTCACTTCGACCCCATTGATCATGGCATCCACTTCAGTTTCTAAAGTCCAAAGTGCTCCAGGCACATTGCTTGCACGCATATTCATCGGCAATTGCATTTGGCCAGATTTATTCGCCACTAATGGCATACGCTCGCCATTAGGTGAAATTAGTGAACTTTTTACTGAGCTCAATGGCACTTTTGAGCCTTGATCCCACAAAGCTGTATTAACTGTCATCAAACCGCCTTTCAAATAGCTGCTTTTATTCGCAGTTAGATGCAACTCAACATCACTATTTTTCTCAAATACATTAACTAGATAGCGATCCGAATCTGCCAAGGATTGTTCAGTTTGCAATTTAAAGTGACCATTGCCTACTTGCTCAGAAATCTTAAAGCCAGTAGTGCCTTGCTGGAATCCAACCCCAGTTTTAGTCATCATGCGGCTATCCACCAAAGTATCAAAAGCGCTGCCTTTGGCAAACTTTTGATTGGCGATATGCAAGTTCAAGTTTTGTGGTTCAACCGGATTGCTGGTATTAAACCCAGAAATTCTAACCAAGGCACCTGGCGCTGTTGTTTTCAAGCTAACGCCTTGGCGCAATTCTTTGCCTGTCACTTCCATGCGGTATTGACGGCTTTGGCTGTGTGCCTGTTTTTCCGAAAAGTCCATCGGCATCGCATCCGTCACAGGGAAACTAAAGCTGACGGACTTATTCAGGAACGGCGCGCGGATCTGACCAGGAACTCTCGGCTCAAAATCGCGAACGTTTGGCTCTGCTCTTGGCTGGAAGCTAGGTTGAACCATTGACGGATTTTGCACACCAATTTTGTTGAAAATAACTCTATCTTCAAGTTCTAAGTTTCTTGGCTCATTTGCCGACGCAGTAAACGCCATTGAGGTCACTAGAGCCATTCCGATCATAGTAATTTTGTAATTCATAATGGACTCCTTAAATGCGATCGCGTAAGAAAACGTCTAAGTTAAAGCACTTACGACGACTTTGCTGATGACTCAATGGCTCACGACCACGAGTTTTCGATTTATCACGGAACCATAAAGTACCCGCCGCTTCTTGCGAGCTACAGTTCAAGAAACCATCGGAGCAGCTATCCAGCCAGTTTTGAGTAAATTCCAAACCCACTTGTTGCGAGTAACCGCCGCAATAGCTATCACTATCCCAAATCGCTGAATCCACATCAGTTCCCACTACATTAACAAATGGCTTTGACAGCGATGGACGACCCGCAGTGCCGTGTAGCCAGTTTTGATTGTAGTATGCCATCCAAGAAACTTGCTGCATTCTCACAGCGTCATTGGCATAACCTAATAGCCAACCCAGCGCTGATTCAAACACATTGCCATCGATCACTGCATCGGCTAGTGGCGTGCCACCACTCGAAGGCGCTAGCGCAATCACTTCTTTAGTTTTGTTGATAATGTTTGGATAACGGCTATCCCAAGTAGGATTCGATAAGATCCATCTGACCACATTGCCACCATTAGAGTGAGTGATCAGCGTCATCTGGGTAATGCCTTTAGCATTTATAAAATCCGTCAACTGTTGTGCTAAACAACCTGAAGCTGCTGAATCCCACATATATTGTGTGAAATCGCAGTTAATGACGGTGTAATTACTTGAGTTGGGTAAACCTGAAACTATGGATTGGATATTTGAGCCAGTCCAATAATCATTATAGGCATCGGATTGACTGCCAGTGCCGTGTACAAAGGCGACTCCCTCGTTAGCTTGAACGCATAGTGCAAGCATAGATACAACTAGTGCTATGAATTTTTTTAACATAACAACCCCCATAAATTTTGATTAAGTATTAAAAAATATATACTTACGATCAATTGCTATTAGTTTTTCTAAAGCGTAAGAGGTTATACCACTAGTTATTCTAATTGTAAAAAACGTTTGTTTAAAACGCTAATATCCGCAAAAAACATTAAGCTGACATTGGTTTGTATATTTTTTACGCTAAATTAAAGGGTTAATATATAGATAAATAAGGATTGGAAGATCGAGCCAAGCATGTTTAAAACAAGATGGTGTAGATCTAAATCAGATCTGACTTGATAAGAATGATTAATATGGTTAGAAACGTGACGGGGTTGGCGTTTTGAATTGTAAAATAATAAAGCCCCAACGAATGGGGCTTTAAAAAGATGGTACCAGAGGCCGGACTCGAACCGGCACGCTTTTAAGGGCGGGGGATTTTGAATCCCCTGTGTATACCAATTTCACCACTCTGGCTGAATTTAGAAAGTAGCGTAAAAACGCTACTTATTGCTACTACTTTATGGTCGCAAAATAGCTCCCAAAAGTGCGAGGCATTATAAACAATATAGGTGCTTTTGCAAGATAGAAATGGCTACTTATTTACACCTAATTTTAACGGCTTGATTTCAATCGGATTGCTCACTTCAAAGCGCTGAATGCCATGTGCATTTTGGTATATATCCACTTTAACTGTCAGCTCAACTCCATTGATGATCATGGCTTTATGCTGGCTGCCCACATATTGATTGCTGACAAAGGCGCTTTTAACCAACACCGAGGCACTGATCACCATTAAAATGGCCAATAACATATAATATTTGCTGCTCATTCGCCCTCTCCAAACCTAATTGCCAGTGAGGGAAAACACTTCTTCTACTGGCACATTAAAGTATTGGGCGATTTTCAAGGCAATCACCGTTGAGGGTACAAAACGCCCTACTTCAATGGTGCTAATGGTTTTTCTCGAAACTCCAATGGCCTCGGCTAAATCACTTTGACTCATGCGATGCTCGGCACGAAAAACCCGAATACGATTATCTAATTCGCTACTCATGACTATTCCTCCAATTCGTCTTCATCAAAATCATCACTTCGAGTGAGATATAAGAAGTTTGCACCTACCCAAAACACCATAGATCCAAATATCAAGATTAAGTAAAACGAAGGAGGCATTCCCCAATCATCAAGTGGCTTTTGGAAAGCCAACAGCAATACCAGAAATATGATATTGATATGAAAAGAACGAACAATACTGGTCATTAAGGATTGTGCTACAAAGCTTTCCGGCTCCTTTTGATCTTTCATTTTTCCTTGCAGTTTGAGTTTTGCCACCGGAAATATAGCAATAAAAGTTACGACGAAAGTGAAAAACACCCCCACAGCACTGGCAAAATCCAAATAGTCATTTAAAGGGTTTTCCTCAAACACTTTCTCCGCAGCTACAAAGAAATATGTGATACCACAAACTATCATTCCCCAGGCAACGCCCTTTTGCATACGATCTAATACTTCTGCACAATTTACTGATTTACTCATAATTCAAACCTCTACTAGAGGTGTCATAAGGATACCTTAAAACACCACGCCGATACCTTTAGGTTTCATTATGGTGTAAAAAAGTACCTTTGACAACTTTTTTTGTATTTTGTGGTTTGGTTAAAGGGGATCGGGTATATAAGGAATGAATAGAACTCAAAAATTGCTCAATGGCTGTTAAAGTTGTATTGATATCTTATTGGCTTAATAGCTTTTTAAAGCCTGTTGACATAGATTTTTTGCCGAACCAGATATTAAAGTATAAAGATTCACATTCTTTATTTTTGAATACCGAAATAGATTTTTCATTCAAAAACAAATCTAGTCCTTTGTTTTCAATTTGAAAAAGATCATAGTAATCGCCATCATCTACATCCAGATAGCTGTCGTTTATATCTTTGTATCTACTAAAGCACTTGTCATGCTGATGTTTATTCAAATTATAAGTTAGATACTCTTCAGCGCCTTTTTTGAATTGTTTTCCAGTCACTTTCCGTAAGTAGTGAAAGCGCAAAAGTTTGCTATCATCATTAAATACAGTCATCTTTTCTGGGCATGATGGGTAATACAAGCCTACGTGAACAACATCAAAAAAGAATGCCTTGGTAATTGTTTGCTGAGAGCACAATTGAAAAGTCAAGCCGCTAGGATGAATAACTGTTTTTGGCAATTTGTTATCGTTTGCTAAAGATTGACCGGAAAATGCCAGCATAGCTATCAGAACTAAGGTTACAAGACTTTTCATAAACTCGACTTTATCTTAGTAACAATATATCCAACTATTGGCAAGTGTTGATAAAAGCCTTCGGCGCCATCCCAGTAATCTTGGTGCAAAATGACTTTTCCTTCATCATTAAAACGTATTTGAGTCATACCAATTGATCTGGAATCCACCTCTTTTCCTTTTGCAGTAAATTTCATGTGCATAACCCATCGTAGATAATAATCCGTTTCACTTTTGCTAACATCTAATATATCAACCGTAGTTAGGTCTACATTATTTGCTGTCTCTTGTAGATATTCAGAGAGCTCGTCTCTATTACGAAATGTCTTGAAAGTATCATTAAAGTAAAACTCTTCAGCATATAAACTTCTTATAACATCCTCAGTAGTGCTCCGTTTAAAGTCACCAAATAAAGATAAAAACTTTTCTTTGGGATTGGTCACGACCTCACTAGAAGGTATTGATTCTATAATTCTAAGGAATTCGTCGGTTCGTTGATTTTTCATGTGGCTTCCACTGCTTACACAGCCAGCTATTAATATCAGTATTGTTGGGAGAAATATCTTTTTCATACTAAAACAATAGCTTCTCATAAGTAAATATTATGTGAATATTTACATTACTAATGTTCACGGCAATTTCACATAGAAATAACTAGTATCTGTCTCAAACTGGCTCTTAAAAAACACATGAAAATCCCCCAATGGTTTGATAACACAAAGGTTATAGCTTCTAAAAATAACTCATCTCTTATGAATAGAGGTGATATTGATTGGCCACGTGTTATTCCATTTATAGCTATTCATATAACATGCTTATTTGCATTTGTCACTGGAGTAACCTGGACTGCAATTATCATATGCCTTGCATCTTACTTCATTAGGATGTTCGCAATCACGGCGTTTTATCACCGTTACTTTTCGCACAAAACTTTCAAAACCTCGCGCGCGATGCAGGCTATTTTTGGATTTATTGGTACAAGCTCTACCCAACGAGGCCCTTTATGGTGGGCGGCTCACCATCGGCATCATCACATCCACTCGGATACCGATGAGGATGCTCATTCCCCTAAACATGGTTTTCTTAAAAGTCACATGACCTGGTTTTTAAATAAAAAGCATTTCCCGACTCAATATGAACGAGTTAAAGATCTAAATAAATATCCTGAGCTAAGATATCTTGATCGATACGACATAATCCCACCAGTTATTTTTGCATTTATTATTCTTTTAATCGGTATTTATATAGAAAGCTATCATCCTGAACTTGGCGCTAATCGATGGCAAATACTTATTTGGGGTTTCTTTATTTCTACAATCCTACTTTCCCATATAACCTTCTGTATTAACTCCTTAGCACATAAATTTGGTAGTCAGCGTTATACGACTGGTGATGAGAGCCGTAATAATTTTATCTTAGCCATACTAACATTAGGGGAAGGATGGCATAACAACCATCATCAATACCCTGGCTCAGTAAAACAAGGGGTGAAGTGGTGGGAGATCGACCTTAGCTACTATATTTTGAAGTTATTTGAAAAGCTGGGCATAGTATGGGATCTGCGTTACAACAAACCATCGCACAAGGATATAACTTCATGAAAATAGCGATTATTGGCAGTGGTATTTCAGGGCTAAGCGCAGCAGATCATTTAGCTAGCAATCATGACGTGACCCTATTTGAAGCCAATGAACAAATTGGCGGGCATGCGGACACACACGAAATTATTGTTGGTAACAAACATATAGCTGTTGATACAGGATTTATAGTCTTCAACCCTGATAACTACCCTACTTTTATGGAGTTACTGAATAAGTATCAAGTCGAATACAAAGACAGCGACATGAGCTTTGCTGTTTCCAATCGATTATCGGGGCTAGAATATAACGCATCTAGTATCGATCAATTATTCTGTCAACGAAAAAACTTACTTAAACCGAGCTTCTACAGGATGGTTAAAGATATTTTTCGGTTTTATAAAGAATCTCCTTCGTTACTTGATCAAGATACCGAAATATCACTCGGTGATTATCTGCAACAGAATAATTATTCACCAATATTTATCAATGAGCATATCATTCCGATGACTTGCGCCCTTTGGTCGGGTGATACTAAAACCATATTTGATTTCCCTGCAAAATTTTTAGTCGCATTCATGCAAAATCATCAAATGATGCAGGCATTTGACCGCCCTGTATGGAAAACAATTTCAGGGGGTTCAAGGCAATATCTAAAGGCAATCGAGCGAAATGCTGAATTTGTTATTCGAACCAATACACCCGTTAAAAGGATCAAACGTCATAAAGCTGGTGTCGAGCTAGAATTATTAGAGACAACAGAGCAGTTCGATAAAGTCATTTTCGCATGTCATAGTGATCAGGCATTAAGGCTTCTTGATACTCCTACCGCAGAAGAGCAGCACGTGCTAGGAGCCATTGCTTATCAGGAGAACACTATCTGCCTACATAGTGATACAGCAGTTTTGCCTAAAAAATGCAAAGCATGGGCAAGCTGGAATGTAATTATAGATGAGTCTAGCTCAAAGCAATGCACAGTTAGCTATTATATGAATTTACTGCAATCTTTAGCTACAGATGTACCCGTTATTGTCAGCCTAAATATGCAGCAGAAGATTGATCCGAATAAAATTTGGAAGACAATCACCTATCACCACCCCATTTATAATAAAAGCACAATCAGAGCTCAGCAAAACAAACACTTAGTTCAGGGGAAAGAGCATAGTTATTTCTGCGGAGCCTATTGGGGGTGGGGCTTTCATGAAGACGGCGCTATAAGCGGCAAACAAGCTGCCTTAGAGCTTGAGAAGGATGCTCAAGATGCTTGAAGAGGGTTTTTTTATCGGCAAAATCCGACATAACCGCTATAAGCCAAAATCTCATCGCTTTGAGTATTCTATGTACTGGAGCTTACTTGATTTAGAACTTGTAGAAGCCAACAGCAACAAGTATAGCTATCTATCCAGCGAGAAGTGGAACATCCTATCATTTCGCGCAAAAGATTTTTTTTGTCGCCATAATAAAACTAACAAAGGGTCTATTCAGGACTTTATAAAAGAAAAAACAGGCAAATGCTTTTCTGGAAAAGTACTGCTTTTATCTCATTTGAGATTTTTAGGCTTTAACTTCAACTCGGTCAGTTTTTATTTTTGTATTAATAAACAAGGAGTATTAGAGCATATCGTCTCTGAAATCACTAACACCCCATGGGGTGAAAGACATCCCTATTTACTCTCTTGTGACAATGACTCAAAACGAGGTGATTGCTATATTTTTAATTTTGAGAAGGAGTTCCACATATCGCCGTTCGTAAGCATGGAGATGGATTATCAATGGCTATTTAAGATAGAACAAAACCAATTAAGAATTCACATGAAAGTTAATAAGAAGAACGCTGAACCAAGCCAAAGTAATAATTCAAAAGTTATTGACGTCACATTCACAGGCAACCACCTACCATTATCTCAAAGTAATATTAATAGAATGCTACTAAAGCACTCTTTTCAGCCGCTGAAAATGGCGTGGAGGATTTATTGGCAAGCCTTGAAATTGTGGCTTAAAAAAATCCCTTTTTATTCACACCCTAAGTATTCAGGCAAATAGTCCTAGCAGCATTAAGTTAATATCATCTAATAGGTTTTTTATGGAAAAAGTTAGCGTAATAGACGACTCAGAAACTACCAAACTTAACAAAGTCGATCAGTATATTAGAAAGAAAGTGTTGCAGCAGCTTTCTGGTATAAAGTCTGGACAGCTCATCATTCATGACGGCATAGAGACCCTTGAGCTAGGTGAGAAAAAAAACAATGATCTAACTATCAACGTTTGGGTTAAAAAGTTCAGTTTTTATACTCAAATTGCAACTCACGGTAGCATTGGGGCAGCGGAATCATACATGGCTGACGAATGGCATACTGACAACTTAACTTCCCTAGTTCAATTACTAGTAAGAAACCGTGATTTATTGGATGACATGGAAGGCGGGACGGCATGGATAAAGAATGCCATTCTGAAGTTTTGGCACCGCCTTAATAAAAACAATCAACAAGGAAGCCGAAAAAATATTGCAGCCCATTATGATTTAGGTAATGAGTTCTTCTCATTATTCCTCGATAAGCACCTAATGTACTCTTCTGCAATTTATACCGAAGAAGCTAATACCTTAGAGCAAGCATCAGAGTTAAAACTCAGGACCATTTGTGAAAAATTGCAATTAACTAGCAATGACCATCTAATCGAAATTGGTACAGGCTGGGGTGGTCTAGCCATTTACGCGGCACAAAATTACGGTTGCAAGGTCACAACCACAACTATCTCTGAGCAACAGTACCAATTTGCTGCAAAGAGAGTCGAAGCACTTAGTTTAAACGAAAAGATCACCTTGCTTAAAGAAGATTACCGAAATCTAACTGGTCAATATGACAAACTGGTATCTATAGAAATGATAGAAGCTGTTGGACACCACTATCTTGATACATATATTTCCAAGTGCAACAGATTATTGAAAGATGACGGCTTAGCGCTGATTCAAGCGATAACCATAGAAGATCACCGCTATGACCAAGCGCTCTCGTCGGTAGACTTTATTAAACGATATATATTCCCAGGCAGCTTCATTCCATCCGTTTCCACTATAGTCAATAGCATGAAGGCAACTGGTGATTTCAGACTAATCAATCTTGAAGACTTTGGTGAAAGCTACGCAAAAACCTTGCATGATTGGAGACGGGCCTTTTTGGATAACCTTGATTCAGTAAGAGAGCAAGGATTTAGCGAGTCCTTCATCAAAATGTGGGAGTTCTACCTATGTTACTGTGAAGGTGGGTTTATGGAAAAGGCTATCAGCGATGTCCATTTATTAATTGCAAAGCCGAGCAACAAGAGATCCCAATGGCTATCTCTACAACATTAAAAAACATTTCGCTGAACAAGACTATCAACTTTGTCTTATTCCAAGGCATTTGGTTTGCATGTGTATTAGGTGCCGCTAATGGCACAATGATAAGTGCTTTTATTTTGTTTGCTGCCCTTATCTATTGGCAGTTATGCCCCAGTAATCGCAGCTTAGCAGACATTATTTTCACTTTGATTTTGTTACCCACTGGCTTGCTGATAGACAGCCTATGGGCTTGGTTTCAAGTTGTAGAATACAAAGAGTCTTTGCCCTTTAACTTCTTAGCGCCATATTGGATTGGCATACTTTGGATTACCTTTGCACTTTCTCTGAACAGCTCTATGAAATGGGTATTTGACCACCCTAAATTAGCCATTGCTTTTGGAGCCTTGGGAGGCCCTCTGTCTTACCTGGCAGCAGAAAGGTTAGGAGCAATTCAAATACACAATACTAAATTAGCACTGCCTTTGTTAGCTCTCAGCTGGGGCTTGGTAATGGGAATTATATTAATAACAAGCCATTTGCTTTCAAGAAACAAACCTATCAACAAAGCGGGTCCTTATCATGCCTAGTCTCGAAGCCCTGCATCCACTTCTGATAACTGCTGGCTTGTGTTTGTTGGTGCAGTTTATTAGCTGGCTATGGCAATGGAAGACAAATAATACAGATATTGTTGATATCAGTTGGACGATACTAATAGTAACTTGTGCCCTAGTTTACTTTTTTACGGCACAAGGAGAAAAGTTTCATAGCAGTATCATTTTATTAGTCCCAATTCTTTGGTACTCACGACTTGCTTGGCACCTTATTTCTAGATATCAAATTAACCATGAAGATGGTCGCTATCAGGCTTTAAGAAAGCACTGGCAAGCAAATGGCATAGCACCTCTACAAACCAAGCTGTTATTTTTCTTTTTATTTCAAGCTCTTTTAGCGTGGTTCTTTAGTTATCCCGCTTATATTATCAGCAATCTTGAACAAACATTCAGCGCCTTTGATATGGCAGCAATACTCTTGCTCTGCGTATCCTTGATAGGCGTCACTGTTGCTGATTGGCAATTAAGCCAGTTTAAAAAAAGTGGGCATAAAGGTGTGTGCAATGTCGGGTTGTGGAAATACTCGCGACACCCAAATTACTTTTTTGAATGGATACACTGGTTCTGTTATCCGCTGATTGGATTCTCATTAGAAACCCATCTGACAATTGATGGCCTTATATTATTGCTGGCGCCTTTTGTGATGTTAATCTTTTTATTCAAATTAACAGGTATTCCATTTAATGAAGAGCAAAACATTCGAAGTAAGGGCGACGCTTATCGTCGCTATCAAAAAACTACCAATATGTTTTTTTTAGGCAAACCTAAAGTATTAAAGGAGGCTCCATGATAGGCCAAGCAATTAAACTCGTTGAAAAAGGCTTAATGCCTGATACGCTAATTAGAAGCGGAATTAGAAAGCTTTGTAAGCAAAGGTTGCTAGAAGAGTTTTCCGATGATTGTGAGGCTCAATCTGATCGGTTTCACGAATTTTTATTAGAACTGAAGCAAAGCAAAATCGCTATTAAGACTGATGAAGCTAACCAGCAACATTATGAAGTCCCAGCAGAGTTCTATCACTATGCGCTGGGTTCAAATCTTAAATACAGCAGCTCATACTGGAGCCCCAATACACTATCATTAACCGAAGCCGAAGTAGCCATGTTAGAGCTGTATTGCCAAAGAGGACAGTTTATCGACGGCCAAGAAATATTAGAACTTGGATGTGGCTGGGGTTCCTTAACTCTCTACTTGGCTAGCAAATATCCGAACAGCCAAATTACAGGAGTTTCGAATTCTAACTCGCAGCGCGAGTTTATTCAGCAGCAAGCTCAGGAAAGAGGACTCAACAATATCAACATCATCACCTGTGATATTAACCAGTTCGAGCCTAACAAGTTGCATGATCGCGTAGTTTCCATTGAGATGTTTGAGCACGTTAGAAATTACCAAGAACTATTTTCAAAGGTTAACCAATGGCTAAAAGATGATGGCAAGGCATTCCTGCATATTTTTTGTCATCGATATTTAATGTATCCATACGATGAAGAAGGCGATGATAACTGGATGGGAAGATATTTTTTTAGTGGGGGACAAATGCCTGCAGCGGATACTTTTCTCCATTTTCAGGACAAACTAATTCTCGAGCAACGCTGGCTATTAAGTGGCACCCATTATGAAAAGACATCAAATGCTTGGCTTGCAAATATGGATAAAAACAAAGATCAAATTATGCCTGTATTTGAAGCCTGCTATGGCGCTGACTTCGCAAAACTATGGTTCCAAAGATGGCGAATATTCTTTATGGCTTGTGCTGAATTATTCGGCTATGCTAATGGTAATGAATGGATGGTTGCGCACTACCTATTTAGTAAAAAATAGCCTTTATGAAGAAAAACGCTCCAGGAATACACCGCAAACTTATTAAGGTAATGGCCATACAGCTCACCTTAATTAGCTTAGTGACCATTTTGAGCGTTTATGGAGCTGCAAAGGTAGTAGAGAATGTTCTTATTAAAGAAGCGCTAGAAGGTGAAGCGCGTTTTTTTTGGGAGCATTATGAAAAGGACAATCAATTCAAGCTGCCGCAAACCTTGAACCTAACTGGCTACATTGCAGATACCCAGAAGAATGACTATACCTCAGTTCCAGAAGCAATTTCCAAAATGCCGATAGGTTATCAGCGCCTTGAGTCTCAAACCAAAAAACCATTAGTTCATGTTTCAGAAAATTTTGGCAAACGTTTATTTTTAGTTTTTGAAGAAGGTCAGGTTTCAAGGCTAGCATTTTATTTTGGAATAGCACCCTTGGCATTTGTGCTCCTAATCATTTACCTACCTGCCTGGATTAGCTACATGCTTTCAAAAAGGGCTATTTCACCTGTTGTTAAGCTATCAAGGCTGATGGAAGAAACGACCGTATCCGAACATTCAGATATACGGTTAAACTTTACTGAAATTGAAAAAAATGCTGATGCAGAAGTACTAACTTTGTTGGACGCATTTGAGCAGTATGCAGAACAGGTAGAGCTATATGTACAAAGAGAAAATAACTTCACTCGCTACGCAAGCCATGAGCTTCGCACACCATTAGCGGTACTTAAAGGCTCAATATCACTGTTATCTAAGCACGATTTATCCGATAAGCAGCAAAGAATAGTGTCTAGAATGAAGCCTATGGTGCTTGAAATGGAGGAGCTATTAGAGGCACTTTTATTGCTATCAAGAAATCAAGAGCCAAAAATATCCGAAGAACCAATATCCATAAACCAATTAGCTCAACAACAACTTGATCAAATTAAAAAACTTTTTACTGACAAAGCTATAACAACCACCTTAGAGTCTAAGACTAGATTCAACGCAAAAGTTCCTGAGCGATTATTAACCATATGTATTAACAACATTTTGATGAATGCCTTTAACTATACTCGCAGTGGTGAAATAAAAGTCATTATCAATGAAGACACCCTGTCAGTAGTCGATACCGGCAAAGGCATCTCAGAAGAGTCTCTAGCAAGGATATTCGAGCCATTTTTTCGTGCAGATCGTCAATCAACCGAGGTAAAAGGTTTTGGTTTGGGTCTGTCTATCGTTAAAAGAATTTGTGACCAGCTTGGTTGGGATATTAAGGTTTCTAGTGAAAAAGGTATAGGAACAAAAGTTTCCTTAACTTTGATCAAGTAGATAAAAATCAAGCAATTATTTTTAAACCAAGGCCAGGTATGGTCTGTATCAGCTGCTTATCAAATGGTTTATCAACCACTTTCCTTAAATTGTATAAGTGGCTCCTTAAAACATCGCTGTTGGGTGGCATATCTCCCCATAATTCACGTTCTAGCTCATCTCTAGTGACAAGCTCAGGGGACTTCCTCATCAAATACTTCAAAATATGCAGACCCGTTGGTGATAATTTTAACAATCGACCTTCACGTGTGACCTGCATAGTGCTTGGATCAAGTTCTAGCTTTTCGATAACTAAAGTTTTTGCGTCTAGATCACCTTTATAGCGACGAATAATAGCCTTCAAACGAGCTTCTAATTCTTCAAAGTCAAATGGCTTAATCAGATAATCATCGGCACCAGCATCAAACCCATCAAGTTTATCCTCCAATTGATCTCGCGCAGTTAACATTAATATTGGAATATCAGACTTACCTTCTTTTCGGACTTTTTGACAAATTTCAAAGCCATCAATACCTGGCAGCATTACATCCAAGATAAGTGCATCATACGTATTTTCTAGAGCTAGATTTAAACCTGCATTACCATCCATCGCATAATCAACAATATAGCCGCAAAGCTCAAGATACTCACCAGTTGTTGCTGATAACTCTTTATGGTCTTCCACCAATAAAACACTGTATGACATTAAATACTCGTCCCTATTAGTAACTGTTTGGCTTAACCGCGCGTTTTAAAATGTAATAACCGAAAACACCTGAAATTAGTGAAGCCATCAAGATGCCCAGTCTCTCATCGACTAGTAAATTAACACCTGTTTCCTCAAAAGCCAAAGAGCCGATAAATAAACTCATCGTGAAACCGATACCGCAAATAACCGAGACACCATAAACCATTTTCCAGCTCATATCCGACGGCAACCTTGCAAAGCCGAGCTTAACCGCGACATACGAAAATAAAAAGACCCCAATCTGCTTGCCGACAACTAACCCTACTATAATCCCTAAAGTAATTGGGTGTAATACATTACCTAAGGACATACCTTTTAACTCAACACCAGAATTTACAAAAGCGAACAAAGGGATAATAAATAACACTACAAAGCCATGTAAATCCCGCTCTAATCTTTTCGCTGGGGAGTAATCAGAATGCTCTCTTGATTTAATAGGGATAAACAACGCCAGTACCACCCCAGCCAAGGTGGCATGAACTCCTGATTTCAAAACCGCAACCCACATTATTAAACCTACAATCATGTAAGGCGCTAGTTTATAAATATTCAATCGATTAAAAATAAACAAAAGCACCATACAAACAAAGCCAATGATAAGGGATAGGATAGAGATTTTACTGGTGTAGAAAATCGCTATAATTAAAATGGCGCCGATATCATCAATAATTGCTAGTGAGATCAAAAAAACTTTAAGGCTTGTCGGTATAGCTTTGCCAATCAGTGCCAAAACACCTAACGCAAAGGCAATATCTGTCGCGGCTGGAATTGCCCAACCTTGCAAAGCAACCGGATCTTGCCAATTAATAGCGGTATAAATAAAAGCAGGAACAAGCATTCCGCCTACGGCAGCAGCACCAGGCAGCGCCATATCAGCAGGCTTCGATAGTTTTCCCTCTACGACTTCTCTTTTGAGCTCTAACCCAAGTAAAAAGAAAAATACCGCCATCAACCCGTCGTTAATCCATAACAACAAAGGCTTACTTAATTGAAAATCTCCTAGGCTGATTGAAAAAGGTATATCTATGAGTAAGTTATAATATTTAACAAGAGCCGTATTAGCCACAAGTAAAGCCAAAACTGTGCTTGCTATAAGTAACAGACTAGGGATAACTTCTTTATTTATCATAAGCTTAGAAAAATAAAATTTTGTTGATTATCGGCTTTAGGAAGTGAAACTAGTGTGAATGATCTATTAATCACTGCTCTTAAAAGCCTCGCTTCATATCGAGACTTTTAAGTCTAAGTTTCATTGAAAAAAATCATCAATCCTTTTCAGCAGACTCCATTTTTTGCTCCATAATAAAGTCATAAATCTGTGCTTCTAATACTGATAGCGGAACTGAGCCTTGTCCAAGTACGGCATCATGAAACTTACGGATATCAAAATCTTCTCCGAGTTCCGTTTCTGCTTTGGCACGAAGCTCACGAATTTTAATCTCCCCCAACTTATAAGAAAGCGCTTGTCCTGGCCAGCTGATGTAGCGATCAATTTCGGTTCGCACATTGTGGGTAGAAAGCGCCGTATTTTCTTCCATCAATTTAATGGCTTCATCACGACTCATGCCCATCGCATGCATACCTGTATCCACTACCAAACGCATGGCGCGCCACATTTCATAGGTTAATCGACCAAAGTTTGAGTAAGGATCAGTATAAAAGCCAGCTTCTAAACCGAGTCGCTCAGAGTAAAGCCCCCAACCTTCACCAAAAGCTGAAATGTAAGTGTTTTGGCGGAACTTAGGCAAGTCCGTTAACTCTTTTGAAAGCGCTATTTGCAAATGATGGCCTGGCACAGCTTCGTGTAATGATAGCGCTTCCAAATTATATAAAGGACGCTTATCTAACGCATAGGTATTAACCCAATACTCCCCTGCTCTATCACTATCTAAAGGCGCTCCAGAATAACGACCGGTTGTGTATTTCGGGGCAATTTCAGGCGCTACTGGCACAACTCCATAAGGTTGGCGCGGCAGCTTGCCAAAAAACTTGGGTAACTTATGATCCATTTTTTTAGAAATGTAAGCTGCTTCTTTTAACAACTCTTCTGGAGTCTTTGCATAAAACTGTGGATCGGTTCGTAGAAAGTGCAAAAACTCTGCAAAAGTTCCTCCGAAGCCAGTATCTTGAATCACCTGTTCCATTTCTTCACGAATACGTTTAACTTCTTGGCGCCCTATTTCATGGATTTCTTCTGCCGTTAAATCCAAAGTGGTATAGCGCTTAATTTGCGCTTTATAGAATGCTTTTCCATCTGGATAATCGGTCGCGGCAATGGTCTTTTTTGCATTGGGATAGTAATTCTTTTCAAAGAATTCTAAGTAGCTTCGGTATTGGCTAATAACTTTATTCTGAATTATGTTTTTAGCTTTGTTCTGCAGCTCTTGTGCTTGCTGTTCGGTAATCGAGTCAGATATTGAGTCAAAAGGTCGATACCAAACACTCTTGGTTGGATCATCTTGAATATATGCCTTAATGCTATCACTATAACCTGCTAGAACAGCTTTCGGCACGCTGAAACCACGCTTTAAGCCTGCCCGCATGTTTTCAATATTTTGTGCAAACAACTTTGGCATCTGTTCGAGCAAAGTTAAGTAATTTTCGTAGTCAGCTAGGCTTCTAAAACGCAGTTGATTAGCAATACCAGCGACAGGAATATGGAAACCATATTCCGAATTAAGCGGCATTTGATAAGTTTTATGCTCTATATCAGACAAGCGTACTTCTAACTCGCGCAACATCATCTGATGGCTGACCCGATCAGTTTTATCTAACTTGGCACTATCAATATTTAATAGAAGTTGCTTAAAGGCATTATATTTTTCAAATTGCTGGTCATAGGCTGCGGGCGACACATCAGCCAACTTACCCTTTGCCGAGTCATCACCTTGATTGGCCGCGGTAATTGGGTTTAAAGTCAATTGATAAGCCGAAACATCATCAAAAAGTTGATGCAGCTTATCAGCATCATTAGATCTTTCCTTCGAATCAGCGGCCACTAGCCACTGGCTGCTGCCTAGCAAGACCACACAAAGTACCATCTTTATCGTTTTCATCTTCAAGTAATACCTAGTTAAACTTGCTTCGGTTATAACAAGAAAAACAACCTATCGAAAGCCCAATTGACAATTTCTTAATACGAAACTCAGTGACTAGTTAGAATGAATGTCTTTTGCTACACTAGCGCCAACTTTGAAATTGGTCATTTAACTATGAGTAGCTCTGTTGTTACCACACCCGCCCCACTTGGCAAGAAGCTAGGCGCTTGGCTTTATGATGCCTTGATTGCCATTGCTATTTATTTCTTATGGGTAACTTTTACCTCACCTTTGATCCGCTGGATTATTGGTGGAAACCAAGACTGGTTAGCTGATACTAGTTGGCGTGAACACCCAGCTTACCTTTACTACATGATTACGCCTTGGATTCTGGTCTTACTCTATTTTGTCTACAACCATGTAATATCAGGCCAAACGGTAGGCATGAGTGCCTGGAAGTTGCGTTTGGTCAAAACTGACGGCACCAAAGTCACTTGGGGGCAAGCCACCATCAGAGCCATTTTGTCGATTTTTGGAGCTGGCATTCTTTCGAGCGTGTTCAATGCTCAAAAACGCGGCTGGCATGACTTGATTACAGGCACCCGTGTAGTTCTCATGCCCGATCCGAAAAAAACAGAATCTCTAAAGAAAGGATAGCAATATATGACCGATTCAGCGATGCAGTCAGTAAGCTGCCCTTTATGCCAAAGCCAAGAATCAACGCTTATTGGAACCAAAAAAGCCTGGGGAGAAACCTTTGAATATCACCGCTGTTTAAGTTGCGAGTTAATCTTTGATCCTGTTGTCCCTAGCCAAGAATTGTTTGATCAAGCTTACGCTGGCGGTTTCACCGTAAGAAATATCCACCGTAAAACTTTGAAGCTGATGCCGATCATTTTTTACACAAAAATTAAGCGTTTTTTCAAAGGAATTAAAGAACCAATCAAGTTTTTAGATATAGGCTCTAACGCTGGTTACTTCACTGAAAGTGCACGCCGTTTAGGATGTGAATCGCACGGTATTGAACTGAATGCCGAAGCGGTAAGTTTTGCCAAAAAGAAATATCCACAAAGCAACTATCACAACACCACAATTCAAGAATTCGCCAACAAAGGCTTAACCTTTGACATCATTTATTGCAGTGAAGTTATCGAGCACGTTCCTGATATACATGGTTTTACAGAGGCTATCAGAAAAGTTTCACATCCGAATACCACTTTATTTCTAACCACCCCCGATACTGGGCATTATAAAGTTCCAAAAGATTTAATGTCGTGGCGCGAAGTGATTGCGGTTGAACATTTACGACTGTTTAACAAGAAGAATATGGCTCAGTTACTACAAGATCATGATTACAGAATAAAGTTTAGCTATCCGATGTTAAGAGCAAATCAACGCCACTTTTGTAAACCAATAACTAAGGATTAAAGCTAAAGTAACTTATTGATATTACAGCTATAGACTTAAACTGAATATCAACCTGCTTTTTTCAGCAAATACCAAGCGATGCCTGCAAAAATTATTGGGGGCAAAAGCGCACCTAAGATCGCAGGTAAGCCAAACACTAAGCTCACTGGACCGAAGGCTCTAACCGTGAAGAAATAGACTAAGCCGGTAATGACACCCACCAAAACTCTAGCGCCCATAGAAACACTACGCATGGGACCAAAAATAAAAGAAGCAGCCAATAAAATCATCACAGCAGTGCTTAATGGCTGAAAAACCTTACGCCAGAAAGCCAAATCGTAGTTAGTAGTGTCTTGCCCATTGGCATCTAAGTAATTCGAGTACTCGAATAAACTTAAAGCATTAAAGTTTTCAGGTTTGAGTTGCAATACCGCTAGATGGTCCAAGGAAATTTTAGTGTTCCAATGCCAAGCATCGAAGGTTTCAGTTCTAATTTGCGCGTCATCAATGTAAGAGTGCTTACCATTTGCTAACTGCCACGCATCGTTCACTAAAGTGGCTGAGGCCGCTTGGGTAATCCGAGTTAAGGCTTGTTTGTCATCCAACAAATAAATGGTAACGCCTTTGAGTTTACTCTTACCTATCAGCTCATCCAAATGGATCATTTGGCGCGCATCTTTCAGCCACATTCCTTTGCCACTTTTAAATAGCGCATCGCCGTGAATGGCTCTATTTCTTAGATTCTCGGCGGCTTGGGTAGCTTTGGGCGCGACAAATTCACCAATAAAAATAGCAACGGCTATCAATATCAGACCATAACTTAGAGCCGAACCAACGATCTGCCCGGTGGTTTTCCCGACAGCCCGCATCACCGTTAGCTCCGACTTTGATGCAAGTAAGCCTAAGCCAGCAATTGACCCAATTAAAACCGCCATGGGGAAAAATTCATAAATGTATTTGGGCGCCAGCATCAGTGAATATATCATGCCATCCATGAATTCATAGCTGCCTTTACCCAAGTCATTCATTTCATCGATTAGAGTAAATAAAACACGTATGACCGCTAGCGCGAACAAAGTAATCAATGACATCGATAGGATGGTTTTACCAATATAAAAACGAAGAATGTTCATGCTAATTCCTCGTCTTTGGCTGTTTTCTTGTTGTTATGAGTATTTGCTCTGCTATGCAGATACAAAAGGCGAACCGCTAAAAAGGCCATCACCAAATAGATTGGAATATAACCGATCCACCCAGGAATTTTGCCATCTTCAATCCAGCGTCTAAATACCACGATAAAAATAATGTAGCCAATATAAATTAGTAACGCGGGTAAAATTTTGGCGAATTTGCCCTCTCTGGGACGAACACGACTCAGCGGAATGGCCAATAATAATAAAAAAGGAACTGACAAAGGCACTGCTAAACGCCAATTAAGTTCAGCCCAACTTAATGGATCTCTTGATTCCAATAATTTAGCAGTTGGTGTCGCTGAAATTTTTCGACGAGAAGTGATGCTTTGTTCCGCATCCAAGCGTGCATAATAATGTTCAAACTGAGTGACTTTGCGCACCTGCTTATTTTCATCGAGCTCATAAACAAAGCCATCGTTGAGCTGTAGAAAGTTTTTGTCTTGCGCCTCATCGTAAAACCTTTCGGCCGATTTTGCCGACACCAAACGAGTTTTACCCTCTTCGGTTTCAGGCAACTCCGCTAGAAAAAAGTTACCTAGTGCAGAATCCGAGTCTTCAGTGGCTTCATCAACATAAACCACCCCTTTGGCTTTTTGGAAGGTTTGGAAGCGACCAGGACTCAACATACTTAATTCTAACTTACTAGCCTGCTCATCTCGTAATTGATAGGTAGTTTCATTAGCCCAAGGTGAAATCCATAAAGTTACCGCACCACCAATCAACGCGATAATAATGGCAATGGGTAGCAACATCTTGATCAGCTGGTATTCGCTTACGCCTGATGAGCGCAACACCGCCATTTCGCTATCCACATACAAACGGCTAAAAGCTAATAAACAGCCCAAGAAAAAAGCCAATGGTAATAGGAAGCCAATTAATACGGGTGAAAATAAACCAACCATTTGCCATACCATCACCCCAGAAATATCGCCGCTGGCCGCTTGACCAAGGTATTTGACGATTCTTTGGCTGATAAAAATGGCGAAGAGCACCCCTAAAATGGCGCTGGTGCTGGTAAAGACTTCGCGATTGAGATAGCGGCTTATGATCAAACTTTAGACCCTGCTAATTTAAGCACTTTTAATATAATTTAATCGGACAATAGAAACTGGCATTAATCCCAATTTCAGTTAAACTAATCCAACTTTTTAGGCATTATAACCAAAAATCAATAATTTGCAGGTGTAGTATGGAATTCTTTGTCAAAAGCGGCAGTTCAGATAAACAAAAAGCAGGCTGCTTAATTTTAGGCATTTTCGACTCAAGAAAATTAAGCCCACAAGCCCAATTAGTTGATGAGCTAAGTGACGGCTATTTAAGTGGCATTCTTCGTCGTGGCGATATGGAAGGCAAACTAGGCCAAACGCTATTATTACACTCGGTTCCAAACAGCAATTGCGACCGTATTTTATTGGTAGGTTGTGGCAAAGAACGCGAATTCAGTGTTAGCAACTACCAAAAAATATCTAAGAAAATCATTAAGATACTGCACGAGACAGGCACTACCGACGCTTTGAACTGTTTAGCCATGCTGAATGTAAAAGGCCAAGATTTGTATTGGAAAATTCGTTTTGCTGTTGAAGCAGCCAATGATTCACTTTATAGCTTTGATCAGCTTAAAAGCAAAAAATCTGAAACCCGCCGTCCGCTTAGAAAAGTAACTTACTTAATCGATTCACGTGCAGATTTACCTCAATCTGAATTGGCCATCAATCACGCAGAAGCCATCAGTAAAGGGCAAAGCCTGACTAAAGATTTAGCTAATTTACCTGGCAACATTTGCCATCCGACCTATTTGGCTGAGCAGGCGCAAGCTATGGCTGAAGAATATGCACCAATGAGCGTTGACGTGTTGGATGAGTCAGAATTAAAAGAAATGGGCGCAGGCGCTTTCGTTTCAGTAGCTCAAGGCTCGGCTCAACCTGGCAAAATGATTGCTATGGAATATATGGGTGGCAAAGAAGGCGAAAAGCCTCTAGTGTTTGTGGGCAAAGGTATTACTTTTGATACCGGTGGCATTTCATTGAAGCCTGGCGCAGCTATGGACGAAATGAAGTTCGACATGGGTGGCGCAGCATCCGTATTTGGTTTAATGAAATCTATTGCCGAAATGGAATTACCAATTAATGTAATTGGTTTTGTCGCCGCGGCAGAGAATATGCCAGCCAGTAACGCTACTCGCCCAGGTGACGTAGTTACGACTCTTTCAGGTCAAACTGTTGAGATTTTAAATACTGACGCCGAAGGCCGTTTGGTGCTTTGCGATGCTTTAACCTATATTGAAAAATACGATCCAGAAATCGTGATTGATATTGCCACCTTAACAGGTGCCGTCATTATTGCACTTGGTCATCAAGCCACAGGCTTAATGAGTAATAACAACCCATTAGCGCACGAAATCGAAAACGCCAGTGATATGACTCAAGATCGTGTTTGGCGCTTGCCTATTTGGGATGAGTATCACGATCAATTGAAATCTAACTTTGCAGACTTTAGTAACTTAGGCGGCCGCCCTGCTGGCTCGATTACCGCAGGCTGTTTCTTGGCTAAGTTCACTAAAAAATACCGTTGGGCTCATTTAGATATCGCAGGTACAGCATGGAAAAGTGGCGCTCAAAAAGGTGCAACGGGTCGTCCAGTGCCTTTATTAAGTCAGATCGTGCTGAACCGCGTCGAAAAAGCGTCTTAATCAGCTTCTAGGCTTATGACCCAAGTTGAATTTCACATATTGGATGATGCCACTGGTGATCAGGCCTATCTACAGTTGATAGGCCAACAGATCCAAAATTTGTACCGTCAATCACGAAAAATCTATGTTCATGCAAACAACGAAGAACAGGCCAAAGCCATCGACGAATGGTTGTGGACGCAAGATTTAGAGGATTTTATTCCGCATAATCTAGTCGGTGAAGGGCCAAACAAAGCACCGCCAGTGCAAATTGGTTTTGCCGAGCCGCCACAGAATCAGCACGACTGTTTGATAAACCTTTCGACTGAAGTACAGAAGTTCTTTAGTTATTTTCTGTCTTGCTTAGAAATTGTGCCGAATCAAGAAGAAGCCAAAGAAAAGGCTCGCGAGCGCTATAAATTTTATCGCAGCCATGGCTATCCACTGCAACATCATAAGCATTAAAACATCTTACTTATAAGACTGACCAAAAGATTATTGCATGAGCCGTATATTCACCAAAAACGCCATTAGCAACCTAAAAAGCACCGGTACTTTTTTTCCAAGCTCGCGATTTTTAGCTAATAAAATCAGTAGCTTAATGCCAGCTGATACAAAGTCAGTAGTGGAGCTTGGTGCTGGTAACGGCGCTGTGACTAAAAGCCTTTTGAGCCACTTGTCAGATGATGCATCGCTAAACTGCTATGAAATTAATCAAGAATTTATCAAGCTGCTCAAAGACAATGTAGCCGATCCACGCTTAACGGTTTTAGAGCGCTCTGCACTGGAAATTTCTAATGATTTTGCCGCCGACTCGATTGATGTGGTGGTTTCGTGCTTACCACTAGCATTATTCAAAGATTCGATGAAACAGGAACTGATGGAAGCCATTCATCAGGCACTAAAGCCTGGTGGCTTGTTCATCCAATATCAATATTCATTAAAAGATCGCAAATTTATCAATCAATTCTTTAGCCATAACAAGCTCAAGTTCGTTTTGCGCAATGCCCCGCCTGCTTTTATTTATATCTGTAAAAAATAGTTCATCTCAGCATCAATAAGCTGTAGATAATTCCCCTACAAGCGCTATAATTCAAGGTTTTACGCCATAAAATTAGTGCCCGACAAATCCATGGATAAAGCATACGATCCTCAAGCTATCGAACAAGACATTTATAAAAAGTGGGAAGATAGCAATTATTTCGCATCCAACGCCGAGAACCAAGCAGGCCAAGATGGCTATTGCATCATGATCCCGCCGCCCAATGTCACGGGCAGCTTGCATATGGGGCACGCTTTCCAGCACACCATTATGGATGCACTGACACGTTATCATCGTATGAAAGGCGATAATGCTTTATGGCAACCTGGCACTGATCATGCTGGTATCGCTACCCAAATGGTGGTTGAGCGCTTGTTGGGCGCTGAGAATATTAGTCGCCATGACTTAGGCCGCGAAAAATTTATCGAAAAAGTTTGGCAGTGGAAAGAAGAGTCTGGCGGCACTATCACTCGCCAAATGCGTCGTTTGGGCGATTCCTGTGACTGGTCACGCGAAGCCTTTACCATGGACGACGATTTATCTAATGCGGTTTTGGAAGTCTTTGTTCAGCTGTTTGAAGAAGGTTTAATCTATCGTGGCCAAAGGCTGGTCAACTGGGATCCAAAACTATTAACCGCGGTTTCCGATTTAGAAGTTGAATCAGAAGAAGAAAATGGTCACTTGTGGCATTTACGCTATCCATTGGCTGATGGCTCTGGTCATTTAATCGTTGCCACAACTCGTCCAGAAACCATGCTCGGTGATACTGCTGTTGCGGTGCACCCTGAAGATGAGCGCTATGCACACTTGATCGGCAAAATGATCAAATTGCCTTTAACGGATCGTGAAATTCCAATCATTGCCGATGATTATGTGGAAAAAGATTTCGGCTCAGGTTGTGTAAAAATTACCCCTGCGCACGACTTTAATGATTATGAAATGGGTAAACGCCATGATTTACCTATGATCAATATTCTAACCGAAACCGCTCATATCAATAACAATGCACCAGAAGTCTATCAAGGCATGGAGCGTTATGACGCGCGTAAAAAGATTGTTGAAGATTTTGAAGCCTTAGGTCTGTTAGAAAAAATTGAGCCGCACAAATTAAAAGTGCCCAGAGGCGATCGCTCGGGCGTAGTGATTGAGCCTTATTTAACCGATCAATGGTACGTAAAAATTGCGCCATTGGCTGAGCCAGCGCTAAAAGCGGTTAAAGATGGTGATATTAAGTTTGTCCCAGAAAACTGGTCGAACACCTACTACCATTGGATGGAAAACATTCAAGATTGGTGTATTTCGCGCCAGTTATGGTGGGGACATCAAATTCCAGCCTGGTATGACAATGATGGCAAAGTTTATGTAGGTCGCAGTGAAGAAGAAGTTCGCGCAAAGCATAACCTTGGCGATATTGAATTAAAACGTGATCAAGACGTACTTGATACTTGGTTCTCCTCTGCCCTTTGGCCATTTGCCACATTAGGCTGGCCAGAAGAAAAGCCTGAGCTAGAAACCTTTTTACCGACCAATGTTTTAGTTACGGGTTTTGATATCATCTTCTTCTGGGTTGCCAGAATGATCATGATGACTCTGAAATTTACCGACAAGGTTCCTTTCAAAGAAATCTATATCACAGGCCTTATCCGTGATGAGCAAGGCCAAAAGATGTCGAAATCGAAAGGCAATGTGTTAGATCCAATAGATTTGATTGATGGCATTGAACTTGATGACTTAGTGAATAAACGCACCTATGGCATGATGAATCCGCAGGCAGCGGAGAAAATTGCCAAGCGCACTCGCAAGCAATTCCCAGATGGTATTGCTTCTTACGGCACCGACGCCATGCGCTTTACCTTCTGCGCCATGGCCTCTACTTCGCGCGACATTAACTTCGATTTAAATCGCGTTGAAGGCTACCGTAATTTCTGTAATAAGATTTGGAACGCAGCGCGCTATGTGTTGATGAACACAGAAGATCAAGACAATGGTCTTGGCGCTGAGGAAAAAATGTTAAGCCTTGCCGATCGCTGGATCATTAGTAAATTGCAAAGCACCATCAATGAGTTTGAAACAGCTATTGCCCAATATCGTTTCGATATTGCCGCCAATGCTTTGTATGAATTTACTTGGAATACTTATTGCGATTGGTATTTAGAATTATCTAAGCCCATTCTTTATGGCGATGATTATAGCGATGCTGAAAAACGCGGTACCCGCCATACCTTGGTCACCGTGTTAGAGCAGCTATTACGCTCGTTACACCCTTTCATGCCATTTATTACCGAAGAAGTGTGGCAAAAAGTTGCGCCATTGGCTGGGGTTGCAGGCGACAGTATTATGTTAGCGCAATTCCCTAAAGCGGATGAGTCCTTATTGGATCAAGCAGCACATGATGATATCGAGTGGTTAAAATCTGTAATTGTTGGTATTCGAAATATTCGCGGCGAAATGAATATAGCCCCTGGTAAGCCGCTTAACGCCCTATTCAGAAATGGCTCTGCTCAAGATCAAAGTCGCCTTAACGACTATAAAAATTTCTTAGGCAAACTAGCCAAACTAGAATCGACTCAATGGCTTGAAGCTACTGACGAAGCACCTATGTCGGCAACCGCTTTAGCAGGCGATATGGAGATTCTTATCCCAATGGCAGGTTTGATTGATGTGGAGCAAGAAGTTGCTCGCCTTAACAAAGAACTTGATAAACTCAACAAAGAGCAAGCCCGTATTTCTGGCAAGTTATCAAATCCAAACTTTACCGATAAAGCGCCAGAAGCAGTGGTTGCCAAAGAAAAAGCTAAACTTGCAGAAGTTGAAGCCACGATTGGCAAATTAAACGAACAGATTGAGAGCTTGAAAAACCTTTGATTAAAAGAATTGTCCTTTCCAGCATTTGCGTTTTGTTAGCTTCGTGTCAGGCTAGCAAAACCGCGAGTGTTCAGGATAAATCTACTACTCACCACGGCATTTTCAAAGCCAATCAAAACCAAATTGGCGAAGTTTGCCCAGAACTAATTGCTGGGCAGACTTTTCAGTTTAAGTTTGAGGCCAACTTTCCCGTCACGTTCAATTTGCACTATCATCATGACAAAGAAACCGTTTATCCAATTAGTAAGCGCAACCTCACGCAAATAACCGATCAGTTTACGGCGCCGCAAAGCAATACTTATTGTCTAATGTGGAAAACACTTTTGGATCAAACAAAAATCAAATATCAATATCAGATCTTTGATTAAGACAAACTTCTTGCGCTGGCTTTCGTAGGTTATATTCATTGCTCATCACAAAACCATAAGCACCAGCATTTTCAATTAATATCAAATCCCCTTCTTCTGTTTCTGGAAAAGGAATTTCGATACCCAATTTATCAGTACTTTCACAAATTGGCCCAACAATAGTCGCTAGTTTATTTTTCTCACAATTCAATTTAGTTAGATTAACTATAGGATGATACGAGCCATAAAGCGCTGGTCTCATAAGAGAATTCATGCCTGTATTGAGTCCGACATAATAGTAGTTTTGCTTTTGCTTTACCTGCGTTACTTTTGCAACTAAAACACCTGCATCGGCCACCAAATATCGACCAGGCTCAATCCAGAAATCGTACTGAGAAAATTCTTCTTTAACTTCACGCAGAGCATTATTCATTTCAGCTAGAGACAAGCTGTTCTGGCCATCTTTTTCCTTTATTCCAAGACCACCACCGAGATTCAAATAGCGCACATTTGAATAATTTCCAGCAATATTCACTAATAATCGAGCATGTTCCGCCCAATGCTGGGGCGTTAAAATTCCGCTGCCAGCATGAGTATGTAGGCCAATAACCTTGATGTTTTTGTCTATTATAATTTTGTCAATTGAAGCTAATTCATAGATTGGGATCCCAAACTTAGATGTTGCTCCTGCGGTACGTACATTTTCATGATGGCCTTTGCCAACATTAGGATCAATTCTTAAAAATATTTTTTGATTCTCAAATATATCTGGCCAATGTAATAAAGGATAGTTGCTATCAAGCGATAAGCAAACACCAAAATCAATCGCAGCTTGGTATTCCTCTTTACTTGCAAAATTAGGAGTAAAGAATATTCGTTCTTTTGATATTTCAGGGAATAGCTTTAAGAGTAGTTCAATTTCAGATAATGAGACCGCCTCAAAGCCTAAGCCTTGCTGGTAAATAGTTTTCAGCACTTCTGGGTTATTGTTGGCTTTTACCGCGAAAAATATTTTGCTCACTTGGTCGAGCGTTTTTAATTGTCCAGCATTTTCCTTAACTCGCTCTAAGCTATAAACGTAGGCATTTTGCTCCTCTTCGCATAACGCTTGGATAGCTTTGGAGTTTTGTTGCCACCATTTTTTTTCTACTTCAGCTTGGGTATCTTCCAGTTCAGCAACCGTTGGACCTAGAATCGCACTATTAGGGTTGTTACTGATTAAAATTTCATGCAAGGCGGCGATCACCTTGTCTTGATGCTCTTGCTCCAGGACAAATGTTAAATTTAAATCTGAGGCAGCCTGCGATAGCAGATAGACAGGATAAGTTTCAAAAATACTGAGCGCTGACGCCATTTTATGCAAGATTGCCCTTATTTCTTGACCTACTATAGAAACTGTTGAGCAATTTTGTATTACCTTAACACTGCATATTTCAGCCAGCTCTTGACTCAACTTTGCAAGTTGCTTTTCCGAAACCACCTGAGTCAAACTATCCAAAGTTACCGTAACATTAGTCTCAGAAGTTGAAACCAAGTCGATGGATATTTGATGCTTTTTAAATATGATAAACAAATCAGCTAAAAAGCCTGCTTGTTGCCACATTCGCTGGCTTTCCATAGATATTAGAGTTGTTCCCTCTTTAGCTGTAATGGCCTTAACGATACCCTTGCTAGTATCTTGCTTGCTAATCTTGGTTCCATCTAACTCAGGATTAATCGTAGATCGGATATAGATTGGGATCTGAAAATCTCTAGCGGGACGAATAGCTCTTGGGTGTAAGACTTTTGCCCCCGCTGACGACATTTCTTGCGCTTCACTATAATCCAGCTGCTTTAGCAGTCGAGCATTATGTACCTGATTTGGATTAGCAGTAAAAATACCAGCGACATCGGTCCAAATCTCAAGCCTTTCCGCATCAATCTTAGCGGAGAAGTAAGCTGCCGAGGCATCCGATCCACCACGCCCTGTCAACACAGTTTCTTGCTCTTGGTTTGAAGCTATAAAACCTTGAGTAATAACTAGTTTAGAGTCAGATATTAAATCCAATAAATCATTATCTTGAGTGTAGGTGCAATTTGCCGCTAAGAAATTATCATCACTATCTTGACTCACCAAAAATTGTCTCGCGTCCAACCAGTAAGGATGCAGCTCCAAGTTATGCTGTAAAAAACCTTGTCCTATGCGTGTTGAAAGCAATTCACCTTGGGCTAAAATAACAGCTCGAACTCTATCACTAGCTTCTTTTAACAATGCCACACCATCAAGCAAGCGCTTTAAGTGCAAATAATCCTGATCCAGCAAGTTTTCAGCTAGCGATAGCGCTTTCAACAAATTTTTATGTTGAGCAACAATCCCTTGATAGCCAGCCTGATAAGACTCTAAGTCTCCACTTTGCGCTTGCTCAATTAAGGCTTCTAATTGGTTAGAAACTCCTGATAAAGCCGAGTGGACTATAAAAACCTTTTTCCCTTTTTGCAGTTTTCGTTTAACTATATTCAATATATTTTGCCAGTTTTCCCTACTGGAAACACTGGTGCCACCGAACTTCAATAACTGCCATTGGGTATCATTGGTCATACTTCACCTTTCTTTAAACCACAAAAAAGCCCGCAAAATGCGGGCTTTAGTAACTATTTATAATTAAATTATTTACCCGCAACAATACGCCATAGCCTTCTTTTTCAAAGCTTTCTTGGTTAGGGCTTTAGTGCAAACTGGTAAATTCATAGCCTCAGTCTAGTTAATTAGCTTCTTATGTCAATAGACACATCTAATTGTTTATGGCTATTTATCATTTTTGCAAAAGAAAACCCGCCGAAGCGGGTATCTTTGAAGTTAATATGATTAGCCGTCGTATGATTGCGTTTGAGCTGATTTCGCTCTTTCAACATAATCTTGATAAGCAGGAATGGCGATTGCGGCTAAAATACCCACTACCATCAAAATTGGTGCAACAGTCGCACCGATCCAGTGAATGGCTTTATTAGGCTCAGGCTTTAGACCGTATTTATTCTCACCTTTGGTGCCTGGCACAAACCAAAAAACAAACACCGCAAAAGGAATAATCAGTAAAAGTGTTAACCAGCCCGAAACATTGAAATCATGGCAGCGCTGGATAGTTGCCCAAATTGTTATCGCCAAAATAAAAATATAAAACGCAGCAAAAAGGATAATACCCGCTCCCCCTAAAACGGAAGTCAGACCTTCTCCGCCACCAGCAGCTCCAACGGAAGCGCCAGCAACTAGCGCAACTAATAGAAATGCCATATAGATTAATAACGTTAGCCCCACTGTATAAGCAACATAACGAACACGGCCCATACGGCCCTTGGCATTAAATAACTTTACTGGCTGAGTAGCGTCATTGTCATGAGTTGTAATATCGCTCTCTGGCGCTTGATAAACGTTTTCCATAATATCCCCTTGTATATATTGTTGTATTGAAGTGTTGAAAGTTAAAATAAATTACTCACCAAAATGGCGAATAATAAATAATATAGTGCTACTCCGGCCAGCCCTAACCAGCCAGTAATTGCGACTAATAATGAGTTCTCAGCAGGCATCTGCCCATAGTTATTAGCTTTAGCCTCAGGTGGAACAATTAAAAAAGCGGCATTAATTAACGGCAATAAGCACAAAACCGCCCAAACACCTTTGTATCCCATATCGTGAGCGCGTTGTACTGAGAGCCACAATCCGTTGATTACGCCAAGCACAAGAATCACCACCAAACCCCAATTCAGATAGGAAAACATTAAAAACCCTTTGCCTTGAGAAGTGGGATTTCGATTAACAATGGATAATGCAGCAACTACGCCAAACAAATATACAAAGAATAACAATGTCGGCAAGAAATAAGCCAATTGCAAATACTTTAATCGATTGATCCTGCCTCTTAAATTAAAGTATTGATAAGATTGGTATTGCTCTTCTATTTCTATATCAAGATTTGCTTGAGGAGCCTGATAGGCCTGATTATCCATTTATTATTATCGTTTTTTCTTAAAAAATTGTTTTAATTGATTGCTCGCGTCCTGTTTTAGCAAACCTTTCTCAACAATGCAATGATGATTAAACTCATTCTGTTGTAATACATTCAAAACTGAACCCGCCGCACCAGTGCGCGGGTCTTCCGTGGCAAATACTACTCGCTTAACTCTGGCGTGCACTAAGGCCATAGCACACATGGCGCAAGGCTCTAAAGTGACATATAAAGTAGTATCAATAAGGCGATAATTTTGAAGCTTTTGACCCGCTTGGCGCAGTGCCATAATTTCAGCATGTGCAGATGGGTCATGATTTAGAATGGGCTGATTAAAACCTTCCGCAATAATCTCATCATCCTTGACTAAAACCGCGCCTACCGGCACTTCACCTTTTTCCTCAGCGATTGCAGCAAGCTCAATCGCTCGTTGCATAAACTGATGGTCTTGCTTTGAGAAGCTAATGAAGTCAGAGTCAATTAATTTCTCTTTACGAGAATTTGAACTATCACAGTTAACTTTAATTGACTCTGACCCCATTAGAAATTATTCCCACTCAATAGTTGCTGGTGGTTTACTGGATATGTCATAAGTAACACGCGATATCCCATCCACCTCATTAATAATTCTCCCGGAAACATGCTCTAAGAACTCATAAGGCAAATGCGCCCAACGAGCCGTCATAAAATCGATCGTCTCTACAGCTCTTAATGCAACCACATAGTCATATTTACGACCATCACCCATGACGCCTACCGAGCGCACTGGCAAAAACACAGTGAATGACTGGCTGGTTTTATGGTAAAGATCCCATTTGTAAAGCTCATCAATAAAAATCGCATCAGCTTTACGCAATAGATCCGCATATTCTTTTTTAACTTCGCCAAGAATACGAACGCCTAAACCAGGGCCTGGGAATGGATGACGATAAAGCATGTCATAAGGTAGGCCAAGTTCAAGGCCAATCTTGCGCACTTCATCTTTAAAAAGCTCACGCAATGGCTCTACTAATTTCAGTTCCATATCTTCTGGCAAACCGCCCACATTGTGGTGCGACTTGATCACGTGAGCTTTACCCGTTTTAGCACCGGCTGATTCGATCACATCAGGATAGATAGTGCCTTGGGCTAACCATTTTGCATTGACCAGTTTTTTCGATTCTTCGTCGAAAATATCAACGAAGACTTTACCAATAATTTTACGCTTAGCTTCTGGCTCATCTTCGCCCTTTAGCTCACCTAAAAAACGAGCTTCTGCATCAACTCGGATAATGTTTAAGCCAAACTTGCCGGCAAACATATCCATCACTTGATCGCCTTCGTTTAAACGCAGCAAACCGTTATCAACAAATACACAAGTGAGTTTATCGCCAATGGCTCTATGCAATAACATTGCAGTTACCGATGAATCCACACCGCCTGATAAGCCTAATACGACTTCTTCATCACCAACTTGCTGCTTAATTTGCACAATGGCATCTTCAATAATATTTGCAGAAGTCCACAACTTTTCACAACCACAAATATCCGCAACAAAACGCTCTAAAATACGACCGCCTTGCTTGGTGTGAGTCACTTCAGCGTGGAACTGGATACCATAGAAAGGTTTTTCTTTATGAGCTATTGCGGCTATTGGCGCATTATCACTAGAAGCAATCACATTAAAAGTTGCTGGTGTTTCAACAACCTTATCACCATGACTCATCCAGACATCTAAAATCGCTTTGTCGCCAACGATTCGATCTTCGATACCATTAAATAAATCATTATCAACCGCAGTTACTTCGGCGTAACCAAATTCGCGCTTATCCGATGAACCAACCTTGCCACCAAACTGATGCGCCATGGTTTGCATACCATAGCAAATACCCAAAACTGGCACGCCCAATTCAAATACCAACTCTGGAGCACGCGGTGTATCTTCTAAAGTTACCGACTCAGGTCCGCCAGAAAGAATAATCCCTTTTGGATTAAACTCACGAATAAAATCATCGCTAATATCGAACGGCACCAACTCACAATAAACCCCAATTTCGCGCACACGACGCGCAATCAATTGAGTGTATTGCGAACCAAAATCTAAAATTAGAACTCGATGGTCATGAATATTCGCTTGCATCAGCTTTACCTTCTTAGGTTAAAAACAACAGTTAGCTATAAAAATTTTCAATAATTTCTTAAATCAAAAAACCGCAGAACAAATCCACGGTTTTGGTACAACGTTTGCACAACTTGTTTGTTGCACTTGAGAGAAACGGATAGATTTATTGAGGTCAAGGCAGAGTTTTATGAAGCTGCGCAGTGTACAGTCAGTACACGAGCATGACTGAATAAAAACTCTAACGAAGAGATCGATAAATCTATACAGTTTATCTCCTGTAGTTTGGTGCTTCTTTAGTAATCGTCACATCATGCACATGACTCTCGTTCATGCCCGCATTCGTAACTCTCACAAATTCAGCTTTATTACGCATCTCATCAATAGTTCCGCAGCCCGTTAAGCCCATGCTTGAACGTAAGCCGCCCATCATTTGATGAATAATCTGGTTCATCGCGCCTTTATATGGCACTCGACCCTCAATACCTTCTGGTACTAATTTATCCGCTGCATTTGAGCTTTGGAAATAGCGATCTGCTGAGCTGTTCTTCTGACTCATAGCACCAAGTGAACCCATGCCACGATAAGACTTGTAAGAACGGCCTTGATAAAGCTCAACTTCGCCTGGCGCTTCTTCGGTACCCGCTAACATTGAACCCACCATTACACAGTAAGCACCAGCGGCTAGCGCTTTACAAATATCACCAGAGAAACGAATACCGCCGTCAGCAATAAATGGAACGCCAGAACCTTTTAGTTCACGCGCTACATTTGAAATCGCGGAAATTTGCGGTACACCCACACCCGTTACAATACGAGTAGTACAAATTGAGCCTGGACCAATACCGACTTTTACCGCATCAGCGCCGGCATCAACTAAAGCTCGTGCGCCAGCTGCTGTCGCGATATTGCCGCCGATGACTTGCTTGTGAGAATACTTTTGTTTTACCCACTTCACTTTGTTCAAAACGCCTTGCGAATGACCGTGCGAAGTATCCACTAAAATAATATCAACGCCCGCTTCGATAAGCGCTTCTACTCGATCTTCAGTATCGGCCCCCGTACCTACCGCAGCACCAACACGCAAATGACCTTCGCTGTCTTTACAAGCATTTGGCTTATTTTCGGCGTTGCGAATATCTTTTACCGTTATTAGGCCTTTTAGGTTAAAAGCATCATCAACCACTAATACTTTTTCGATACGGTGATGATGAAGTTTCTCTAAAACTTCATTATTTGAGGCATCTTTTTTAACTGTCACCAAACGCTCTTTTGGCGTCATGACATTGGAAACAGGCTGATCTAAATTAGTTTCAAATCGAATATCGCGATTGGTCACGATACCTACCAATTGATCGCCATCAACCACTGGCATTCCAGAAATACCGTGACGCTCTGTCATGGCTTTAACTTCGCCAATAGTAGTATGAGGAGGAATAGTAATAGGATCTTTTACGATGCCACTTTCGAATTTTTTAACACGACGAACATTATCGGCTTGCTGCTCGATAGTCATATTTTTATGAATAAAACCAATACCGCCTTCTTGAGCTAAAGCAATCGCCAAACGAGCTTCAGTCACCGTATCCATAGCGGCAGAAACTAATGGAATATTCAAAGAAAAGTCGCGCGTGATTTTGGTGCGTAAGTCCGCATCCGCAGGTAGTACAGTCGAATGACCAGGTACTAATAAAACATCGTCAAAGGTAAGAGCTTCCTCTATAATGCGCATATCGTATACCACATTTATTCGCCAGAAATCGGGTCCGATTACCCTGCTCTGGCTTGATGAAGCGCGTTATTATACCTTTTAACTATTCATAAGGTAAACAAATAAATTCAGTGCTTAATAATTATTTTCTATAGACTAATAAATAGCATAAATCATGATCCAACCCATTTTGCAGCCCCAGAAAACATCGCAGGCACCAACCGAAACAAGGAAAGTCTTTTCAGTTTCCGAAATGGCGCTAACCATTCGACGACAGCTTGAGCGCGAAATTGGTCAAATCTGGATCACTGGTGAAATTTCTAACTTTATGCAACCAGCATCTGGCCATTGGTACTTTACCCTTAAAGACGCCAATGCTCAGCTTAAATGCGCCATTTTCAAAAATCGAAATCGCTCGGCACGTTTTACCCCTGAAGATGGTCAACAAGTCTTGATCCGCGCCAAGTTGAGCCTGTATGAGCCACGAGGCGACTTACAACTGATTGGCGAATATATAGAACCCGCGGGCGAAGGCGCCCTACAAGTGGCTTTTAATCGGCTAAAAGAAAAACTCAAAGATAAAGGCTTATTTGATCAAGCTCATAAAAAGCCCATTCCTAAAGTACCCAATAAGATTGGCATCATCACTTCCGCCAGTGGCGCCGCTATCAGGGATGTCTTAACCGTATTAAAGCGCCGTATGCCACAAGTACCAGTGATGATTTATCCTAGTTTGGTGCAAGGCGAATCGGCAGCAAAGAGTTTGATTAAGCAAATTGAGCAAGCTAATCAAGAGAAGACTTGCGATGTGCTACTGGTTACTCGCGGTGGCGGCTCATTAGAAGACATGTGGTGCTTTAATGACGAATCATTAGCTGAAACCATATTTGCCAGTGAATTGCCGATAGTCTCTGCAGTTGGTCACGAGGTGGATATTTCCATTAGCGATATGGTGGCGGATTTGCGCGCCCCTACGCCATCGGCTGCTGCAGAATTGCTAGTGCCAGATCAAGACGAATATCGACAAAAGCTAAACCAATTCAAAAGGCGCTTGGCGAATGAAACTCAGCACCGTTTAGAAGTCGCACAAGCCTTATTGGATCGAATAACCGCACAGATCGTTCATCCTAAAGAAAAGCTGATGGAATCACGAGCCGAGCTCAGAGAACTGACACAAAACCTGTTAGTCGCCTTTCGCGAATTAATTACCGAGCATTCCAGCGATTTAGTGGATTTGAATTACCGATTGCAAACCTTCGATCCTGAATTCGAGCTGGAGCAAAGACAAGACGATCTAGTTTTGGCTAAAGAAAACCTAGTAAAATCCTTTAATAGCCTGCTCAAAGATAAACAGCAGCAAATGGCGCTTTGCATGCAACAGCTCAATGACCTAAGCCCATTAGCCACGCTAAAACGCGGCTACACCATTACTGAAGATGAAACTGGCAAAACTCTGACTTCGGTAAAACAAGTACAAAAGGCTAAAGAATTAACAACTAAGTTTGTAGATGGGGAAGTTAGGAGTATCAAGGTTTCGAAATGATAGCCTTTATAAAAAACATTATTAGTAGAAAGAAATATCCACAAATATTTGCTTTAAGAAAACAAAAAAACTACTTGGATGCCACTAGTTGGCATGATGATGATCTAAGTAATGTACCTATTGATACCATTTGCTTAACTCTAGAAAATGCAATTATTACTGATAAAGGAATCATGTCATTACCTCAACTTACAATGTTGAAATGTATTGATCTAGATTCGACAAAGATAACTGATAAGTCAATTGATAAGCTTATAAGTTTCAAACGTTTAGAAGAGCTTTGGATAGAAGATACTAAAATTACAGATGATGGGTTCAAAAAACTTACATCTTTAAAAAATCTTAGGTTTATATCTTTCTTAGATACTGATATTAGCGATGATGCATATAACTATATAAAGCAGCATTTACCTGATACTAAACTACATGGGTAAATTACTTCTTACCAAACTTCTTAATAGCTCTTTTGCGCTTGAGTCTTTGGCGGCGGGTTATTTCGTTTTTACGGCCTTTAAAGGGATTGTCACCTTCTTTAAGCTCTAATCGAATTGGTGTGCCAATCAACTTTAGTTTATTTCTAAAGAAATTAATCAAATAGCGTTTGTAGCTATCGCCGAGTTTAGAGCAGGCAGTGCCGTGAATTACGATAATTGGCGGGTTATGACCGCCGGGATGAGCATAACGGAGTTTAACACGGCGTCCTTTAATCATCGGTGGTTGATGTTTGTCGTAGGCCTCTTCTAGCAATTTGGTTAATTGCGAAGCAGTCATTTCCACTTGTGCCGATTCCCAGGCTTCGTCCACAGACTCCCACAAGTGACCTACATTAGAACCGTGTAATGCTGAAATAAAGTGAATTTTAGCAAAATCGATAAAACCTAAGCGGCGATCGATTTCTTCTTTAACTTCATTACGATCATCTTCGGTCATGCCATCCCATTTGTTAATGGCAATCACCATTGAGCGACCAGCATCGACAATATAGCTGATTAAACTTAGATCTTGATCGGTAATCGGTTCACGCGCATCCATCACCATAATGGCAACATTGGAGTCGTTAATCGCTTGCAGGGTTTTTAATACCGAAAACTTTTCGACCGCTTCTTTTACCTTACCGCGACGACGAACTCCTGCGGTATCGATCAAAGTATAGTTTTTATCACGGCGCTCCATTTCGATATAAATCGAATCGCGAGTCGTGCCTGGCATATCATAAACCACCACTCGATCTTCGCCTAAGAATCGGTTTACCAGAGTTGATTTACCCACATTTGGACGACCAACAATTGAAAGTTTAACGCCTTGTGCGGCTTCTTCGGCTTCCGCATCAGGATCAACTTCTTCTAGCTCAAGTTGCTCGAAAATATTCTCAATAACATTATTAACACCACGACCATGGGCTGCGGCCATCGGCAAAACGTGCTCATAGCCCATGCTGTAATATTCAGCCATGGCTGCTTCTTCATGCACACCATCGACTTTATTCACCAGCATCAAAACTGGCTTGTTTTGACGGCGTAAATGCTCAGAAACAAATTCGTCTGCGCCCGTCATGCCAGTGCGCGCATCCACCAAGAATAAAACAATATCCGCTTCTTTTATGGCTTGGAGCGACTGCTCAGCCATTAAGCCATCAATACCCTCTTCGTCGCCCGCAATACCGCCGGTATCGACCACAATAAATTTCTGGCCTTTGAGTGTGGCTTGCCCATACTGACGATCGCGAGTAAGCCCTGGAAGGTTAGCAACCAAGGCATCACGTGATTTCGTCAAGCGATTAAAAAGCGTCGATTTACCGACGTTTGGACGGCCAACTAGGGCAATGACAGGTAACATATAGAGAGTACCAAGATCCTTATAAAAGCCTAAAAATCGTTACCGATTACTCTGAATCCATTACGGCTTCAGTGTCGATCGGCTGCTCAACTGGACGATAGTTTGGGTTCTTAATAGCGTACAAATAACCATAACGGCTAGTGGCGTAGATCATTTCAGGAGTCACAATTGGAGTGCCTGAAACGCCATAATCGTCTAAATGAGTGCGTGCAACCACTTCGCCACTCGACTTGTCTAGCCAATGCAAATAGCCTTCGAAGTCACCAACAATAATGGTTGTTCCATTATCCGCAGCGGCAGTTAAATTACGGTATTTTAAGCCTTCTGCTTTCCATACCAAGTCCCCACTCAAGCGATCTAAGGCTTCTACTTCGCCATCGGTATTAACTAAATACACATGGCGCGTATCTACTAATGGATCGCGCAAAACTGAAGTCGAATGACGCCATAAGAAGCGACCATTTTGCAAATCTAATGCAATCGCATAACCATCATAGCCAGCGGCATAAAGATTAGAGCCGTAAATCACAGGGCTTGCGTCCACATCAACAATTCGAGAAATGTCCGAGCTACCGCGCGGCGATGACAAGCGCTGCTCCCACAATAAGTCGCCATTTAATACGTTAAATGCGCCAATTTTACCGTTAGCAAAACCTGTAACCGCAATACCACCTGTCGCCAATGGCGCCGATGTGCCGCGTAAAGTAAGTTTTGGCAATACACGGTCATAGAACCAATCTTGTTTGCCTGATTGCAAATCTAAACCGAATATTTGGCCATCGGCAGTTCTGACTACCAATTTGCCTTCATCAATGGCAACAGGTGCTAAAATTTCACTGCTGACTTCTGAGCGCCATTGCTCTGAGCCATCATTCACGTCCAATACAACCACTTCGGCGTCTTTGGTACCAATAGCAATTACGCCAGCATCCGCCGTTACGCCGCCCGACAAAGGCAAGCCCAACTCTTTTTCCCAGATTAAATCACCCGTGTTTTTATCGAACGCACTGACTAGACCCGCTGGATCGGCGGTAATGATTTTTTCTTCCCAAATCGCTGGACGTAAACTGTTAAACAGACCATTGTCGCTATTACCAATCACTTCACGCCATTCACGATCAAGCTCAAATTTCTCCTGAATATCCACCAACTCTGTTGGCTCATTCAAAGGTGCATCGGCACAAGCAGCCAACAAAGCAATCGAGCTGACCATTGCCAATTTAGAAAAAATCTTACTATTCATGAATCGTTTTTTTTGTTGTGACATAAAGTTTTCCTACTAGTCCCGACGCAATGGGAATTTGATTACTCAATACCGAATTCGGTTAAGCGCATTGCCAACATTGGCTCAATCGCACCATCAGCCGCTTCTTTGGCTTGCTTATAAAATGCAATCGCTTCATCTTGTTTACCTTGACCCAATAAAGCCTCGCCTTGCAACAACAAGCTAGTTGCTTTGTGCGCGTCAAACTCAATGGCTTTAGCAACTGTTTCTGCTTCTGCAAATTGATCTAATTGCAACAAAACGCGCGCCAAGCGAATTTGAGCCAAGGCTTTAAAGGTACTACTACCTTTGTCCGCTACCCAGCGTAATTGTTCCGCAGCTTCAGTATATTTATTTTGCTCAACGTATTGCTGAGCCAACTTTAAAGCCGCCATAGAAGCATAGCTGGTCTCTGGATGTTCTTTAATTAAGGCTTCTGCTTGCGCAACAAACTCAGGGTTTTCTGTTTGACCCGCAGTGATTGCAGCTAAGGCTTCGTTATAGTTCGTCGATGCAGCTTCTGCCTGAGCAGTTTTATGATCTTTGTAAAATACCCAACCTGCCAAGCCGCCTAAACCAATAACAGCGCCTAAAATAATGGCTGTACCATTTTCTTTCCAAAAATTCTTTATCGCTTCGACTTGTTGTTCTTCGGTTTCATAAGCCATGACTGGCCTCCTACTTCTCTTAAATTTCTAAAATTTGTTGTAATTTTTCGGTAATTTCATTTTGCGAAACCACCAGTTGTTCTTTATGTTGGCGCAAAAATTTAACCCCAACCGTATTATCCAAGGCTTCTTGCTCGCCAATGACTAAAGCAATCTCAGCACCACTTTTATCAGCGCGTTTAAATTGCTTCTTAAAGTTTCCACCACCAAAGTTGGTTCTAACTTTTACCGAGTCAAATTGGCTGCGAATAGCCTCTGCTAACTTGATAGCGCTTAATTCAGCGGCATCGCCCAATGCCACCATATAAATATCGGCATCTTTAATCTCAATCGGCGCCAGTTCTTCCATCAAGGCCACGATGCGCTCGATACCCATGGCAAAACCGCTAGCGGTGGTTGCATGGCCACCTAATTGCTCAGTCAAGCCATCGTAACGGCCACCGGCACAAATAGTGCCTTGAGCGCCTAATTTATCCGTGATCCACTCAAATACTGTGCGATTGTAGTAATCCAAACCACGCACTAGCTTTTGATTGACCTGATACTCAATACCATTGGCATCTAAAATTTGGCATAAACGCGCAAAGTGTTCTTTAGACTCTTGATCTAAGTAATCCGCCAGCTTTGGTGCATCGGCCACTAACTCTTGAGTCTGCGGGTTTTTCGTATCCAAAATGCGCAAAGGGTTAGTATCCAAACGTCTTTGGCTATCTTCGTCTAGCTCATCTTTAATCGGCGTTAAAAAGGCCACCAAAGCATCACGATATTCCGCTCGCGCTTCGTTCGAGCCCAAAGAATTAATCTCTAAACGCACCGAATCATCAATGCCAATGGCTTGCCATAAACGCGCGGTCATTAAGATTAATTCCGCATCAATATCCGGCGTCGCCACACCAAAAGTTTCCACTCCCAATTGGTGGAACTGGCGGTAACGACCTTTTTGCGGGCGCTCATGACGGAACATGGGGCCCATATACCATAAGCGCTGTTCTTGGTTATAAAGCAAACCATGCTCAATCCCTGCTCGTACGCAAGAGGCAGTACCTTCTGGACGCAAGCTCAAGCTGTCGCCATTTCTATCGTCAAAAGTGTACATTTCCTTTTCGACGATATCGGTCACTTCACCCACCGCGCGCTTGAAAAGACTGGTCTTTTCCACAATCGGCATACGAATTTCGTTATAGCCATAAGACGCCATCAGCTGGCGCAAAATTGCTTCCAACTTCTGCCAATAAGGCGTTTGCTGCGGCAAAATATCATTCATGCCACGAATGGCTTGGATTTTCTGACTCAAGGCGTTTTCCGATTGGTACGATTAATTCTACAAATAAGAGCGAGATTATAGCGGATTTGCAGGAAAACAGTAGGGTTTTTAATGTTTTTAAACGAAATAGCTGATTGCTAAAAGAGGATTTTCATTCATTTCGATTCTTCGATAATTTACAAAGGCAACCAGCTCGTTTAGCGTATGAAATAGCGATTTAGCATTTTTGTGAAAATTTTTGGCATTTATAAGGTTAAGAGTACAAATTTCACCATGACTTACATTAACTTTTGCCATTCCAGAGTTTGGGTCGTCTAGATAAGTCATGCAATCAATCCATGCATCAAAATTTTTCCCATAAAAGTCTGGGAATCCAAAAGTTCTTTTGAAAACTTCGTGGAATGAGTCTTCATCAGCAATAAAAGAACAATCTACGTCAACAATCACTTTAACGTTCGCTATAATTGGTAGTTCAATTCATAAAAGTGCTTTCCATCTTCAATGATAATCTCCAAAGAGCCGGAAATACTGCGTAGTTCACCGCTACCAGAGTTAGGGATAATGGTGATATTTAAAGAATTAGTGCCATTTTCCATTAAACCTTTGTGCACCAAAGAAAAACCACCCTTTTTGCCATCAAGCTCGCCTTCAAAGTGCTCTAGCGCCACATAGCCAGCGGAACCTTCAACACTGGTTCTATGGCTTAACATTTGCCCTTTAGCACTACCCGATAAAGGGCCTTGATAAGTCTTATCTAGTAAAAAACGCCCCATATCAATATCATCTTGCGCTGGGTTTAAATTGACTTCAAAACTTCCTTTGACGGTTTTCATATTTGGTTCCTTATCTTGTGCGATGAGGTTAAAACTTAATAAAGCTAAAAAGAAACAATACTTAAAGTTGTTTAATCTCAACTTCGTTTTCTCCTTTAGTTAAAGCCTCTTTTTGCGCTTGTTTTGCCGCCAACTTATCGCGAATCTGCTTTTCCAGCTCATCCACCAAATCTTCATTAGCAACTTTATGACTTTTCTCACCATTGGTGTAAAGCATCGACTTTTTAAAGCCGCCCGTTAAGCCAACTTCCACTTCTTTAGCTTCGCCTGGACCATTAACTACACAACCGATCACCGCTACATCAATATGTTCGTTCACATCTTCTAAGCGTTCTTCCAAGGCATTGACGGTTTTAATCACATCAAACTGTTGGCGTGAGCATGAGGGACAAGCAATTAAGTTAATACCGCGTTGACGCAAGCCAAGGCTTTTTAATATGTCATAACCGACTTTGACTTCTTGTACTGGATCGGCGGCCAAGGAGATGCGAATGGTATCACCAATGCCTTCGGCCAATAACATTCCCAAGCCCACAGAGGATTTAACGGTTCCTGAGCGGAATGAGCCCGCTTCGGTAATGCCTAAATGCAATGGCTTATCAATTTCTTTGGCCAAAATGCGATAAGCCGCAACCGTCATAAAAACATCGGATGCTTTGAGGCTGATTTTATAGTCTTTAAAGTTGTATTTTTCTAAATACTCGATATGTCGGTAAGCCGATTCCACCAAGGCTTCGGGCGTTGGCTCGCCATACTTTTCCTGCAAATCTTTTTCCAGCGATCCTGCATTAACGCCAATACGAATCGGAATATTACGTGCCTTGGCTGCATCGACCACCGCTTTGACTCGCGCTTCGGCGCCAATATTACCAGGATTAATCCGCAAGCAATCCACGCCATATTCTGCAACCTGCAAAGCAATTCGATAATCAAAGTGAATATCTGCGACTAATGGCACTGGCGACTGCTCTTTGATCAGCTTAAAGGCTTCCGCGGCTTTCATGGTCGGCACTGATACTCGAACAATATCGGCACCAGTTTCTGCTAAGGCTTTGATTTGGCCAACCGTGGCGTCCACATCGCAAGTGTCGGTATTGGTCATACTTTGTACCGCGATCGGTGCATCACCGCCCACAGGCACATTACCCACCATGATCTGATGAGACTTGCGTCGTTTAATCCAAGAATTGTTATTCATAATTGCTGTTACGATATAGCGCTGATTGCAGTTTTAGTAGCGCTATTTTAAGCGCCTAAAACTAATTTTGCTATCTTTGTGGAGGAATAAGCGGTTAAGTCCACCGCTTGACCTTGATATTGGATGGAAACGCTTGAAACATCACCAATCGTCAGGCGGTAAGGCGGCTGCCCTGTTACGTTAGAAATATGGCCATCGCGTTTAGTGCCGGAAACCAAAACTTTTCCTGTAGCATCAATCACTTGGATCCAACAGTCGCCACTAAAATCGAGTGTTAAGCTGTTATCAAGAGCCACTGTTAAAGTCTCTTGAGGCTCAGAAGAAGCATTTATTGGAGCATCGCTAAGCTCAAGTGAGCCATTAGAAGACTCTTTTTCACGGCTTAAATCTATGGCTAATGTTTCCTGTTCTGACTCAAGATTATTTGTTGAGCCATCCGCTTGCGTCATTGAAATTAAATTAGTATCGGTTTCTGGAATTAACTCACCTTCATTATCATCGGTATCCAAAGGCTGCTCTTGCGCAGGATTTTCTTTATCGAAGCTGTTAATAAATTTATTCCAATAGCCCTTTTCTGCTAATAAGTAATAAATGGAATAGACGATAGCGAGTACCATTAAAAAAGAAACGAGCTTGACAAAGAACCGAGCGGCTTTGATATTTCGCTGACGATTGGCTGACTCAGCGCGATAGGAAGAAGTTACCTTTGTGGCTTTTTCTAAGCCATGATTCTGAGCAAATTGACTGAAACTTTCACCGGCTTTATCAGGATCGATGCCTAATAACTGTGCATAATTTTTGATGTAGCCTTTATAAAAAGTGATAGGAATGTCTTTGTAGTCGTCGGCTTCAATATTTCGAACCGATTGCTCCATCAACTTTAATTTGTCCGCGACATCAGCCACCGACAAACCTTGCTGTTCACGCAACTCTTTTAATAAAGAACCAGGTCCAATTTCTACAACTTCAGATTCTGTTTCACTCATAATGATTTAATGTTAGCCGTTCATTCTACGATAAATTATGGCTTGCTCAGAATTCGGAAATAACTGAGTTAATTTTGCGCCATAAGATTCCATAGAAAATCGGTCATTCAAGCGACGACCAATTTTATAACCTAACAATAAACTATCTGCTGTAGGTTTTGATTTCCCTTCAAATCGTAATAAATAAGATTCCGCCGCATTATATTGGCCTTGCTCAAAAGACATCAAAGCTAGACCATACAAGGGACGAGTTAAGCGTGGGTTAAAGGTCATGGCCTTTTGAAAATATTGGCCTGCCATTTCAAAGTTTTGCGACTCTAGAGTACAAAAACCCGCATTCTCATAGCTTTCGCCAACTGCTGTATATTCAGGTTTCTCTACCGCTTTCAAAAAATATTCGACCGCGCCTTGGTAATCTTTTTTCGAAGTACACAAAAAAGCGCCGTAAGCATTTAAATAGTCAGGATTATTAGGATCAAGATTAATAGCCTTTTTGTAATAGGATTCAGCTTTATTAAGCTCTAATACTCTTTGATAATAATAGGCTAAACCAAACATCACATCTGGCGAATCAGGCGAATATTCTTCGGCTTTTAACAGATTTCTTTTTGCGCGCTCCAATAGACCGCGCTCAATATAGCCCAAACCCAAAGCCAAGCGCTTTTCAGCGGCAGCCTTGTAGTCGGCGGTACGCGAGCCGACTTCAATTTGGTCATCGGTGGCATGTTTTACATTAGTCTTTGTTGTAGTTTCACAGCCCATTAACAACGTTAATGCGAATAAAGAGGTCACAGCGACTAATTTCATGACAATTTGATCCTTTGTTAGTTACTCAACTCCACTGGTATTTGCTTTTTGAACTTCTTATTTGAAGGTGTGCCAGTTGAAGTATTTTCTTCTCTGCGCGATTGACGTTTTGTTTTGTCGTTAATCTTGCCAGCAAGCTGTCCGCAAGCTGCATCAATATCATCACCGCGCGTTCTTCTCGTTACCACAACATACCCTTTCTTGATCAAAAAATCACTAAATAAATCAATGCTTTGTGGGGTCGATGTCTCATAATCCGATTGTGGGAACGGGTTAAAGGGGATTAGGTTGATTTTACAAGGTGTATTTTTCAATAATGTGGCAAGTTCCTTGGCGTGCTCCAACGAATCATTGATACCTTTCAGCATTACATACTCAATGGTCACCTTACGCGCTGCATTAGAACGATCTAAGTAATGATGTATCGCTGGCATTAATTCAGCAATTGGGTATTTCTTATTAATTGGTACTAAAATATCACGTAGCGGATCATTCGGCGCGTGCAAAGAAATCGCCAAAGCCACATCAATATCATCAATCAAACGTTTTAACTGCGGCACCATGCCAGAGGTACTTAATGTTACGCGGCGCTTAGATAAGCCATAGGCATTATCTTCCATCATCAAGTCCATAGACTTAACCACGGGCTCATAGTTCGCCAAAGGCTCACCCATACCCATCATCACTACGTTGGTGATCACGCGATCATCAGATTTATGCTTACCATTGAGATAACGCGCAGCATGCCAAACTTGACCAATGATTTCTGCAGTAGAAAGGTTACGGTTAAAGCCTTGATAGCCAGTAGAGCAGAAGCTGCACTCTAAAGCACAACCAACTTGCGAAGATACACAAAGAGTACCGCGCTTACCATCAGGAATAAAAACCGTCTCAATGGCTTGGCCACCAGGAATATGCAAAGCCCATTTGATAGTGCCGTCGGCAGACTCTTGCACGCCGACCACTTCAGGGCCTTTGATTTCAGCAAGCTCATGTAACTTGGCGCGACATGCTTTGCTGATGTTGGTCATTTCGTCGAAGTCTTCGACTCCGAATTGGTGGATCCATTTCAAAACCTGAGTGGCACGAAATGGTTTTTCGCCAAGTTCTTTGAAGAACTCCACCATTCCATCGCGCGTCAGGTTGAGTAGGTTTATTTTTTCATTAACCTGTTGAACACTCATTACTGATACCTTTTTGCGATTAAATTATTAAATCGACTGTATTTTACACTAAAAAAGGCTTTTCATCGAAATGAAAAGCCTTTTTTAAACAACTTGCCAAAAAACGTAGGATTTTGTTCAAGTTCGAGGCAAAAGATAAATTTCAGATTCGTAGTTAACTCTAGTTAATGAGAAGCCTGAAATTTAACTTTTAACAAAGAAATTGGACAAAATAACCGTTTTTATCGAGTGCGCGGGCAGATTTCATCTGCACCGAAGAAATAACTAATCTCACGCTCAGCAGACTCAGGGCTATCAGAACCGTGTGCAGCATTTTCGTCAACTGATACAGCGTAGTCTGCTCGGATAGTGCCGCGTAGAGCTTCAGCTGGATTAGTAGCGCCCATGATTTCGCGGTTAGCTTTGATGGCGTTTTCGCCTTCTAATACCTGAACCATTACTGGACCGGAAGTCATGAAATCAACTAAAGCACCGAAGAATGGACGCTCAGCGTGCTCTGCGTAGAAGCCTTCAGCTTTTTCGCGAGATAAGTGGATCATTTTAGAAGCAACGATGCGTAAGCCAGCGCGCTCGAAACGGCTGTAGATTTCGCCAATTACGTTTTTCGCAACTGCATCAGGTTTAACGATAGAAAAAGTACGTTCGATAGCCATTTCGGACTCCGTTTTGATCATAAAAAATAAAGAAAACAAAGGGCTAGCCATAGCTAACCCAGAAATTGCGCGGAATTATACAGAGATCCCAATAAATCAGCAATATCTGCCTATAACCAACTACTCAATATCTTTACTTTCTGTATCATCACTTGAAGCCCCGCTCCCTTTATCGTCAATATTTCCGTGTCCAAAGCAATTACTAGTAAAAGAATTAAAATGCGCATTCCTAAGAATTTTTTCAATTTCTAGTGGCTCATGATCCTCAATATCTCTAAAAGTTATTGAGATAACTGGCTCACCAACTTTTGGGGCTTCTAGGTTCTTATCCTTTATACAGCCGAATAAGCAAAAACAAGCCACTAATATAAAAACCTCTTTATTCATGAAAAGAGTCCCAACCTTTTTCATCCTGACGCACTTTAACACTCGTTAGTGACATTTGATTGGTATTTAGTGGGATCTGCAACTCCTTGCCCTTTGAAACCTTGCGCTCGTAAAATACAGGAATCGCATTCACCACAGGCTAAGCCATCATCGGTAGCCTTATAACAAGATACCGTTTGGCTGTAATCAACACCTAATTCCACACCTTTGGCAATAATCTGGGCTTTGGTCATATCAATCAGCGGCGCGGCAATGCTGAGCTTACGGCCTTCAACTCCAGCTTTAGTAGCTAGATTTGCCATGTTTTCAAAGGCTTGTACAAACTCTGGACGACAATCAGGATAACCAGAATAATCCACCGCATTTACCCCAACAAAGATATGACTAGCTTCCAACACTTCTGCCCAGCCAAGCGCAATGGAAAGGAAAACCGTATTGCGTGCAGGTACATAGGTCACGGGAATGACTTCTTGTTGTTCTATCTGCTCATTCACAGGAACATCAATCGAATGGTCTGTTAGAGCTGAGCCGCCAATTTCGGTCATATCCAAGTTGACTTCGATATGTTTAACCGCATTAAAATTTTTCGAGATTTTCTTAGCAGCATTTAGCTCAGCCAAACTACGCTGGCCATAGTTAAAGCTCATGGTATAGCACTCAAACCCTTGCTCTTTAGCAATCGCCAAAGCGGTAGTGGAGTCTAAGCCTCCCGATAAAAGAACTACAGCTTTTTTAGTCATTACTTTCTCTCTACCAACAAACCGCTTACGAATCTATATAGTCCTATTGAACAAAACATAAATATAATTGCTAAGAATAAGCTCGAAAATTTATAAATAATATAAATAAAATGAGGGATGTCTTCCGAATAAATGAACGTCATTATAGTTACTAAAATAGTCAGTGATAAATAAATAACACTCCTCATCAACAACTGCATTGTTCCTTTTGAAGGCCTGTTTTTATGTAACTTAAATACTGCGACTATAATGATCAAAATAGAGATCAAATAAAAAACCAACTCGAAAAATGAGAGCCATAAATCCGAGGATAAGAGCTCTCCTATATCCATACTCACTTCATCAGTTATTTTTATACGATTAGACACCAGTCTTCTCTCCCCAAATGACTTTATGAAGTTGTACCTGCATTCTCACTCTCAGCTTATCCTTTAAAATCCATTCCGCCAATTGTTGATATTCCACTTGACCATAACTCGGTGAAAACAGCACTTCACATTTATTGGTTAAATCATACTGCTCAACCGTCATCTTTGCCCAGTCAAAATCTTTACGACTACAAATCACAAACTTGACTTGGTCCCCTGATTTTAGATGCTCAATATTGGTATACAGATTTCTGGCCATTTCACCAGAATCTGGGGTTTTAAGATCCATCACGGTCATAACTCTTGGATCTAAAGGCTCAATGTCGTTAGCACCGCCAGTTTCGGTTGATACTTGATAACCTTGGTCGCAAAGCAGAGTAAAAAAATCAAAAACACGTTTTTGCGCCAGTGGCTCGCCGCCCGTGATACAAACATTGGGGCAATCATATTGAGCTATTTCGGCCATTATTCCCTCGTAAGTCATCCACTCACCTCCACCAAAGGCATAGTCAGTGTCGCAATAAACACAACGCAATGGACAACCTGTTAATCGGACGAATACGGTTGGCAACCCGACCGTTAGACTTTCGCCTTGAAGGGAATAAAATATCTCTGTTATGCGTAACTTGCTCAAAATATATAGCCAATATCAATAATTGCGCGAATTATAGTCGATTGAACCCCATAAATAAAAACCAATTGGTATAAAAAAACCGCCCTAAGGCGGTTTATAAAGAATATACGTTTAAAGCGTATCGAGCTTAGCTTTGGCTAATTTACCTGCAGTAGTGTCAGGAAAGTCCTGCGCCACTTTTTGATAATAGCCTTTGGCGGCAGCAGTGTCCCCGCGAGCTTCTTCAAGCTGACCTAGTTTTAAGATCGCCACATCAGTTTTATTAGCAGCTGGAAAGCCTTCATAAACTGCTTTAAATTGGGCTTCAGCTTGATCGTATTCATTGTCTTTCAAATGCAGTTGCCCGAGCCAAAAATGCGCATTGGAAGCCAATGGTTCTTGTGGAAAGTCTTGCAAGAAAGTCTTAAATGAGCTTTTAGCAAACGCAAACTTCTTGTCTTTGTATTGAGTAAAAGCCTTGTTATAAGCAGCTTGTACGTCGCTACTAGCAGTTGCTAGGGAGTTGTCAGCAGACGTATCTTCAGACTCATCGCCATCTTCAGTAGTTTGAGCCACAACACCCGCTTGAATACGACGATCCAAGTCAATATAAAGCTCTCTTTGCTGCTTAGCCATTTGATTCATACGGTATTCTTGCTCTTCAAGTTGTCCGCGTAATTGGCGAACTTCCTGTTGAAGTTGATTTATCTGCAGCACTAATTCCGCGATCAATTGATTTTGTTGACTAGAACGAACCTGCTGTTGCGCCCGCGCATCTTGTGCATCTACTACGGGTGCCGCCGCTTGTACCGCAAACCCAAAACTCAATAAACTCGCTGCTGCAAAAATCTTAAACTTCATAAAAATACCGTATTTTCAAATGGCTAATAGTTGGACGACTTATTTGTAGTTAAGTTCTACTCGACGGTTTTTCGCCCAAGATGATTCGTCATGCCCCATTACTGCAGGCGACTCTTCACCAAAGCTCACCACTTCAATTTGGCTGTCCGCAACACCATAAGTTCTTAGCATTTGTGCTACCGCTTTAGCACGACGCTCGCCCAAAGCTAAGTTGTATTCAGGAGTGCCGCGCTCATCAGCATGACCTTCTAAAGTCACACTACGGTTTTGGGCTACCATACGCTCAGCGTGCAAACGCAGCATTTCGGTGTATTCTGCATCCAACACATCTTGGTCATAGCCAAAATAAACGGTAGTGCTATCTAATAAAGCAGCAATACGTGCAGCTTCAGCTTCAGCACGACGACGTGCTTCTTCAGCAGCTTGACGCTCAGCTAGTTCTTCAGCAGTTGGGCCTGTATTTTCTACAACCGTATCGTTGGTATCGGCAGGTTTAGTGGTGCTACAAGCCGAAATTGCCAAGGCAAATACTGCTAAAGCCAATAATTTGAATAAATGTTTCATTGTGTTCTCCAAATGTCAGAAGGATTTATAATTTAAAAACTCTTTGTTAAAAAATCTACTACAAACTTATCTCAAAAATGGTGACCATGCAGGCGCTTTAACTTCACCAGTGGTACTTGGGATCGGCATTCCAAAACGCCCATCCATTGATATAGTGCTTAATACTTTTTGTCGACCGTCCACCGTCGAATAAATAATCATACTACCGTTCGGGGCAATCGATAAAGACTCATCAAGGCGCGTTTTGGTCAAAATACTTATAGCGCCAGTGTCTAATTCCTGACTCGCCAAATGGAAATTGCCATTATTCTGATGCACCATCACAATAGAGTTTCCATCAGGTGAAAATTCAGCGCCAGCGTTATAACGGCCTTCAAAGGTAACCCTTTTAGTTTCGCCTGAGCCTAGAAAGACCTGATAAATCTGTGGGCGGCCACCGCGATCAGAAGTAAAAACCAAACTTTTTCCATCAGGGCTCCACGATGGCTCAGTATCAATCGCATAGTGACGCGTTAAGCGTTGCAAATCACGAGTGACTAGATCCATGATATAAATTTCAGGGTTGCCATCTTTCGATAACACCATCGCCATTTTACTACCGTCGGGCGAAAATGCTGGCGCGCTGTTGAAGCCTTTATAACTAGCAATGGTTGAGCGCTGTGCGCGGGCTAAATCTTGCACGATAATTTCCGATCGACCATTTTCAAATGATACATAAGCAAGCTGTTGGCCGTCTGGTGACCAAGCTGGCGACATGATCGGACGACGCGAAGAGAAAATACGCTGAGCGCCATAACCATCGCTGTCGGATACAAATAGTTGATAAGGGTTTGGCTGACTTCTATCCACTTCCACATATGCAATCTGAGTGGCAAAAGCACCACGCTCGCCTGTTAAGGCCTCATAGATTTCATCCGCGGCGATATGTGCATTCCAACGGAAGTTATCATTACTCAAAATTTTGTCTTTCAGCAACAATAAATGCTGCGATTGCTCTATCAGTGGATACGAACCTTCGGCAATTTCCGATTCAAAAATGGCCTTATCATTGTAAGGGTCAACTAAATCATAAGACACTTGGTAAGTACCAGGGCTTTTTTCTTTCACAACCCCATAGACTACCGCATCGACGCCTAGTTGCTTCCAAAGACTTAAATCCACCTGTTCAATTGATGCAGGTCTTTGTGGCAACTTGCCAATTTCGGTGGGGTTAAACTTTCCTGAGCGCGCCAAATCGTCAGCAATAATTTTGGCAAAATCAAAAGGCGGCGCAACAACAACGCTGCTTGATTCAAAGGCAAATGGAACAATTGCAATTGGTCGTGCATCATCGCGCCCTTCGGTAATAACAATTTCAATTTCCGCTTTAAGCGATTGAGTTATGCTCAAACATACTGCCAATATTAAAAATACAATTCTTTTCATCTGCTTAAAATTCCACTTTTTAGTTTTTGCTATTGTTTAAAACTTGGATCAAATTTTATAACAGCATCTTTTAATACTTTCATCACTTCTGGGTCGTCCGACACAGGTAACGGCACCGCTTTCTTAATAGCTGTAATACCCGATTCACAGTACTCAATATCACCACCATTATCTGAAATATCCAGAATAATACCACCAGGTCCAATGTTAAAGCTCACGACACAAGAGCCAACGGACTCAGGCACATACCAATAACGTTTTACTTTAGCACCAATGGCTGCACGATATTTTTCAACATCGTTCATGATCTGAGTTTGTCGTACATCACCCTTATCGGCTTCAAATAGCTCGTCATCAAGGCTAGCCATTTGTTCTTCAAGCTCACGAAGTTTACGCTCCGCTTCTTCACGCTTTTTATGCTCTGCCTCTTTACGCTTACGTTCGGCTTCCACCTTTTTGCGCTTATCTTCTTCAAGTTTTTTCTTTTTCGCTTCAGCTTCGGCTTTCTTTTTAGCCTCTTCTGCTTTACGTTTCTTCTCTGCTTCGGCGGCTAAGCGTTTTTTCTCTTCTTCTGCTTTTTGTTTCGCGATTTTATCCGCTTCTAATTTTTGTTTCTCAAGCTTTTCTTGTTCAGCCTGCTTCTGTTGCTGTTCTAGTTTTTGTTGTTGCTCACGTTCAAGCTGCTGCTGGCGTTTTTGTTCTTGCTCGCGCTTTTGTTCTTGTTCACGTTTTAATCTTTCTTGCTCCAGTTTTTTTCGCTCTTCTTGCTTGCGCTTTAAACTGGTAGCATCTTTTTTTGGGGTTTCTGGCGCTGTGACTAACTTAGCTTGCACTGGCGCATCCACAAATTGCTTAGGCGCTTCATCAGCTTCAAAAGCAAAGTTCCACAACAATAAGCCAATAATCACCACATGCAATAAAACGGCTAAAACGGTAGGTACTATATTCTTTTTATATGACAAATCGTTTACCTAATTCTCATTTATTTTGCGGGGTTGGTCATTAAACTGACTTTTTCCACGCCTGCTACTTGATTCATCATGCTCAAAAGCTCTACCACCTTGCCATAGTCAGCCCCTTGATCACCACCAACTAATACCAACAATTCTGGCTTTTGCTCTAAACGCGTTTGCACTAAACTGACCACTTCGTCTAAGGCGTAAGTCAAATCATCGTCAGCAAACTTATATTCACCCTCAAGCGTAACTTGCAAAATAATTGAGTTATCGTAAGTAACTTCTGACGGCGGTGCAGCAGCACTGGGCAAATCCACATCTACCCCAGCAGTAATGGCGGTGGCAGTGATCATCAAGATCACCATCAAAACCAACATCACATCAATGTAAGGCACCACATTAATTTCTGCTTTTGGGCGGCGTCTAGTGCGACGAATAAGCTGAGCCATAATAAAAATTAACCTTTGCTATGCGCCTTACGATGCAGCACGCCCGAGAATTCTTCCAAGAAGTTTTCATACTGAGTTTCGATGCGCTGCAAACGATTAGTAAAACGGTTATAGGCAATCACCGCGGGAATGGCTGCGAATAAGCCCATAGCCGTTGCAATCAATGCCTCAGCAATGCCAGGCGCCACCATAGCTAAAGTGGCTTGTTTGACTGCGCCTAAAGCAATAAATGAATTCATAATGCCCCAGACGGTTCCAAATAAACCTATATAAGGTGTCACCGAACCAACAGTTGCAAGAAATGATAAGTTGCGTTCAAGTTTTTCGATTTCGCGGCTATGAGAAACGCGCATGGCTCTATGGGTACCATCCATCACCGCATCGGCCGAAGTGCCCTCTTGGCTTCTTAAACGCACAAATTCACGATAGCCCGACTGAAATAATGACTCTAAACCCACTGCCGGCTTAGTTCTTTGATTCAAATCGCCAAATAATTTACTTAAATCGATACCAGACCAGAAACGGTCTTCAAATTTACGACCGTCACGAGCCGCTTTATTCAAAACAGCCGAGCGCTGAAAAATCATGGCCCAAGAAACAATCGAAATCAAAAGCAACAAAGCCATAATGGCCTGTACCGGAATACTTGCTTTTAAAATCAAGTCCGCAATAGACATATCAGCACCAGTCACTGGCAATCTCCTCTACTAAATAATCAGGCATGGATGTTGGGATCATGGTATTAACATCCACACAGGCAACTTTAATCGTCGCTTCGTTTAATAATTTTTGTTCACCGTTTTCATCCGGATCTTTCAATACAATTTGCTGCTGGAATACCACACTTGCTCGACGCGATTTAACGATTTGTGTCTTGACCAATAAATGGTCATTAAATCGTGCAGGCGCAAAATAACGGGCATCCACATGAGCTACAGCAAAAGCCAAGCCTTGCTCGATCAAAACGTCCTGATCATAACCAAGGCTGCGCAGCCATTCTGTGCGACCGCGCTCATAAAACTTCAAATAATTGGCGTAATAAACCACGCCCGCCACATCGGTATCTTCATAATAGACTCGAATCGGCAAAATAAATTCAGCTCTTTTTATATCATTCATTTAAATAATTTAACGCAAAGATTTGGTAAAAAGTGTTAATTTTTGTGTTTTTTAAAGGTGTTTGTATCGAATGATAGCCAAGCTATTATCAATATAAACGATATCCATACAGCAAACTGCGATAAAGGAATCCAGTTTCCATGCTTAGCAGCAATAATAAAGCTCGAATTCAATAAAATTAACACTGTATAAAGTAAGTAAACGATACTATTAATAGCAAAAATATAAATAATAGAACCATGCCATTTATTAAATACCAAGCAAATAGCTGAATAAAAGAGACTTACCGAAAAAGAACTCAAAGCAAATTTAATAATAAAAGGATCATTAGCCCCTAGAGACCGAGGGATAACTAACTCCCCATTCTCCAAAGGCATCATCGCTAATGAGCTTTCAGGAATAACAACTCCTAAAACAGTAAGTATGAAACTGAATATTAATGCCAGCTTATTCCTCATATAAAATCAGCCATTAATTAAACAAATCACCATCACTTGGGACAATATCAAAGTGTTGATAGGCTAATTTAGTGGCGATTCGGCCTCTTGGAGTGCGTTGAATAAAACCTTGTTGTATTAAAAATGGCTCCAACACATCATCAATGGTGTCTCTTTCTTCACCAATCGCTGCGGCAAGTGTATCGAGACCAACTGGACCACCTGAGAATTTTTCGATAATGGTCAGTAGTAACTTTCTGTCCATCATATCGAAGCCCTTATCGTCTACATCAAGCATATCCAAAGCACGGCTGGCGGTTTTTTGGTCAATCACCCCATCGGCTTTAATTTCTGCGTAATCACGTACCCGGCGTAACAAACGATTGGCAATTCTTGGGGTTCCACGAGAACGACGCGCCACTTCCATCGCGCCGCCTTCTTCAATGTTCAGCCCTAAAATGGTGCCCGAACGCATCACAATGCCAGTCAGATCTTTGACATTATAAAACTCAAGTCGCTGCACAATGCCAAAACGGTCTCTTAATGGTGAAGTCAAAAGCCCCGCACGAGTAGTCGCGCCAACTAAAGTAAAAGGTGGTAAATCGAGCTTAATCGAACGCGCGGCAGGACCTTCACCAATCATAATGTCCAACTGGTAGTCTTCCATCGCAGGATAAAGAACTTCTTCAACGTGCGGACTCAAGCGATGAATCTCGTCGATAAACAACACATCGTTCGGCTCAAGGTTGGTCAGCATAGCGGCTAAATCACCTGCCTTTTCCAATACAGGTCCCGAAGTATGTTTGATGCCCACATTCATCTCATTGGCGATAATATTGGCAAGAGTGGTTTTACCCAAACCTGGTGGGCCAAAAATCAATACATGATCGAGTGCATCTTGACGTTTTTGCGCTGCCGTAAGGAAGATTTCCATCTGCTCGCGAACTTTTTCTTGTCCGACATAGTCTTTCAGATTGGTCGGTCTGATTGCTCGGTCAAAGTGGTCTTCGTCAGTCAGCTCGTTGGGATTGATAATTCTATCGTGCTCGATCATAGTTTGTTGTCATGCCTTATTCTGAGCTAAGTCTATCAAGGCTTTGCGCGATATGAAACGTCATTCAGCCGATTTTTCAGGATTTCCATAATTCGCCAGTTTTTGGAACTAGTGCTAGTGGATTTGTGCCCTTTTAGACGACTTCAGTTAGGCAGACTCAAGCGTTTCATTAATCTCAAGCCATTCTTCTTCTAATAACTCTAATTGGCCTTTTAAATTTTGCGACTCGCCAGTGACCTGCAACACCTCATCTTTGCGGGCTTCCGTATATAAAGAGCTATCAGCCATGATTTCATCAAGATGAGCTAACCGCTCTTGAGCAGAATCCATCTGCTGCTCTAACTTTTTAAGTTTGTTTCTTAGCGGTTGTAGCTGCTTACGCTTTTCCGCATCTAATTTTCGTTGTTCTTTTCTGGAAAGCTCATCACCAGTGTTTTGACTTACAACTTGCTCAGCCTCACTTTGCGATTTAGCTTGCTCTCTGGCTTGTTCGAGCGTCCATTTGGCATAGTCATCCAAATCACCGTTATATTGAGTTACCTTGCCATCTGCTACTAAATACAAGTCATCACAAACGGTTTTGAGCATGTGTCTGTCGTGCGACACCAGCAAAATAGCACCGCCAAAATTCTGAAACGCCACTGTCATGGCATGGCGCATTTCCAAGTCCAAATGGTTGGTTGGCTCATCCAGTAGTAGCAGATTCGGTTTGGAATACACCAATAAGGCCAAGACCAAGCGCGCTTTTTCGCCACCAGAGAAAGGCGCAACTGGCTCAATCGCTTTGTCACCATTAAAGTCAAAACCGCCTAAGAAATTACGCAGTTCTTGCTCGGTAGCATCGGGATAATCGCGTTGCAAATGTTGCAGTGGCGACATTTCAGGGTGCAATTGATCGAGCTGGTGTTGGGCGAAATAGCCAATATTAATGGTTTTAGCTGCAACTCGCTCGCCAGATAACAAAGGAATTTCCTCAACTAAGGATTTAATCAGAGTTGACTTACCTGCACCGTTTTTTCCTAACAGTCCAATTCGATCACCTGGCAATAAAGAGAAGCCTATGTGTTCTAAAATTTTAACTGCACCCTGCTCGGTTTGATAACCTGCATCAACGGTTTTTAGTTGCAACAATGGCGCTGGCACATGACCTAGCTCAGGAAAGGCAAAATCAAATGGCGAATCCACATGCGCAGGTGCAATCAACTCCATTCGCTCTAGCGCTTTAACTCGGCTCTGCGCTTGCTTGGCTTTACTGGCCTTGGCTTTAAAGCGAGTCACGAATGACTGCATGTGAGCGATTTCTTTCTGCTGACGCTCAAATTGACTCTGCTGCTGTGCCAGTTGTTCAGCGCGCTGGACTTCAAAGTCGGAATAGTTGCCGCTATAAAGTTTGATGCCTTGCTGCTCAATATGAGCAATTCGGTTAACCACCCGATCGAGGAAATCTCGATCGTGAGAGATTAGCATAATGGCGCCTTGATAGGCTTTGAGCCATTTTTCCAGCCAGATCACCGCTTCCAAATCCAAATGGTTGGTGGGCTCATCCAG
>JABXIW010000293.1 GCA_013372875.1 Gammaproteobacteria bacterium | reverse complement strand
TTGCGGATCATGCCTGCACGCAGCATCAATTTATGGCTGATCAGCTCAGCATCACTTGGATCTTCTCTAAGGGTCGATAATAAATAATTAGTTGTGCGCATTGTTCTTGATAGTGTTGCTATAGATGATGTGCATTGTAACAATCTTGTTCAAATGCCAAAAGCTAATGCTGACTAACTATTCAAAATAATTGCAAGCTGTATAAAAAATACACTATATTGAGAGTGTACTTTGAGTTCAATTAAATAAATTGGAGGTTATTGTGCAGAAGTTTACAGCGATTTTGCTCATTCCGTTGGCTTTAGGCCTATCAGGTTGCAGTTTTTCTGATAAGTACGCCAACAAAAATATGGAGCAAGACGAGTACGTTTATGTGATAGATTACGAGAAAATCGGCAAAATATCGACAGCAAACCATTACTCGCCTGCTTTTGTTAAAACGCTTTGGGTTAACTACCCTAAGAAGCGAGTCAAAAAGAGCGAGCTAGAAAACCCAAAGTAAGAGTTATTTAGCCGCTTCCGCTTTATAAACTTGGACTCCATTAATCCAGGTTTGAGAGACTTTTATGTCCCAAATATCCGAATTATCTTCTTTAAAGATGTCCTCATCTACTAATATAAAGTCAGCTTTTTTGCCTTTTTCTAACGAGCCAATTTTATCTTCCCAGAACGATGCATAAGCGCCATTAATAGTAAAACTAGCAAGGGCTTCCTGCATTGTTAACGCTTGATTGGAATACCAGCCATCTTTAGGTTGATTATCATGATTTTGGCGCTTAACCGCTGAAAATAAGCCATGAAAAGGGTTTGCTAACTCCACAGGGAAGTCTGAACCCGAAGCGATTAACACACCATTATCAAGCATGGTTCGCCAAGCATAAGCACCTTTTATGCGCTCTGAACCCACTCGATCTTGCGCCATATTCATATCAGAAGTGGCATGAGTTGGCTGCATTGAAGCGATAATGCTCAGTTCCTTAAAACGAGGGATATCCTCAAGGGCTACTACTTGAGCGTGCTCTATGCGATGACGCGAATTTTTGATGGATGATTTATTATGAAGAGACTCAAAGCTATCCAAAACTTGTCGATTACCTTTATCGCCAATGGCATGCACATTGATTTGAAAATCATAGCTATTGATAAGCTCAATCTGACTCATGAGTTCTTTATTGCTATGAAATAATAAACCGGTATTATCCGAATCATCAGAATACGGCTCTAATAGAGCCGCACCTCTGCTGCCTAGTGCGCCGTCAGTATAGAGCTTAACCGATTGAATTTTAAGAAACTCATCATTCACTTTGCCAAGCTCAAGCATGCTGCTTAAATGTTCGTCTGAACCTGCGAGCATGGCATAAAGTCGAATGGGAACTTGTTTCTTTTCAGCCATTTTCAGTATGGATTTGTAGGTCGCAAAATCAATCCCAGCGTCGTGAACAGAGGTGATTCCTAATTGGACCAAATGCTCAAATGCCATATCTAAAGCAGTTTCAATTTCATCAGCATTTTGCTCTGGAATTTTAGCTTCCAATATATCCATGGCAGTATCGATTAAAATACCCGTCGGTTTGCCATTCTTATCTTTAATGATTTTACCGCCTTGTGGATCGCGAGTTTTGCTGGTGATGCCAGCTAACTCTAATGCTTTGGAATTGGCCCAGCCAGCATGACCATCGATTCGCCTTAACCAAATGGGTCGCTCCTTATTGATTTCATCCAGATCTTTTCGATGTGGAAACTCTTGCGGCGTCCAAAGTACTTGATTCCAACCGCGCCCAGTTAACCAGCGTTTTTTAGGGTGGGCTTTGGCGTAATTATTAATGACATCCAGAGATTCATCCAAACTCTCAATATTACGCAAATCGATTTGTTGCAGGTTATTGCCTAAACCCAACACATGACCATGGGAGTCGATCAATCCAGGCAGTAATGTTTGACCTTTGCCGTCAATATTAATGCTAAAGCTGACCATTTTTGCTAGCTCTTCTCTTGAGCCAATATCAATAATGCTGTCGTCTTCGAATAAAATGGCATCAAATTCAACCAGCTCGCCATCGTTTATAGAATAGCCTTTAACGTTATGAATTAAAGTTGGTAATGCCCATGTCTGGAAACTAAAGATGGCAATAAAGATACTGATGATATATTTCATGCGTTTATTGAAAGTTGCTGGTATTGAGTGTTGATTACTTTAGTACAGTGGGTTGTTTTTTAAAAGTGAAATTAGGCGCTGATTGTCTTAAAACTTTCATCATACCTGCGTATCAATGTCATCTGACAGAGTTATATAGAAGTATAAATTGAGAGAATTTTTATGCTAAAACGATTCAAAAATACTGACATATCACCTCCAGCTGACATTATCAATAATGTAAAGGCATTGAGCATATCGCAAGATTCATCAGAAACCATTAACCTTGCTAAATCACTAATAGCTTGTCCTTCGATTACCCCAAACGATGCTGGTGTAAATGACATTATCATTCAACGGTTGCAAAAACTTGGCTTCAAAGTTGATACATTTAATAGAAACGGAGTTTCGAATTTTTTTGCAATTAAAGGAGAAAATCAGCCAATACTGGTATTTGCGGGACATACCGATGTGGTGCCAGCAGGTAAGAACGCTAATTGGATGACCGATCCTTTTACTCCAGTAGTCAAAGATGGCTTTCTCTATGGTCGCGGCGCATCGGATATGAAAGGCAGCTTGGCCGCAATGGTGGTTGCGATGGAAAATTTTGTGAGACGACATCCAAATCATAAAGGATCGCTTGGCATTATGATTACCTCTGATGAAGAAGGTGATGCTCAATTCGGAACGCAAGAGATAGTTAAGCAATTGATAAAACAAGGTAAAAAATTTGATTATTGCATTGTTGGCGAGCCAACCAGTGAGTCAGCGCTTGGCGATGCCATCCGTATTGGTAGGCGCGGCTCGATTAATTGCCAGATCACTATTCATGGAAAACAAGGGCATGTGGGTTACCCAGAACACTTAATAAATCCAATTCAGAAATCTTCAAAATTGATTTACAAACTTTCCCACAAGCGCTGGGATTTACCTAGCCGTTATTTCCCCTCGACCAGTTGCCAACTAGTTAGAGTGCACTCAGAAAGCGGTGCATTAAATGTTACCCCTGCCAGTTTGGAATTAACCTTTAATTTACGATACTCACCACGTAATAGTTTTAAAAAAATTAAAGCCTATGTACATAAAAAAGTAGAAAAGTATGGCCTAGAAGCTGATATCGAGTGGCAGCATGAAGCAAAACCATACTTAACTAAGCGTGGGAAATTACGAAAAACTGTGCAAAAAGTTTTGCAAAAAGAAATGGCTATTACTCCAAGCCTTACAACGGCTGGTGGTATTTCTGATGGTCGCTTTATTAAGCAAATAGCTCAGCAAGTTATTGAGTTAGGACCTTCTAACAAGACCATTCATCAAGCCAACGAGTGTGTCAGTATCGAGCAGCTCAATCAATTGACAATAGTCTATGAGAAAGTCATTCAAGAAATATTGTGCTAGGAAAAAAGAACGCAAAATTTAAGTGCTACTTATTCTTCAAGGTAGCGCTTTCTTTTCTTTGCTTTGAGCTTATGAGTATCCACCCAAACAATAGAGTCGATGCAGTCGGCAAAGTTGGGATCGATGCCAAAGTCATAGAATTGAACGCCGTCTTCTTCGCATAAATCACTGTATTGTTTGAATAGAGTAGGTATTTGGCAATTGTGCTTAGTCATTTCAGCTTTTAACAATTTGAAACCTGCTTTTTTATCTAAGTGGTTAAACATCTTTTCTAGTTTAGCTTTTTGTACTGGTTTGATTTTATATGAGTTATACGAGCGAACCAATGGTAAAGCTGCTCCATAATAATGACAAAAATAGTAAATCATTAGATCTTTGGCAAAGTAAGGAAGCTCGTTGGAAAGACTGACAGGCCCAAACAAATAACGAATATGCGGATTTTGACGTAAATAAGCACCAATTCCTTGCCATAAATAATCTAAGCTTCGTTTGCCCCAGTATTGAGGTTGTACAAAACTACGACCAAGCTCCATGCTTTGCAAAAACTTATCCTGTATACAATGCTCGTAACTAAATAAAGTCTCCGAGTATAAATCTTGCTCTCCGCTAAGTTTGGCAATATCGGCAATACGATAACTGCCGACAATTTCCATATCGACATCGTCCCATAAGACTAGGTGTTTATAATAATAATCATATTTATCCAAATCTCGGCGTTTGCCTGTGCCTTCTCCTACTGCACGAAAAGCAATTTCTCGAAGACGGCCAATTTCGCGTAGTATGGTGGAATTTTGTTGGTCTTCTAGTAGATAAATTAACTTGCCATCGGGTGTTTCTCCCAACTGTTGGCACTCATTGAGCTCATCATTCAGCGCTTTCCGATTTTCAGGATGGGCAATGGATTGTTCTGTATTGAAGAGCTCATCTTTATCATTTTTTAAACGATAAAGGTGTTGCTTAAAGCGATTAGTTGCATAGGAGTTGCCAGTGGATAAACCGCTAAAAGCACTGTATGGGATTATTTTTCCGATTTTAATGGGCAAAGTTAAAGAAACATTTTTAAACATCTCTTTTACCAAGAGTAGAGCGCTTAGCGGCTTAGCAAAGAAAGAAAAGCCGTAGAAAAATTTAGAATTCTTACCTCCAACAAAAACGGGTAGGATAGGCGATCGAGTTTGTTTGGCCGCTTTTAAAAAGCCTGAATGCCATTTGCCATCACGAATTCCGCGAACTGACAAGCGTGAAACTTCACCTGCGGGGAAGAAGATAACTAGCTGCTCGTCATTTAACACATCGTGAATATTCAGCAATGCTTGTTTAGCATTGCTGCTGCCCATATTATTGACTGCTAAGAAAAAAGGACGTAGCGGCTCAAGACGCCATAAGATATCGTTTACCACGATTTTTACGTCGGGTCTGACTGAAAGAATCAGCGCCAGCAAAGCTAAACCATCTAAAGAACCCAGCGGGTGATTAGCGATTAATACCGCGCGTCCTTTCACTGGAATGTTTTCAAGAGAGCTGTTACTGACGTTATAACTCAACCCCAAATGTTCATTCACTTTTTCCAAAAAATCCAAATGTGATAAATGTTGGTGTTCAGATAAAAACTGATTGATTTCGGCTTGGTGAAAAAGACCAGCGAATAATTGCGTTACTTTTGACTTAATAAGTGGCGACTTATCGAGCTGTGGTAAGAATTGATCCACCATTTGTTCGCTGTTAATCATATTTCTAGCACCTAAATTCAACGACTTATACTAAATTTGTATGGCTACATTCTGCTTTAGTGTTATGACAGGTGAATTGCATAAAAGGGAAGTTTTTATGACACTAGTCACTATGAATAATCGGGCTTTTGGTTGCTTCAAATCCAGTGGTGGCGTACCATATGGCGTTTTTCTGGGCGCTTGCTCACAAACTAAATTTTCAGACTTTCGGACAGATTATCCATGAGCACAAATATGCGTAGCCACTACTGCGGCGAATTATCAAAAAGCAATGAAAATCAATCAGTTACAATGGCGGGCTGGGTGCATCGTCGTCGTGACTTAGGCGGCCTTATCTTCTTACAAGTAAGAGATCGCACAGGTGTATTGCAGGTAGTGGTGGATCCTGATTTCAAGGAATTGTTTGAAACTGCAGAGAAATTGCGCAATGAATTCGTGATCCAGGTTAAAGGTACTGTCCGTGCTCGCCCTGAAGATATGGTCAATAAAAACATGGCGTCAGGCGATATTGAGGTTTTGGCGCAAGAGATCACCATCCTAAACAAGGCTCAACCACCGGCGATTCCGATTGATGAGAACTTGGAAGCCTCGGAAGAGATGCGTCTGAAATATCGCTATTTGGATCTACGTCGCCCTGAAATGCAACAAAAATTATTGTTCCGTCATAAAGTGACCAGCGCTATGCGTCGTTATATGGATGAGCATGGTTTTGTTGATGTAGAAACGCCAATTTTGACTAAAGCAACACCAGAAGGAGCGCGAGACTATTTGGTACCAAGCCGCGTTAACAAAGGCTCTTTCTACGCTTTACCACAGTCGCCACAGCTATTTAAGCAATTATTAATGATGGCCGGTTTTGATCGCTATTATCAAATTGTTAAGTGTTTCCGTGATGAAGATTTACGCGCCGATCGTCAGCCAGAATTTACCCAGCTGGATATTGAAACTTCCTTCCTTGACCAAGAAGAAATCATGAATTTGATGGAAGGTATGATTCGTCATTTATTCAGTGAATTAAAGGGCATTGAACTGCCAGAATTCCCGCGCATGAGCTATGCAGAAGCGATGGAGCGTTATGGTTCTGATAAACCTGATTTACGCATGGATACTGAGTTAGTGACTGTCGATAGTGAGCTGAAAAACGTTGAGTTTAAAGTATTTGCAGGTCCTGCTAATGATGATAACTCACGTGTTGCTGCGTTAAGAGTTCCTGGTGGTGCGCAATTTAGTCGTAAGCAAATTGACGAATACACAAAGTTCGTAGGCGTTTATGGCGCTAAAGGCTTAGCTTGGATTAAAGTGAATGACGATGACTTACAAAGCCCAATCATCAAGTTTATTGGTGATGAGGTTGCTGCGACAATCGTAGCGAAAGTTGGCGCGGTTGCTGGTGATATTATTTTCTTCGGTTCAGATACTAAGCGTGTAGTAGCTGATGCCATGGGAGCTCTGCGTTTAAAAACTGCTGAAGATTTGGATTTAGTTTCTGATGAGTGGAAACCACTATGGGTAGTGGATTTCCCAATGTTTGAAGAAATTGATGGGCATGTGCATGCGCTACACCATCCGTTCACAGCACCAAAAGAATTAGATGTTGATGCGGTTCGTGCAAATCCAACCGAAACCT
>JABXIW010000480.1 GCA_013372875.1 Gammaproteobacteria bacterium | reverse complement strand
CATTCCATGCTGTAACCCGCCGGAAGTTGGATAGCTTCAACCTGATCTTTAATGGCATTTCTTACATTCGCTGGTGTGGAGTCTCGGCTCACACCCGCTTGAACCGTGATGGTTTTCACGCGGTCGCGTCGCCAAATCATGCTCTCTTCGGTGACCAGTTCGAATCCATCCACCACTTGACCAAGCGGAACGCTGTTAAAGCCAAGTAGCGAGCGCACAGGTAGCGTTTCTAGTGACGCCATGTTTTGCGATGTGCCACGTAACTGAATTGGAATCAACTCATCATTCAGGTTCATTTGTCCGAGCGGCATGCCGTCTGATGCACGTTTTAGCGCGAAAGCGACATCGGCGCGGTTAATGCCTGCTTGACGCATTTTGTCTTGGTTTAGAATCGGCTTGAGCACTTTGCTTTCTTGGCGCCAATCATCGCGAATGTATTTTGCATCAGGGTTTGAAGCAAAAATCGTTTTCGCTTCCGCCGCTAGTTGATGTAATACGGTTTCATCCGGACCAGAAAAACGCACCTCAACCGCGAACTTATCTTTGGTTGCCAGCTTCAGCGCTCGAAAGCGAGGTTCGGCATCCGGAAACGCCTCTTTCAGCCAATCATCACCACGCGTCACCAAGTAACTAATGCTCTCGTAGTCTTTGGTGTTGATCAGAATCTGGCCGTAGGCAGGGTCGAGTGGCTCAGGCTCTACCGTTACCGAGAAGCGAGGTGCACTGGTGCCGACGTAGCTAGAGATACTTTCCACTTCTGGTTGTGCGACCAACCATTCTTCAACTTTGCGCATGTCTGCCGAGGTTTGTTCAATCTTGGCACCATTGGGTAGCCAGTAATCGAGAAACACAATTGAGCGATCCGACTGAGGAATAAAGTTCACGGCCACATACGGGATTGCCACGGCGGTGATTAAAATCAGCGGAACCAAAGCGGCTAATGCTTTACGCGGGTTGTCCACCGTCCAGAATACCAACTGTTTATAACGGCTCGGTTTGGTCTCTTCGCTGTTAGCTTTTGGCTTGATGAACATCCACGCCATTAATACCGTAAACGTCATCGCGACGATCCATGAAAGCAACAGTGACGATGCCACAATGTAGAACACAGAGCTCGCAAATTCGGCGGAGTCGGTTTTGGAGAACAACACTGGGCTTGCGCCCATAATCGCGATGACAGTTGCGCCTAAAAGTGGCACGGAGGTTTCTTTGACGGAATCAATCGCGGCGCGAGTTCGCTCGATACCTTTGTTGAGCTTAGCGATCATCATATCGGTGATCACAATGGCGTTATCCACCAACATGCCAAGTGCGAGAATAAACGTACCTAGCGAGACACGGTGCAAATCGATGCTGGCGATGTTCATGTATACAAGCGTGAGCAAAATCGTCAGGAGCAAGCTTGCGCCAACGATGGTCGCACTCTTAAAACCCATGAAGACCAACAACACCACAAAAACAATCGCGACACTTTCAAGCAGGTTGCCAACAAAGTCGTCGATAGACTTTTGTACTTCTTCAGGTTGATAAGCAACGGTCGAGATGTCGACACCCAACGGCAGCGTTGCTTGGTAGTTAGCGATGATGTCTTGAATCGTATCGCCAAGTGACACCACGTTAATGCCTTGAACTGGGCTCACCGCCAAGGTGACAGCGGGCTCTCCGTTGTAGCGGTTTTCTGCCAATGCTGGTGTTTGATAACCCATGGTGATGTTGGCGATGTCACCAAGACGAATCAACCCCGAGCCAAACTCGCCGGTGCCACCATTGATGATTAAATTGCGAATGTCTTCTAGAGACTGAAACTCACTGGTTTGCGCAATACGAATACGCTCTGTACCTGCATCGAATTTTCCCGCTTCGAACGTGCTGTTTTGTGTGCTCAGTTGGTTCCAAACTTGTGCGATCGACAAACCATATTGAGCCAAGCGCTCGTCTGGCATATCGATATGTACAACGCGAGGTTGAACGCCGTGTAGCTCGATCTTTTTGATGCCGTCGACGGCTTTGATTTGGCGTTGAAGCTCTTCGGCGTAGCGACGCAACTCTTCTGGCGCAGCATCTGTGCTGTGGATAGAGAAAAGCATGCCGTAGACTTCAGAGAACTCGTCTTGTACTACGCTGATCTGCGCGCTGGAAGGCAGCTGCAGTTTTACATCGTCCACTTTGCGTCTCAATAAGTCCCATTCCTGCGGAAGTGCTTTGGAATTAAGGCTCTCTTTGAGGTCAACAAAGACCATAGACAAACCTGGGCGAGACAATGAGCGCAAGCGATCCAACTCCGCCATTTCCTGCAATTTGGTTTCCACGGTATCGGTGACTTGGTGCTCGACTTCTTCGGCAGACGCACCCGGATAAAGGGTCACGACTACCGCAGTTTTTACTGTAAAGCTCGGGTCTTCCAACTTGCCTAAGTCGAAGTAAGAATAGATGCCAGCGATCACGCTCAATACGATAAAGAACAGAACGAACTTACGTTGGCGAATCGCGAATTCAGCTAAATTGATCATGGATTCGCACCTACAACGTCTTGATGGTCAGGTTTGGGGCGGCATCGCCCTCGCTCAGATAATGGCTACCGCTGATCACCACATAATCGCCTTGCTCAAAACTTCCGGTCACACATGCTTGGTATGCGTCGATAGAGTCAAGGTTGACCGGCTCTGAATGAATAACCGCATCACGAACCACATTCACGTGCAGAGTTTGTTTCTCACCCAAAATTGCAGAGTAAGGAAAGCAATGGCTTGAGTGACTGGTGTTGAGCGCGGTATTAACCGTGACTGCTTTACCGTTGAATAGCGCACTGGAAATCGAATCGATGTCTAGCGTGACGGTATAGGTTTGTTTGAGCAGGTGCTTCTTCGGCGCGATTTCTGCCACGGTTGCTCGGTAGGATTGCTCCGAATCATACCAAGTCAACGATGCTGGCTGACCTAGTGTGAATTGCGCAATCATATTTTCCGGCACGTCGATGTCCACTTCCCAGCTGCCTTCTTGCTGAATTGACACAACACTGCCGCCCGGCAAGGTTTGCTCATGTGGATCAACAGAAACGTCGGCAACAATGCCAGTGAATGGTGCACGTAGAGTGGTGTAACGTAGGGCATCTTTTGCACGTTGGATGTTTTTCTCAACCACTTTGACGGCAGAGAGGCTACGTTCGTAGCTGCTGATGGCTCGGTCTAAGTTTACGCTGGCAATGGCATCATCAGAAGTCGCTTGTTTTACGCGCTTTAACTCGGCTTTCGCGAGTTTGTGGGCTGATTGCGCTTCTAACATGCGCGCTTGTAATTCTTCTAGTGAGACTTGGTAGTCGTGCTTGTCCAGCGTGGCAATGACTTGGCCTTTTTCTACCACGCTGCCTTTATTTACGAACACGCTTTCCACGGTGCCGGGTACACGAAAAGAGAGTGAGGCGGTTTCTTTTGCTTTTACGATCCCGCTGAATGATTTATTGAGTTCTTCATTCCTTTCGTTGACTTCAATCACTTGAACGGGTCTGGATGCGCTTGGCTCCTCAACCTGAGGTTGAGCTTGATTACAGCCGAGTAGAGAGAGCGCGATAGTGCTCAGCGCAGCGGTTTTGATTTGATGATTCATAAGATGGCTCCATAATTTCGGCGCCATCTTATAATTCACAGATGTTCAGATAATCATGCGTGCGCATGATTCAATGTCACAAATTTTATGACAATAAATGCAAACTACAAAAGTTTTGGGATTTTATTGCACAAATGTTCAATAAGTAACCGGCTAGCTTGGTTCAGCGTTTTCGGTTGAGGATAGAGTAACCACCCCGTTTCTTCCGTGACAGCATATTGAGACAATACTTGCACCAATGCACCGGATTCGAGCTCATTTTTTACCAACAGTTTTGGGATATAACTGATGCCGCGGTCAAGCACTGTGGAGCTTTTAATAAAGCCGATGTTGTTGGAAATGAGTTTTGGTTTGAGTGCTACATTTTGTTCCTGAAAATGCCAAAGGTTGTCGACATTGCCATTTGGCCAACGAAAACAAATGCACTGATGATCGCTCAACTCTTCTAATGTGGCGGGCGTGCCGTGAGTTTGAAGATAGTTCGGTGAGGCAACGACACATCGGTCTAGTGTTAAGATCTTTCTCGCGACAATATCTGAATCAAACAGCATGCCGCCGTGCAGCGCGATGTCCAACCCCTGCTGAAACATATCAATAAAGCCATTGTTGATATTGCGAATGTCGAGTTCAACCTGCGGGTATTGATCCTGAAATTCAAACAAAATGGGTTGAAGATGTTCATAGGTTTCTGGCAGAAGGCCAAGTTTGATTTTGCCTCTGACCTCGATGTTTTCGTTACTGGCTTGCTGGTTTGCCGAATCAAGCAAGGTGAGTACTTTTTGTAGATCTTGGTAGTAGGCATCGCCTTTGTTTGTCAGCGAAAGGCTGCGAGTGGTGCGGTGAAAAAGTTGCGTTCCGAGGTAACGTTCCAGTTCTCCAATGCGTCGACTTACATTTGCTCTTGGTAAGTCCAAAGCATTGGCTGCCGCTGTAAAGCTGCCAAGTTGGACGACTTTGGTGAACAGTTTTAGATCGTCAATTTTCACTCTTGAACTCCATACTCTTTGAGTGCCGTGCTAAACCCTGACACTCTAGAGTATTGATGTGTGGTGTACAAAACTTATTATTAATTACCGAAATATAAATAAGGACTTCAACATGTTGAGATTTATACAACGTCGCCGCATTAAGAAAGTGATTAAGCTTATGAGTACCAGATTGATGGTGGGATACGGCAGTCGTGAGTACTTTTCCGTCGGTCAGGTAAAGACGAGCACCAGCGAGTTAAGCACGTGCCAACAAAAAATTGCGTTGGCGTTGTATGCGAATCCGCAAGATCTTGATTTGGAAAATCAACCAGAGTTGCAAGCCATCCGCTCTGATGTAGCGCATGACTTCTTCGCTGGTGTCGATTATACCGCTCAAGATGTGCTTCATTTATTCGGTGCTGGTGGCTGGAAAGGTGGTCGAATGGAAGATGGAATGTCTCATCATTTTGGTATGCACAGTCGCGATTAAAAACGCGCATTAATTTTATAAATTCGATAAATATTTTTGTTGTTAAAGATTAATTAAATTTTCTTTCAATTGGGTAACAATTACCTAATTATGCACCCGAATCCCAGCGCGTCGCTGGACTGGTTGGATCGCATACCATGAAATTAATCATCAAAGGATTGGGGCTGAGTGCTCTTGTGCTCAGCATGTTTGCTCATGCAGATAGCAAAACGTTGAACGTTTATGCATGGGGTGGCTATTTGCCGGAAGCATCGTTAAAAGCGTTTGAAAAACAAGAAGGCGTTACGATTAATTATTCGACCTTTGAGAATAATGAATCAATGTACACCAAGCTAAAATTGCTAAAAGGTTCTGGTTACGATGTGGTTTTTGCTTCTGCGTACTTCATTGAAAAAATGGGTCGAGAAGGGCTGCTTTCGAAAATAGATCACGCTCAAGTGCCAAACATGCAAGACACAATGGACGGTTTACTTGGCCAAGCGCACGATCCGAAAAATGATTACTCTCTGCCTTATATTTGGGGCATTACCGGGATCAGCTACAATGAATCCATGGTTGAGCAACCAGTGACAAAATGGGCTGACTTATGGGAGTCGCAATACGAACAACAAGTCATGCTGATTGATGACGTTCGCGATGTGTTCGGTATGGCGCTGAAGAAAAATGGCCATAGCGTGAACACAAAAGACGAAGCAGAAATCAAACAGGCTTTCGATTCTTTAGTGGCACTGAAAAATAACGTATTGCTGTACAACTCAGATGCACCTCAAGTCCCTTACGTGTCCGGTGAAACATCGGTCGGCATGCAATGGAACGGTAACGCATTCCAAGGGCAGGTTGAAATGCCTGAGCTGAAGTTCGTGATGCCGGAAGAGGGCGCGGTATTGTGGATGGACAACTTCACTATTCCGTCTGGCAGTAAAAACAAAGCATTGGCGCATAAATTTATTAACTTTATGTACCAATCAGAGAACCAAGCGGAAATCGTAACCAGTTTGGGTTATGCGTCGGCAACGAACGCTGGGCGTGACAAATTGCCAGAAGAGTTGAAAAACAACCGTACTATTTTCCCTTCATCAGAAGACATGAAAAAAGGCGAGTTTATTAATGATGTTGGCGCAGAAACGTTAGCGATTTACGAAAAGTACTGGCAACGTTTAAGAACGCAATAAGCGACGTCTTTGCCTATTGTTAGGCTTAAAATCGTTCAAGTTTGGATTCCCCTCATCACGAAAGTGGTGAGGGGAATTTTTATAGGCTTTGTACTGCGAGTGTTGCTACGCGGCACGCTTTACGAGGCAGAAGTGCTTTTTACCGCGTTGCAGTAACCAGTATTGATCGAACAGTGGGAAGCTCAAACTCGGGTTATCAGCCGACATTTTTTCTCCGTTTACACTGATGGCGTTGTTGCTGATGTGTTCGCGTGCAACACGCTTTGAGCTTGCTAAGCCCGACTCAATCAACAGCTCAACCAAATCTTGTTGTGCGCTCTCAATGCTTGGTAAACCATCCAACTCCAATTGTTTTAATTCACCCAAACTCAGTTGTTGCACATTACCGCTGAATAAAGCTTGAGTGATGCGCTCGGCACTAGCTAGTCCTTCTTCGCCATGAACAAATCGCGTCATTTCCTCAGCGAGAATACGTTGTGCTTGCGGTTTACCTTGGCTTGCTTGGTCTTGCGCTTCAATGCTGGCAATTTCTTCGCAGCTCAAGAATGTGTAGTAACGCAAGAAGTGGTAAACGTCGGCGTCTTCTGCGCCAAGCCAGAACTGGTAGAACGCGTAAGGAGAGGTCTTACTAGGATCTAGCCATACTGCACCACCTTCAGTTTTGCCAAATTTGGTGCCATCGGATTTGGTGATCAGCGGCAGAGTTAAGCCAAATACTTGCTCACCATTTTGACGACGAGTTAAATCGATCCCGCTAACGATGTTCCCCCATTGGTCATTGCCACCGATTTGCAAACGGCAACCGTATTGACGGTTTAGCTCGGCAAAATCGTACGATTGCAGCAGAGCGTAGCTAAATTCGGTGAAGGAGATACCTTGGTCAGGGCGTTGCAGGCGTTGTTTTACCGATTCTCGGTTGATCATAGTATTGATCGAGAAGTGCTTACCCACATCGCGGAAGAAGTCGATCACATTGATTGCTCTCATCCAGTCAGCGTTGTTCACCATGATCATTGGCTTGCTCAATTGGTGATTCATCAACTGTTGAATTTGGTTTGAGAGATCGTTAACCCAGCCTGAGACGATTTCTGCTGAGTTCAGACTGCGCTCAGTCGCTTTAAAGCTTGGGTCGCCAATCATGCCCGTTGCACCACCGATCAGGGCAACGGCTTGGTGTCCGGCATCTTGAAAGCGCTTAAGCATAATCAAAGGCACGAGGTGGCCGATGTGCAAGCTGCCTGCAGTAGGATCGAAGCCGCAGTAAACGGTTTGAGGTTGTGAGAGAAGTGTCTGAATTTCTTCCAAATCGCTGGCTTGTGCAATCAAACCACGATCTTGTAAATCTTGCAGTAATGGTGTCGTCATTCTTTTTGTCTGTTTTAGTGGTTGTTGTATTCAGACTAAAACGCGACACCTTTTGTCGATATATCCCTAAAGGGATAGTTTTCTATTTTGAGTGCATGATCAGGTGGTTGAGGAACAATTGAAACAGCTCACTCAACGATGAAACATTAAGCTGAGAATAGATGCGCTTTCGATGGTTTTTTACTGTGCCTTGAACAAGATGAAGATGCGCAGAAATTTCTTTAGTATCAAACCCTTGAGCAAGGAGAGAAGCGACTTCCTGCTCCCGTCGAGTCAGTGACTCTATGCCAAATGAGCTTAACGCCTGCTCAATGGCAACCTTCATATTGCCTGTGTAGGCGTCTGGGCGAACTACGGGCTCTGATAAGTTAAACTCGGCTTGTTTCCAATGCTGTTGGCACAGCGATTGAAGAACAGAAAAATGCGAGCGCAAGCTGTTGATTTGCGCGGCAGAGAAGCGTTTACCTTCACGCAAGCAGCCAAAATAGAGAATTACCCAACGACCTGATTCGATTTCTACCAGCATGCTGAGTTCATCTTT
>JABXIW010000132.1 GCA_013372875.1 Gammaproteobacteria bacterium | reverse complement strand
ATGCATCTAATCCATGCTGAACCGCAAGTTCAATGAAATCTTGTCCACCGCCAGTACACCAACCAACGGTTTCGATCATTTTCTCCGCATTATCTGGAGCGATATGTAGAGGCTCTCGATTAAGTGCTTGGTTGATCTTGCTCGCAAATTGAGAACCAGTCATCGGTTTTTTCAAGCGTCCAAATAGGGCGACAGACTGCGGATGACCTTCTAACCCACCGTCGATTTCAATATCAAGAAGACGAGCAAGCTCTGCGTTGTTACCAAGTTCAGGATGAATGTCGAGCGGTAGATGGTAGCCGTACAGATTAATATCACTTTTAATTAGGCTACGAATGCGCTTACCTTTCATACCGCGAATGGGTTCTGGCTCCCCTTTCCAAAAATAACCATGGTGGACCAATAACGCATCGGCTCTGAGTTCAATCGCTTTATCAATTAATGCTTGAGAAGCGGTTACTCCAGTAACAACGCGCTTGATCTGTGGACAGCCTTCAACCTGTAATCCATTTGGCGCGTAATCTTTAATTAACTCGGGCGAGAGTTTGCTGTTGAGAATCTTTTCTAACTGTAAATTATTCATTATCACTTCCAATTTCGAGCGAGTACCTCAAAGTGTATATCGAACTATGACACTGATGCTAGCTACCCTATTCTACTAACCAAATTTAGTTACAATAACGAGGCTCGCTGCTTTATCAACATCACTAAGGAATCAGGATGAATCAACTGCAACGTCTTTATCAATGGATCACCTCTTCTCCTCCTCTTTTTCAGTTGCTCCCTCCTTTCGCAACATTGGAAGACTTATCGATTAAACCTCTGGATGAATCTGAAGAGTACCAAGGGAACCCGAGACTGGGTTTTTTGTATCAGCATTTATGTACCGCTGCACTTGCGAATTCAGAACAATATGAAATTGTTGCAGAAGAAATTCAACTCAACGATAGCGACGGAAAAACCATTGGTGCGATAGATCTCATACTCAAAAATAGAACATTGGACCAACTAGAACATTGGGAAGTAGCGATTAAGTTTTATCTTTTACATGAAGGTGTTTGGTATGGCCCTAACGCGCACGATCAATTGCATACAAAACTGGATAGAATGCTCTCCCACCAATTGAAAATGAGCGAAAGGCCTGAATTTAGACAAATGCTTCCTCTGGATCAGTCTCCAAAGGAACGCTTGTTGATGCAAGGGCGACTTTACATCAATCCATTTTCTAATGAAATACCACCGAAAGAGTGCTTAGGCTTTGCTCTCAATCCAAGCCAAATCAGTGGATATTGGTGTTATCAAAGCCAATGGAGTTTGATCAATAAACCGCTTTACCACTTAAGCAAACCCAACTGGGCTATTGGTACGGATGATTTTTCTCAGCCGATTGAAAAACCAATGGAGCGATTTGAGCATGCACAAACAGCAGATGGCGAGTTCTGGTTTATCGTGCCAGATAATTGGCCACAAAATCCAAACGCTTATAAATAGAGAGTCAACGACGAGTTGTAAAAAAGGCGACCATCTGGTCGCCTTTTTGTCAGAGTAGGTTTAATTACAAACCTGCAGCTGCAAATACTTGATTCACAATTTCTTGTGCTTCAGCTTCAATTTGTTTTAGGTGTTCTTCACCCTTGAAGCTTTCACAATAGATTTTGTAGATGTCTTCCGTACCCGATGGACGAGCAGCAAACCAACCATTTTCAGTCGTCACTTTCAATCCGCCAATCGCCGCACCGTTACCAGGAGCGTGTGTTAGACGCGCCGTAATCGGATCACCTGCCAGTGTTTCTGCTGCAACCATTTCTGGCGACAGTTTCTTCAACACCTCTTTTTGAGGTCCATTCGCTACCGCTTGAATACGATTGTACTTAGACTCACCGTGTTTAGCGGCAAGCTCTTCGTAGTACTCTTGTGGGTTTTTACCCGTTACCGCAGTAATCTCTGCCGCTAACAAACATAGTAAGATGCCGTCTTTGTCTGTTGACCATGGTGTTCCATCTTTACGTAGGAAAGAGGCACCAGCGCTCTCTTCACCACCAAAACCAAACTTGCCAGTGTAAAGGCCATCGACAAACCACTTGAAGCCGACAGGCACTTCACACAGTTCACGACCCAAATCGGCTACTACTCGGTCGATAAGTGCACTTGAAACCAGCGTCTTACCAACCGCAACATCTGTACCCCACGCATCACGATGACGGTATAGGTAGTCGATACAAACCGCTAAGAAATGGTTCGGGTTCATCAAACCTTTCGGCGTCACGATACCATGACGGTCATAGTCTGGATCATTACCAAACGCAAGATCGTATTCATCTTTCAGGGCTAGCAGACCAGCCATTGCGTATGGAGAAGAACAGTCCATACGAACCACGCCGTCCTTATCAAGCGACATGAACTGGAATGATGGGTCAATCGCTTCGCTGACCAAGGTCAGATCTAAGTTGTATGCTTGGCCGATTTGACGCCAGTAATCAATGCCGCTGCCACCAAGTGGATCCACACCAACTTTCAACTTCGATTTCTGGATCGCTTCCATATCGATAACATTTACTAAGTCATCGATGTAAGGCTTCACCAAATCCATCTCTACGAATAGCTCAGATGCTTTCGCTTCTGCTAGCGCTAGACGCTTCACATCTTTTAGGCCACCAGCAATGATCTCGTTCGCACGATCTTCAATCGCTTGAGTTAATTCTGCTTCTGCTGGACCGCCATGTGTTGGATTGTACTTAATACCGCCATCTTGTGGTGGATTATGAGACGGTGTGATAACGATGCCATCCGCTTTCTCATCATGCTTTAGATTGTAAGTTAAGATAGCGTGAGAAATGCCAGGTGTTGGTGTGTAGCCATTATCCTGCTGTACGATGACTTTTACACCATTCGCAATCAAAACTTCGATTACGCTTGAAAACGCAGGTTCTGACAACGCGTGGGTATCTTTGCCCACAAACAACGGCCCTGTAGTCCCCTGCTTGGCACGTACTTCTGCAACTGCTTGTGCGATAGCAAGAATGTGGTTTTCATTAAAAGTTTGCTTGTCTGCTGTGCCACGGTGACCAGAAGTACCGAATTGAACCTTATGTTCCGCATTATTAGCATCAGGCTGAAGTAAGAAGTAGTTAGCAACTAACGCTGGAATATTATGGAGATCTTCCTGCTGCGCTTT
>JABXIW010000275.1 GCA_013372875.1 Gammaproteobacteria bacterium | reverse complement strand
TCGACCAACGCTGAAAGTGATAATGAAGCCATTATGTTTCCTTTAAACCGTAATTGTTATGTTGCGATCTTCCGTACGTTCATGTTTTTTCAGTACAGAGCCGACACCTAACTGACCTTGTTGCTTAGATATTTGAACTTGAGGCAATAGACTATGTTTAGTCGTGAGTTGCCATTTAACGTGCTTGTGTTTGCCAATGAAGTCACCTGCTACCTGTTTTATCGTTTTCAATGTATTGGTCTCGGGTAATAGATTTTTGACTTGCTTACTTTCCTTTGGGAGAAACTCAATTGTTGTACTTGCATTGATATTCCAGGCTTTTCTTCCTAGTGACGCACCAGCACCGAGTTGTGCAAACTGGCCTTCGGGCATACTTTTCGATGCCAAACGAGTTTGTTCAGATTTAGACAGTCGCATCCATTGACCTTGAAACTCGTGAATACGAATTTGGCAACCAGACAAACATTCCAAAATGCTCTTCAATGCACCTTTACTTCGTGTTGGAGATGCATACATGCCACCATAATGCAGTGCTAGATCATTCCCATCGCCAGTCAATGACGACATGCAATCAGTTAATGGGGAGCGCTGATTTTTTGCATGCGCACGCGCTTGTATGGTTAACTGACTCAACTGCCAACTTCGATAATAGAGGGATAAAAGCCGGTGGTTAAAAATGTCATAGAAGTCCACCATCGCATGATCGCCTTCTTTCAGTCGATGCAATGCAAGCTCACTGTAATGCTGAGGCAGTACACCCTGCTCCCCCGTCAAGCCAATCAAATTTGTCTCAAGCGCTAATTTATCTTTACCTAATGGTTTAGTAGAAACGAGTTGCGCATTCTCAAAGCCTAAAGACGCATTGACCTTTAAGTTGAATTTCTCGTTTTTTGGTAATGCATCTGTTCCAATTTGCGATTCAACTTTCAAAAGCTCTTGCTCAATAAGATGAATAGATTCAAACAAAGAACGTTGCTTTAGCTCGCGGTAGAAGTCCTCTGAGCTCATAACAACACCTTATCACCTGTCAGCGCAGGCCATACGTGAAAGGAGCTGCTGGTTGATTTCAACTTAATCTCTAACTGCGTAAACACGTTAATCTCCGCATATTGAGCAAAGTAAACAGATAACACGCTACCCAATAAAAAGATCTGCTCTTTTGGCAGTATCTGATCGGATACTGTTAGAATCAGCTTTACTCCATGTGCAAAACCAACTTTTCCTTTCTGACTAACCCTACCGGTTGTATGTTCAAACTCTAGCTTGACTAGAGCATCTATAACGGCTTTTGTTTCGGCAGTGCCTGCAAATGCATACAAGTTCAATGTTTGTTTTAACGTTGCTAGGCCGTCAGCTTCAGTAAAATGGTTCAATGTTAATAGCTTGGTAAGCTGCCATCGTGTGCTTTCATCCATCTCTGGTCTAAGCGTTTCGGAGAGAGACGTTAAGCACCTGATTGATTTAAAATTATCATCAACATTGGGTAACTGAACCTTTGGTAGCCCGCCACCAAATGGAATTTTTTGTGGCAAATTACGATTGCAACACTCAGCTTCCACATACATCAGCCAATTATCTCTGCTTTCAGGGCTGAACAACTGGTATTGCTTATCAACAAAAGAAACATAAGTCTCTCGACCAGGCTCATCGTAGCCACCGGCCCAGTTTTTATCCTCTCGTCTCATTAACCAATACACTTCACTCGCACTCATGTAGTGCGTGTGCTCTCCTGAATGGTAGCAGGGTAAGTGCTCGTAAGTTTTGTTCCAGTTTCTCAAGGTAACATCAGAAATCGAGACAACTTCATTAGTCTCTGCATCTTGGTACTGAGGAGATAATTGATACTCGTACTCTGTTGGAAGGAGACGTTTAGGTTCCATGGTTGATTTGAACAGATTTACAATGGGAACACAGCCAACCATGACACTTTCCTCGTCTACTTGCTTTGGTAGCCAGTCATCGCTTGTATCGAAGTAAAAGCAAATCTCGACCTGCCCTTGAATCTCTAACTTATCTAAGCCGAGCTCGATCAAGTCAAAGAACATGAATTTTTCTGGGAAATGAAGGTACTCGACCAATAAACGAGATCCCGAAAAACTTCTCTTACTGTAAGGGACGACTTGTTCCTCGTCCCCAAAACCAACCGATTGAAGATGCCTCTTAGTTAGAGGCATGATTTCTTTACCATCCAATACGATTGAAAGACCAATCAAACTTTGGAATAACATTTGATATAGCTTGAGTGTTAATTGCGTCTGTCCATTTAAGTACAAACGCAAACAATCGATACCCATGGAATTGATAGAGGACTCTGAATCATGAGCACTCAGCTGACACCTTAGTACAGAGTGCGCATTATGCTCCCACTTAGAGCCAGTAGGCTTGAAAGGCGCGTTCTCAAATGAACCAGAGATAATATCGAGTGGATACATTGTTGTCGGGTAACCGGTTCGAAACTGGCAATCTTGATATCCAGGGGCACTAACTTCGACTCTTTCACCCACAGGAATAGCAAATGAACTAGTGGTTGACTCTGAACAGTTCAATTTGATCACGGACATCGAAGGAATTGGCGCATGAAAGTCCGGATATAGCTGTCCCATCAGTGATTCCGTAAACTGTGGGTAACTGTTATCCAGACTTTGTCTTATCCGAGCGGTTAAAAAAGCACAACCTTCCAACAGACGTTCAACATGTGGGTCTTCAACTTGTTCTTCGCTGATACGTAACCTAGCCGCAATTTTAGGATATTGCTCGCCAAACTCTTGTCCTTTGTGTCGCAGATAGGCCAATTCACGATTGTAGTATTTTAGAAACTCTTCACTCATTTCGCTCGACTCAACTTCATTCCTAAGTTCACTGGCTCGACTTCCGAATTGAATTTCAACTCGTGGATGTCATTATCAATCAAACAAGTTGCGCTAATTTCTAACCGTAAGGTTCGATCTATCGCATTTTTTTCATCAGAAATTTGAACGTGCGGATTTCTTAACCGAGGTTCAAACTCCCGAATAGCTTCATAAACGATGTCACACAACTGACTTTGTCCATCTTGGCTGCTATAAGGCATTGATGAAAAATCAGGTAACCCATAGTTCAGAATTGAGTATCTAACTTCTAAAAAGTCTTCGTGAATATTTTTCCAACCAATACGACTATTAAGCATCGACTCTAAGTCTCTTAACAAACCATTGAGCATGTGTTGCTGACTGACAGGAAAATCTTTTTCTTCTCTGGTAGTTGGGTCGCTATCAATCAACTTGTCTAGCAGTGAAACCGTTAAAGCCATAATTGCTCTTACGCCAACTCTTTTATTACTTGTAGATTTTGTAAGTCAGAAATCGGCAGCGCCATTTCACCGACAAGCCAACACTTCAGACCTAAACCTAAGTAAACTTCTTTGTCAGCTATTTGTTTCCAGTCCGTTTCACGACCTAGTTTCTGAGCATCACTTTCTGAATCCACGTAAGTCATCGGCATATGGCCTTCACCTTCACCTAAACCGTCAATGTCAAACTCAACGGGGTGCCAAACACTTTCTAGCAAAGAGGTTGTAGATTTGATTTCTAAAGTGTTGATGCTAGCAATAGGGACGAGAAAGTAGTTGCCAGCGGTAGAAAACAACTCAATGTAACCACCTAAACGATCATCAATATCCCGCAAGTCTGAGAACGAAGTATCATTAGCTAAAAAGCCTTTTTCTTGTCTCAGTTCTTCGATTTGAAGAGCAAGTTCAGAAACTTGTTCATAATCTTGACTCACCATTGATAAGTTGAAGCTAACCAATGACTTAGTTAGTTCTTCGTTTTCACCCAGTACCTTCGCGGTTGCCGCACCTTGAGCGAAATCCTTTCGCGCTTGAGCAGCTTTAACCAGATGTCTTAACTGGCTAGCGCCTGGAAGATATTCAGGAAACAGTTTAATAGACTGCATCAGTTGCTCATCAGCTCGCTCAAAATCACCATCAATACAAAGCAGCTCAATAAAAGAGCTTCTCAAACTGGCATCCTTTGGTGATGCCTTTATCGCTTCGATTAGTAATTCTAAAGCTTGTTGCAACTGCCCTTCCGATAAGGCATTTTTCCACTGAGTCATCTTTCTTTCCTTACACCAAATGTTCTGGTGATAATTCCGT
>JABXIW010000001.1 GCA_013372875.1 Gammaproteobacteria bacterium | reverse complement strand
CGCCTTTTGGCGGTTTTTTTTTGCTCGAATTTAGCGGTATAGTAAGAGCGTTAACAAAAAGGAAACAATGAAAAAGCAAATACAAGGAACTGCTTATCTGGGGTTGAAAATTTTATGCTTATGGTGTGCCATAAGTACGGCTTCTATTGCGCAAAATTCTGCTGATTCTAAGAAGGCTCAGGTGGCTGGCGCTCAAGTGACGCAGATCGAAATCGAGATCAATCCAATTTTTGATTTACAAGAAAATGATGGTTGGCTCTATAGTACTGCTAATAGCCTGCATATCGACACCAAGCCATATATTATCAAGCGACTTTTACCCTTCAAAGAAGGCGACTGGGTAACTCAAGAAGATTTAGCGGAAGCCGAGCGGATCTTGCGTCGCCATCGCTATTTGCGCGATGCGAAAATTACGTTACAAGAAACAACAGATGGCGTAATAGTCAAAGTCGCCACTTGGGAAAACTGGACCTTATTTCCGACGGTGGATTACAACCGTCAAGGTGGTGAAACTGAGCTGAGCTATGGCATAAAAGACGATAATTTGCTTGGCTTAGGAATTGCCGCCAATATTGCTTATTTTTCTGAAAGAGATCGCTCTGGCCATATTCTTAGCCTAAATTCTGATGCTATCGGCGATCGCCATTTGCGAGCAGGTTTGATCCTAGCGGACAATTCCGATGGTGAGCAGGTGCAAATTACTCTGGATAAGCCATTTTATCGTTTGGATGATAGGCATAGCACGGGCATTTCGCTGGACAGCCATCGGCAAGAAATTTCCATTGACTCAAATGAGGTTGAGGTTAACCGCTTTGTCAGTGATCGCCAGCAAGCAGATTTGTTTTTCGGCTATTCGAGTGGTAAAACCGACCGGGGGATTTTTCGCTGGATTGGCGGTATTAGTCATGAAAAAATTGATTTTGAAAACATCCCTTTAACCAGTGTTTTACCTGAAAATCGTGATCTAACTTACCCATGGATAGCTTTTCATTATCAACAAGATCGCTTTGAAAAAACTAAGAATTTGTATTTGTTGGAAAAAACCGAAGACGTTCAATTGGGTTGGAATCATTATTTGAAACTTGGTTATAACCTAGAAACCAGTTACCGTCCCGATGCATTTATTTGGCAACTCTATTCAGGGTATTTTGGTATTTGGGATCAGCAGCACTGGTATCGCTATGCACTATCGGGGCATGGTGTTCATTCCGATGATGAACTTTCCACTAGCTATTTTAGCTTATTTTATGAGCATTTTTATCGAGTCAATGATTTTAGAACTTGGTACTTAAAAGCTCGTTATTCAGCCGCGGATAACCCCTATATTGATAAACCGCTATCACTGGGTGGAGAAACCGGTTTGCGTGGCTATCCATTAGAATATCAGCATGGCAATCGTCAATGGTTGTTAACTTTAGAGAAACGAATTTATCCTAACATCAATTTATATCAACTGTTGGATGTGGCTTTTGTCGGCTTTATTGACACTGGCCGTAACTATGGTGAAACACCTTATATCAATCAAGAGGATGGCGTCTTAGCCAGTGTTGGATTGGGTATTCGTTTCTTTTTAACGCGCTCCAGCGGTAGTAATGTCATCAATTTAAATTTTTCGCAGCCCATTAATTCAGATTTCGTAAAGGATTTTGACGTTAGTATCATAGCTAAGACAAGTTTCTAGCTAAGAAACTTAATAATGTATGTGCGGCATTTACAATTCCTAACATTCAGCCCCAAAAGCCACAGAAATTTCAGTTTCCTGACAAGATTGACATAGTTACTTACATCTACTGACCCTCACTTTCTAATAATTAGTATCTAATAATTATGTAGCACAGATTATCGCTACAGGCGTTTAGCAATAGGTTTTGGATTAACAACATTTAAGTAGGTAGACGGTAAGGAGTCTAGCATGGCTGCTATAGATAAAGATTCGAAAGCGAGGTTGGAGAGATTTGTGAATCATCAAGAAAAAGACGAGTTTGACGGTGAGGATTTATTTTTAGATTTGTGCCGAGTATTGGTGTTGATGCTGGCAGTTTTCGCCATTTTATATGGTGTTTGGTTTAACTAGAAGTTTGTTTGAGTCAAGAGGTCTTTAACACTTGGTCAATCAAGGCTTTAATCTTATCGAAACTGATAGCTTGCATCAGCTCACTGCCTTTAAGGCGTAGGCCCCAGTCCAGCTTATCAGCGGATAAGTTGAATTCCGTGACGGCTCTTGGTGTATAAACATCGGCGACTAAGTCTTGATACAAATAGGGTCCAGTCCGCTTAGGGTTGCTGTGAGCATAAAGGCCAATTACTGGCGTATTTTGTGTCACTGCCATATGCGCAGGCCCCGAATCGGGCGCTATGACCAATGCTGCACCACACAAAGCCAGCAACAATTGTTGCAAATTGGTTTGCCCGACTAAATTTACCACTTCACTCTGGCACTGAGCTGCTATCTGCTCGCCCAATAATTTTTCACGCTCGCTAGGGCTGCCAGTGATCAACACTTGATAACCAAGACTATGGCAATAATCTGCAGCTTGCGCGTAGCGCTCAGCTAACCAGTCACGTTCGGCTTTACTGGCTGCGGGTGAAACTACTATATAAGGTTGTTTGGGCAGTTTATCTTTAGCCCAATCTTCAACACTGGCTTCTACAGGAATATTCCACTTTGGTGAACCATCTTCAACTCCAATGGTGCGGGCAAAATCGCGGAAACCATCTAAAACGTGAAAGCCTTTTTCGTGTTCGATATGGCGATTCACAAACAGTGAGTGCAATTCTTTGGAGCGCTTTTTACTAAAACCGAGTTTTATTGTTGCAGGAATAAAGAAAGCAGCAAGGTTAGCACGAAGAGCTAATTGCATTTGCAGCAAAATATCGAATTGCTTGCCACGCATGTTTTTTTTCAATTTGCTATAAGCCTTTCGCCCCTGAGATTTATCAAAAATAACAAATTCGATATTGGGCAGGTTTTTTAACAGTTGATATTCGAGTTTACCAATAATCCAAGTGATTTGGGCTTTGGGAAAATGCTGTTGAATTGCTTGCACGCTGGCAACCGCGTGGCACACATCACCAATGGCCGAGAGGCGCATAATGCAAATCGAGGCTGTTTCAGGCAGAGTTATTGGCTTCATGCGCATTGGATATTTGAGTAATATCTGAATTTTAAGGTATAGTGGACGATAAACCAAATTCAAATCATTCATCCTTAATGCAACTGGTCAAATTGAGTGACTCGCAGTGGTTAATTACGGATAGCAAGTATCAGAATTTAGTCTCCAAGGAATGGTTTGATATCAATCACTGGCAACGACAAGATGCGGTCGCGGGACAATCCGTTGGGCGCGGTATTACTTATTTTTTTAAGCACCAAAAAAAGCCTTATGTGTTGCGCCAATACCGCCGTGGCGGCTTAATAGGCAAGTTCATTAAGAAAAGCTATTGGTTTAAAGACTTAGAATCGACACGAGCTTTTCAAGAACTCAATGTTTTGAAACAGCTACGTCAATTAAAGCTGCCCGCGCCAAAACCAGTGGCGGCACTGGTGCAAGTGCAAGGCTCTCGCTATCAAGCGCAAATCATTACACGCCGCATAAAAAAAGCCCAAGACCTGTTTCATTATCTGCAATCCGATGGATTGAGCGAGCAGCAGTGGCAACAAGTGGGCTTTATGATTAAACAGTTCCATCAGCATGGGCTTTATCATTCGGATCTGAACATCCATAACATTATGCTCAATAAAAAGGGCAATTTCTGGCTAATCGATTTTGATAAGGCGCGCTTCGTACCGCCAATGGCATCCGAATTAGGTGCTAACTTAGATCGATTATTACGCTCTTTGCGTAAAGAAAAGGCTAAGCTGGATAGTTTTCATTGGCAGGAACAAGATTGGGCGCACCTGCTGCAAGGCTACGCTACTGAAAATAGCTAGACAATCTTTGTAACATCCCCATGGGTTTCTTGACGGAGTTTTGCCCGGCTTTGGAATAAGCTTTTGTAATGAGAATTTTGCGCATTGTATTTTCGCTTGCAGTTGCAATTGGGGTTTGTCATTCGGCTTTTGCAACTTCTGCTTTTCATGCTGCCACCATCAATAGCTCTAATACCATTGGCAACAGTCAGATCCAGCTAGAGTTTGAAGGCCGATTTTCTGATGCGCAAAAACAAGAGCTTAGCGACTGGGTTGAGGAAATGGCGTTAGCGGTTGCTAATGTCTATGGAGAATTTCCGCTGGATAAAGCTCGAGTTAAGTTGGTTCGAAGCTACTCTTGGCGTGAGCCAGTGCCTTGGGGCGAAGTGAAACGTCGGCGCGGCAGCAAAGTAGTGTTACACGTTAACCCAGATTTTTCTTACGCTAAACTGCGTGCTGACTGGACCGCAGCGCACGAAATGAGTCATCTATTTCTGCCTTATGTTGGTAGTGATAACAAATGGTTTTCTGAAGGGTTGGCCAGTTATTACCAAAACATTGCCCGTGGTTCAGTGGGTTTACTGACGGAGCGCGAAACTTTCCAAAAGCTATTTCACGGTTTTCGGCGCGGCGAGCGGAATGCGCAAAGAAGGCCTGTTCGCTTATCGGATGCTTCAAGCTCGCGCGGCAACAATATGCGGGTTTATTGGTCGGGAGCCGCTTATTTTTTTAATGTGGATGTGAAGTTAAGGCAGGAGTCGAATGGTAAGCAAAGCCTGGCAACGGTGCTCAAGCAATACAAAAATTGCTGCTTACCCAATCATAGCGTTACTGCATTATGGCGGGTGATTGATAGGTTAGATAGGCTTTCAGGCACAGAAATTTTTACTGACGAGTATCAGAAAATTATTAGCAGCAAACAGTTTCCAGATTATGCGGAGACTTTTCAGCAGTTGGGGATAACCACAGGTTGGGGTGGCATTGATTTTGATTCTGATCTTAAAAAACGTCGATTAAGACAGTCTTTATTACAGTCAACTAAGCGCTAGATTAACTGGAGCCGAGCAAAATACCGACCAAGGCTGCAATGCTTAGAATAACGCTGATCAGCATAACGTAAACAAATCCAAACAGTAAAAAGCGCCATAGAGTTGCCCACCAGCCGCGTTGGTAGAACCATTTTTGTGATAAGTATAGGTAAACCACACAGCCAATACTGAATAGCGAGCCCATAGGAATAATGTCCAATTGTGGGATCCAGTTGGTCAGTTTGAACCAGCCCAAATAAATCAAAATTACGGCAAAGATAAAACTGTGGCTGTGCATTAATAGCACCAAATGCTCCACATAAAGCCTGCGTGACAAGAAATAAAAAATGGAAAGCACCAAAGCCAAAATGGGCAGTGATAAAAAGAAAGTCTGTGGAATAAGCTCAATGGCTTCTTGTGCTAAAGATAAGCCCCAGGCGGCCTTGGCTTCTTTTTGCTGCTCTTCTGGCAGATAGAGAATCCTTTTATAAGAATCGCATAACTCAATTGCGCCCTTATCCAGTTGATCGTCGAGCCATTTGGGCCAGATATCAATAATTTGGGTTGGATCCTTAGTGCAACCTGATTTCGAATTAAAGTCATTGTCGCCAGTGATGGTAAAGTTATAACCATCGGGTTTCTCTGCAGTCTTTTCTTGGCTATCAGGCGCTATGGAATCTGCTTGAGACTGTGTCGATTGATCGCTTGCTATTTGTTGCGAAGCCTTAATACCAGCCAGAGTCTGTTCCAGTATTATTCTTTCTTGTTCACTACCTGCTTCGGTAATCGCGTTGGTTAAATGCTCTTCTGCTTCTTTTAATTGTTCTTGGCTTGACGCTGGGTTTGAAAATTCATCTAGGCTGACCTCGGTGACATTTAAGCCGCCAAATTGAGTCATCAGAAAGAATACCACCGACAGTAACAAATAAAGTCGGATCGGAGTGATGTAATGATTTTTATGGTGAGAATTGGAAAAATAATCCAGACTTAAAGCAGCTGGCTTTATTAACTTAGCGGCGGTTTTGTAGATCTTAGAGTCGTAACCCAGCCAGTCTTCAACAAACTCTTTAAATAGTTCACCCAAGCTGCGATTGGGGCGGAAGTTTTTCTGCCCACATTGACCGCAAAATTTATCTGCCGTGAAACGCTCTAATTCGCTTTTTTCAGCCGCCATAAGTTATTGATACAACTAGTTTTATTTCATCATAATGCAATAAAACTAGTTAGGCAAAATTTGTGTGCGCAGGTTGATCACTTCAAAATAATGCAGCAACATAATGGCCACAAATAAGATGCTACTAAGGGCGATTCGCCACTGTAGTGACTTGAGCAGTTTTTTGCTGGATTCGGGATCGCCTTTGCCTAAAAAGAACAGACCGCGAAAAAGGCTGAATAAAATAGCCAGCATGAATATAATAACGACAATATTTAACCAAGTAATGCCCATAGTTAGACCGAGTTTGTTATTTAGCCAAGGATTATACGCTAAAAGCAAAAATAATCCGATGAGAAACTATGGACCTCCAACTTTATGAAGCAATCTTTTTGGCAGCGCACTCGTCAGCAAACACTATTTCGTTTATCTCTAGGTAAGCGAGAGTTTGCGCCGACTTTAGTTCCTAGTTTAGTTTTCCTGATTTTGTTACCAGTGCTGTTGCGATTGGGCGTTTGGCAGCTCGATCGAGCCCAAGAAAAGCGTGATATTACGGCAAACCTTGTCGAAAAGTCACAACAATCCGCCATTTCGTTAGCAGAGGCATTGAAGCAATCAAATCCTGATCAAACCGCGGTTGTGTTACTAGGAGCTGCACTCAATCAACAATTTTTAGTGATCGATAATCAAAAGCAAGGGCGTCAATTGGGTTATGAAATCTTGGGGCTCTATCAAGCTGAGGACTACTCTGAAGCAATTTTGGTTAGTCGCGGTTGGTTGCCAAGAAAAGATTTTTATCAAAAAGTGCCAGAAATCCCCGAATTTACAGACTCGATTATCCAAGGCAACCTTTATTTTTCCAAAGGCGCTAATCAAGTGGTGGCCTCCAATGCTCAGTGGGAGCAATTTGAAAATAAGCATTTGATCGGGCAGTTTGATATGCAAACAATAGAGGAAAAAGTTGCCCAAATGGGGTATCATGTCGCGCCTTTTGTGGTGCGCCAGAAGCCTGAAGCGGATTCGCCTTTTGTACGCAACTGGCCTGTGATTACCAGTCCGCCAGAAAAGCACACGGCTTATGCCTTGCAATGGTTTGCAATGGCTTTGGCACTGATAATTATTTTTGTTGTGGTTAATACCAAGCGTTCGCCCATGAACGCTAGTAAAAAAGAGAAGACAGATGAGTAACAGCAATGGCGTAAAGCCACTTGATGAGCAAACCAAACGTCAGAATCGACGTGTAATTTCGGGATTAGTATTGTTATTTGTGGTGCCTGTGATTTTGGCTTACACCGCTTTTTATATGGGCTGGTTTACCCAAGCTACAAAAAATAAAGGTGTGTTGTTAGAGTCGCCATACCCGCGTTTCGAGCAGTTTGCGTGGTTTAATACCGAAGGCGAGCCATTGCACTTTAAAAACTTTGAAACCCAATGGTGGTGGATATATTTCCCAAAATCGAATCATTGCGATGCCGAGTGTGACCTAAATATGGAGTTTTTATCAAGAACTCATCAAGGCTTAGGTAAGCGTATTGAGAAACTGACTCGCTTGGCTGTTTTCCCAAGTGAAATAAATCACTCAGATCCCCTTCAAAAGCCAGAACAGTTACAGTTAGCCAGAGGCAATGGTCAAGCGCACATTGGTAATGGCGTAGCGTTGGAGCTTGGTAAAATTTATGCGATGGATGTGCACGGTAATATTTTTATGCAATATGAGCCGGTGACGAGTGAAGAAGAGGCTCGTATGAAAGCCAAAGACTTGCGTGATGATATTGTTCGCGCCATGCGCAATACAGGCTTGTAGGAGTTTCGCATGACGAAAAAAACTTTAAGAAACTTAACGGCTTTCGCGATCCTATTAACTTTGACGGTAATTTTATTGGGCGCTTGGACTCGTTTAGAAGACGCAGGTTTAGGCTGTCCTGACTGGCCTGGTTGTTATGGTCATTTCACAGTGCCGCAAGATGCAGAGTATATTAAGAAAGCTGAAATAGAGTACAACCAGATATTTGATGCGGAAAAAGCATGGCCTGAAATGATACACCGTCATTTCGCAAAAGCTATTGGCTTTGTAATTTTGCTTATTTTTATTGGTGCTTTACTCGGTCGCAAAAAAGATTCAACCATTCCAATTGTTTTGCCTTGCATTTTATTGCCTTTGGTTATTTTCCAAGGCTTGCTTGGAATGTGGACCGTAACCTTAAAAGTACACCCTTTTATCGTAATGAGTCATTTACTAGGCGGCTTTACCACAATTTCTTTATTGTTCTTATATTACTTACAGCTTAGACCTAAAATCGTGTCTTTGTCGCAAGTGGTGGCCAAAAAATTCAAAGGCTTAGCACTGGCTGGCTTGGTTTTAGTGGCTATGCAAATTGCTTTAGGTGGCTGGACTGCTTCTAACTACGCAGCGACTATTTGTACCGATTTGCCATTCTGTAATTCTGGTTGGACAAACAATGTGGACTTCAAGCAAGGCTTTGACTTATGGCAAAAAGGTTTTGAGTTTGATGAGTTCAAGGTGCACGAAGAAGAGAAAAAACTAGCCGACTTGAATAAGGCTCAAGGTAAGCCCTTTATCAATTATGAGGGCGGGGTCTTACCTGCAGAAGCCAAAGTGGCAATCCATGTTTCTCATCGCATCGGTGCTTACATCGTCTTTTTAGTGATTGGTCTATTGGCCATATTATTGATGCGCGAAAAAGATAGCGTTTTGTTACGCCGTTTTGGTCGTGTCGTTGCGGCGGTTTTAGTTCTGCAAATGTTGCTGGGCATTTCCAACATCGTCTTTAGCTTACCGCTATTAGTGGCGGTGGCACACAATGGTGGTGGCGTATTGTTATTGTTGACTATGATTGCGACTAATTATGTGGTGAATTGGCAATTTCGATTAAAGGGCGCGCAATAATGGTAGAGAAAAGCTATAAAATTGATCGCCCAGTCACTTGGCGCGATTACTATGAAATGACTAAACCCAAAGTGGTTTACTTATTGGTTTTCACTGCTATTGTCGGTATGTTTCTAGCCAATGACGTGACTCAAAGTTGGTTACCGCCACTCAGTGCTTTGATTTGGGGAACCTTAGGTATTGGCTTTGCTTCTGGTGCTGCTGCGGTTGTCAATCATGTAGTGGATGCGCGTATTGATACCATGATGGCGCGCACCATGCAGCGCCCGGTAGCACAAGGACGAGTCGAACCAAAAAAAGCTGTGATTTTCGCGACGGTTTTGGCATTAGTTGCTATGGCCATGCTGTGGTTCTTGGTTAACCCTCTAACCGCAGTGTTAACCCTTGGCGGTTTAGTGGGTTATGCTTTTATTTACACCATGTTCTTAAAGCGTGCGACGCCGCAAAACATCGTGATTGGCGGTTTGTCGGGTGCGATTCCGCCGCTACTTGGTTGGACATCGGTAACGGGTTCTGCTGATCCTTATGCCTGGCTGTTGGTCTTGATTATTTTTACTTGGACGCCACCGCATTTTTGGGCTTTGTCGATCCATCGAATTGAAGATTACGCCAAAGCAGAAATTCCGATGCTGCCTGTTACTCATGGTGAAGAGTTTACTAAAACTTCAATTCTACTTTATTGCATCTTATTGATTTTATCGACGTTGCTGCCTTATTTAACTGGCATGAGCGGAGTGATTTATTTAGTTGGTGCGGTGGCTTTAGGTTTATGGTTTTTGTACTACTGCTTAGTGCTTAAATATCGTGAAACCGAAGGCGTGGCTATGAAAACCTTTGGTGTTTCCATTGGCTACCTAACGCTATTATTTGTGGTCTTATTGCTCGATCATTATTTAAAGCCAGTATTAGGTTTTTAAGAAATGATCTTTAAAAGAAGTGATTTCAGTATGAGAAGAAAGGTTAGCGGAAATATTTTCGTCTATTTATTAGTTGCGATTATTGCCGCAGGCATTGGTTTTTTTGCTTATTCAAAATTGATGAGCCCAAAGCCACTAGAGTTGATCAAAGTTTTGCCTAAGTTGAATCCAGTTGTGAATTTTCAAGCGCAAAACCACGAAGGTGAAAAATTTACCGAAAAGGATTTTATTGGCCAATGGAGTTTTGTATTTTTTGGTTTTACCACTTGCCCTGATATTTGCCCGACAACCATGATGGATATGAATCAAGTACAAAAGGGCTTGGATACGAAATGGCAAAAAGATACGCAATTTGTCTTTATCTCGGTTGATCCTGAGCGCGATACGGTCGAAACATTAGCAAACTATGTACCAGCTTTTAACCCAGAGTTTATTGGTTTAACCATGGATTTAAACCAAACTCGTGAGCTGACCAAAAACCTTGGCGTAGCCTTTATGAAAACGCCTGCCCACGATAACAATCCTGACAATTATATGGTCGATCATACTGCACGATGGTTTATTATCGATCCTCTTGGTCGGCGTTTTGCTTTGATTAACCCGACCGATGCTTTGGGACAGGACTTGGTGTCGATGGTGATAGAAGATTATCAAAATCTTCGCAAGCAAACCCAAATTAACTAATTTTCTATGAAGATCTGGACGTGGCAAGCGATCCAAACCGATCTAAAAAATACTACCACTCATAAACAGACTTGGCGCATTGCTGCGCCAATGATCTTGTCAAATATGACCATTCCGCTGGTGGGCTTGGTTGATTCAGCGATGATGGGTCATCTTGCGGAAGATTATTATTTGGCAGCTGTAGGTCTCGCCTCTGCATTATTTACTTTTATCATTTGGGCCATGAGCTTTTTGCGCATGATTACCACGGGCTTAGTCGCACAAGCCTTTGGCGCGCAAAACTATAATGCCATTCGCCAGTGGCTTTATTTGCCCATGCTGTTGGCAGTCATTATTTCGGCTACGATTTTGTTGCTAAACCCCTGGTTAATAGAGCTGATTATTTGGTGGGTCGATGGATCACAGCAGGTCGAAGCAAAGGTTTTAGAGTACTGGAATATTCGAATTTATGGGCTGCCGATCAGTCTACTTAACGCGGTACTCATTGGTTGGTATTTGGGTATGCACAATGCGCGTATCCCTTTTATTATGCTAATGCTGACCAATATCAGTAATGCTGTTTTAGATTGGTGGCTGGTATCCATTGGTATGGATGTGGATGGGGTAGCCCTTGCCAGTGTTATAGCGGAAAGTTTAGGTTTAATGGTGGCGTTAATTGCTCTACCAAGCGTGCTAAAACGTTTCCCGCTCAAAGAAAAATTGAGGCTAGCATGGCATAAGCTAGGTTATTTATTAAACCTCAATAAAGATTTATTGATAAGAACTCTGGCACTAGAAACAGTGTTATTTACCATTCATGCGCGTGGCTCAGAACTGGGCGACCAAGTGATGGCAATTAATGCGATTTTATTAAATTTTTTACTGGTTGTTTCCAATGGATTAGACGGTATCGCCAATGCAGTCGAAGCATTAGTAGGAAAAGCTATGGGGCGCAAAAATTGGCAAGAGTTTAGAAGCGCGGTTATCGTTGGCGGATTCTGGTCTTTAATAACCAGCTTATTATTTAGTGTGATATTTTTATTCTTTGGCTATGAATTTATCCAATGGATCACTGATATTGGCGTGTTAAAAGAAGCCATCAAGCCCTTTTTAATCTATTCCATTCTAGTACCGATAGTTTGTGTTGCCAGTTTTTGGTTAGATGGAATTTTTATCGGCGCTTCCGCTATCAGAACTATGCGCAACTCGATGCTAGTGGCGCTGGCGATCGGCTTTATTCCTGCTTATTACTTACTCAAACCATTTGCAGCTCATGGTATTTGGCTGGCATTTTTTAGCTTTATGATTATGCGCGCTCTAAGTAGCTGGTACTTCTTTAATCGAGGTTTAAAACAAGGCCGCTATATTGAAACCCAAATTATATATAATGAGGTTATTTATAAATAGACTCCATGCCTTCGGGTAATGTTTTAAAGCGGCGGTGTACCCAATAATATTGCTCAATACCTTTATTAATCGAGTTTTCAAGCAATTGATTGATTAAGGTGCAGTCGGCTAATTCGTCACCGCTGAACTCTATTTCGGGTAGTACTTCGATTATCATCTTGCCGTTTTCTTTATGATAACTAACAGGCAATACTTTGGCGTTGCCCAGTTTGGCGATTCGAATCGGCGAGTTGAGCGTTGCCATCGGCTTGCCATAAAAAGGTGCGAAAACGGTACTTTTGGTGCCCATATCTTGATCGGGCATCAGCCACAAATGATTACCGCCTTTGAGCCACTTACCAATAGTACGAATATCGTTGCGCCCCATGGTTTTGCTGCGGTTATTGCGGCCTTTTTGAATGTGATAATCTAGCGCTGGATTTTTATTCGGGCGATAAAATGCAGCAAAATCCATATACTTGGCCATCAGCGCGCCCGCCAATTCTAAGCTGGTGATATGGTAGCCCAACAATAAAATTCCTTGTCCTGAGGCATGGGCTCTTTCATAGTGCTCAAGGCCGCGAACCTCATGATATTTTTCTAAATCTTTGAAAGGTTTGTACCAAGCAGCGCAAAGCTCAATAAAGCCAATGCCTAAAGAGCGGAAGTGGGCTTTGCAAATTTGGGCTCGTTCTTGCGCCGATTTTTCAGGAAAACAATAAGCTAGATTGGCTTGAACGATTTTGCGGCGGCTTTTCACCAAATAAAGCAATTTGCCAATAGCCGCTCCGAGAACATTAATCACCGGATAGGGTAGTCGGCCAATCAGTTTTAGAAAGCCAAATAAAATAGCAAAAAGGTAAACGCTAAGCCCTTTGGGTTTTTCGGTTATCGTCGCTTGTGGCTGCGGTTGAGTCATTAAATTAGCCAATTTAGAAATTCGATTTATTGTAGCGAGAAATGGTCTAATTACAAAATGTGATTAATTTGTAATAATGGATTTCAAAGTTATTGATCCAGATCTAATGAAAAAACATTTTATTTTGCATGGCGCTATGTTTATGGCTATCGCCGTTGCATTGGGCGCTATGGCTTCCCATGGTCTCAAATCCTTATCCGAATCATCGTTGCACTTGTTTCAATTAGGAGTGCAATATCAAATTTACCATGCGATCGGCTTGATTGCGATTGGCATCATGCTGGCTCAATTGCCCAACAAACCTTTATACATAGCTGGTTGGTTGATGTTCTTTGGCATCATCTTTTTTAGTGGCGGCCTGTACTTTTTCGCGATTACGGGCAACAGCGCAATCAAATTCATCATTCCTATCGGCGGTTTATGCTTGATTGGCAGTTGGTTAAGTATTGTTTGGTCGATTTTTAGTAAAGCGGGAAAAAAGGATCAGCCATGAGCAACGTAACCAAACTTAAATCAGCAGATGACGAACTGGAGTCTTGGATTGATAACTTTTGGCAGTGGTCTTGTCATATTTACCAGAATCAAGAAGTAGCGAAATTGTGTATTGCAGTGCAAGATACGCTCGGTTTGAATGTTAACTATATGCTACTGGCCTTATGGACTCAGTACCAGCATATCCCCATTAGCCAAGATAATTGGCAACTTATCGAAGATGATTCTGCTTCTGCAGTGGACGCCATCAATTACATTCGTGAAAAGCGAGTGGCCTTGAAAGGCAAGTCGGAAGATGCATATAAGCAGGCTTTGTTGATTGAGTTAAAGGCAGAACAACAACATCAAAGGCAGGCGGTGCAGTCTTTACACAAGCAATATCAAGGGGTTAAGCAGCAACAACTGGCACAAAATAATCTCAAAAACTACTTAGACAGTCATCAGATAAGTACAGAAAATCAAGATACGGTACAGCAATTGGGGCATCTGGTTCAAAACATCAGCCTTTAAGGCTTGATTTTGGCGGACTAACTACTGCAAAATGCTTGCTGATTTAAATTTAGACAACTTTTAATTTTACAAAACTAGGTATAAACCATGAAAAAAATTGCCATCGCGTTGGCTATTGCTACAGCTTTAAGCGCATGTAAAAAAGAAGAAGCTGCTGAAGCAGCAACAGAAACCAAGCCAGTTGAAGCCGTTGCTCAAGAAGTTGCTTTTGATGAAAACGATCTAGTCCAAAAGACTTCATATTCTATTGGTCAAAACTTTGCCAAGCAAATGAGCCACAACTTCGAAGGCTTAAAAGAGTACGATATCGAGATCAACAAAGATTTAGTTGTGCAAGGTATTAAAGATGGTTTCGCCGGTAATGGTAAATACGCCGAAGCGGATTTGGCAGCTAATATGCAAGCATTTAATAGCTTTTACCAAGAGAAAGTCCAAGCCGAACAAGCGCGCCTAGACGAAGAAGCTAAAGCTAGCGCCGAAGCGAGTAAAGCTGAAGGCGATGCTTTCCGCGAAGAGTACGCCAAACAAGAAGGTGTTAGTGTTACCGACTCTGGCTTAATGTACAAAGTCATGACTAAAGGTGAAGGTGGCGAAAAGCCAACGGCTGCAGACGTGGTTAAAGTTCACTACAAAGGTTCTTTTATTGATGGCAAAGAGTTTGATAGCTCTTATTCGCGCAACCAACCGACGAGCTTTCCATTAGGCGGCGTGATCAAAGGCTGGACTGAAGGTTTACAGTTAATGCAAGTGGGCGACAAGTTTGAATTCGTCATTCCACCTGAAATTGGTTATGGCGCTGGTGGCAGCGGCACTATTCCAGGTAATTCGACGTTGGTGTTTGAGGTAGAGTTGCTTGATATCAATCCAGATAATAAATAAAACTGGACTGATAACTAACTAAAACTTATGAGCGATAGCAACCAGCGATTGAATAGCTTTCAGGAGTTCTGGCCTTATTATTTGTCAGAGCACCGATTGCCGAGCAATCGCTTGTTGCATTACATCGGAACATCATTGTCTTTAGCTTTGTTGATTTATGCTCTAATCACTCAACAATGGCTCTTGATATTAGGCTGTTTACTGGTTGGTTATGGCTTTGCTTGGTTTGGTCATTTTGTTTTCGAAAAGAATCGGCCAGCCACTTTTAAGTACCCTTTATGGTCTTTTATTGCTGACTATAAGATGTGTTATATGGCTTTAACGGGCAGGCTCAAGCATGAATGGCCTAAGTATTTTTAGTCAATGATTGATAGTTTTAGGTGAGAAGATAAAAAAGCTGGCATAAGCCAGCTTTTTTATTTGATATTGGTAGATTCTAAGATAGTTACTTTTTCGTCCGCTTCCAACAAAGGACGCATCGCTTCTAGTAACTCTAGGCGCTGTTCAGATTCCGCCCAAACATCCCAAGCCTCGAGTGTATCCCAGCATGACATCACTACGATGTGATTACTGTTGCCAACTTGGTTGAAAATTTCGCCAGATAAAAAGCCAGGAACGTTACTCGCTTTATTCTTAGCTTTGCGAATAAGTCCATGATAATCATCAACTTTTTCAGGATTAATTTGGCGATCAATAACTACACGAATCATAATTGTACTCTTTTATAAATGTTTTGGTGCTCTAAAGGCTTGCACTAAACGATAAGTCATAACGATAAAAGCAACGCTGAAAATCAACAGCATCCAACCTGGCATGGTGAGACCTAGCCACTCAAAATTCACTTCGGCACATTTGCCATCACCCATCAAAACGGTGCTAATCACCTCGCTCATGGGCATTACATCCATTAACAGATCGAGTGGAGCTCCACAGTCCATCACCTGATCTTCAGGAAGGTTTTGAATCCAAACGTGTTTCGCTGAAATCCAAATGCCCATGGCAGCACAGAACATGCCCAAAATTTGAAATAACTTATTCCAAATGGATTCATGGCGTGGTTGGAAAATAGCGTTCAGTAATAATACCACGCCTAAACTGAAGATGGCCACGCGCGAGAAAATGCACAGTGGACAAGGATCCATAAACTCAACGTATTGGAAGTAATAGGCCGTTACCAATAATTGGTAACAAATAAAGGCACCTAAAAAATTAAGCGGTCTTGAATTTAATGTCATCTTGTTATTTAAATAGGACTTCGAAAGTCACTCTTTTCTTGATTTAGCGCACACTACTCCTAACTTTGGCAAAGTTCAAGTAGTGGCGGCTAAAAACTAATCAATTTACAACAACTCAGACCATTAATTCTTTTTCAAAGCATCAGCCAAGGCATTGGCAAAAGCACCTTGTGGCTGCGATTGACGTTTCGGCTTGTTGCTATGGTTGTGCTGTTTGCGGGTAGCATTATTGTTAGCATGAGTCTTGGCTTTTGTATTCGCGCCTGATGTTTGTGGACCTGTCATCGAAAGACCAATGCGCTTTCTTTGAATATCCACATCCAGCACCCAAACGCGCACAATATCACCAGCTTTGACGATGTCAGCAGGATCTTTGATGAACTCATTGGCCATATTGGAAAGGTGTACCAAACCATCTTGATGCACACCGATGTCCACAAAAGCACCAAAGGCGGTTACGTTGGTGATCACGCCTTCCAGTTCCATATTGGGCTTCAAGTCATTTAAAGTCTCTACTCCATCTTTATAGCGCACCATTTTAAACTCTGGGCGCGGATCGCGACCTGGTTTATCGAGTTCTTTTAAAATGTCATTAACTGTGTGTAAACCAAACTGCTCATCAATATAGTGATCAGCATTGATAGCTTTAAGTTTTTCAGCATTGCCTAGCAGTTGAGAAAAATCCTGAAGCGCTAGATCGCCCATGATTTTCTCAACCAAAGGATAAGATTCAGGGTGTACTGCAGATGCATCCAGCGCATTGGCGCCATCGGTAATGCGCAAGAAGCCTGCTGCTTGCTCATAAGTTTTTGGACCCATTCGCTCCACTTCAAGCAACTGTTCGCGCGACTCAAAGCGACCGTGTTGGTTACGCCAATTGACGATATTTTGCGCAATGGTTTTGGATAAGCCCGATACGCGGGTGAGCAATGGCACAGAAGCCATATTTAGATCTACGCCAACGGCATTCACACAGTCTTCAACCACGCCATCTAGGCTTTTGGCCAGTTGGCTTTGGCTGACGTCGTGCTGATATTGGCCAACACCAATCGACTTGGGATCGATTTTGACTAACTCAGGAAGCGGATCTTGTAACCGACGAGCAATGGACACAGAGCCACGGTAACTGACATCTAAATCCGGAAACTCTTGAGAAGCCAAAGCCGAGGCCGAATAAACCGATGCGCCAGCTTCGCTAACCATGATTTTTTGCATTTTTAATTCGGGCGATAATTTCATTAACTCCGCTACTAACTTATCGGTCTCGCGAGAAGCGGTGCCATTACCAATACTGATTAACTCTACTTTGTGCATCTGACACATGGTTTGCAATTTACGCAATGATTGGTCCCATTGGTTCTGCGGTGCATGTGGGAAAATGGTGCTGTGAGTTAAGAGTTTACCGGTCTCATCAACAATAACTGCTTTACAGCCGGTGCGTAAGCCAGGGTCAATACCCATAGTAACTTTGGCGCCCGCAGGAGCAGCCATCAAGAGATCGTTTAAATTTTTGGCAAAAATGCGAATCGCTTCAGTTTCAGCTTCTTCACGAATTTTGCTCATTAATTCCGTTTCTAAATACAGGTGAAGCTTAATTTTCCAGGTCCATAAGACTACTTGCTGTAACCAAGAATCAGCAGGACGTTTTTGGTCACTGATTGCAAACTGTTCTGCGATCATTCCCAAACAAGGATCGTAAGCTGAGTCGTCCTTTATGAGCTCTAAATTAGATACCATTTGTAGACTTAAAAACGACTCGTTACGGCCGCGTAATAAAGCCAAAGTACGGTGAGATGGGATCGTTTGAAATTTTTCATGATGGTCAAAGTAGTCGGCAAATTTAATACCTTCTCTTTCTTTGCCTGGCATCACTGTTGCTTTTAAATAAGCGTTGCGCCATAAATAATCACGAAGGGTTTTAATAAGTTCAGCATTTTCCGCAAATAGTTCCATTAAGATTTGCTTAGCACCATCGAGCGCATCTTTGCTGCTGATAATCTTGTGTTCTTCGTTTAGAAATTTATTGGCTTCAGTCTCAGGCTCAAGACTGGGATCTTGCCATAAACTCATGGCTAATGGTTCTAACCCAGCTTCTTTGGCAATTTGGGCTTTGGTGCGTCTTTTCGGTTTGTAAGGAAGGTATAAATCTTCTAATTCGCTTTTGGTTGCGGCTGCCTTAATTGACGCTGCTAGCTCAGGAGTTAATTTTTCTTGTTCTTCCACACTTTTTAAGATACTGCTACGACGATCTTCTAATTCGCGCAAATAGCCTAGTCGCTGTTCTAAATCCCGCAACTGGGCATCATCAAGTGCACCAGTGACTTCTTTTCGGTAGCGGGCAATAAAAGGTACTGTCGAGCCTTCATCCAGTAACTTAACGGCGGCATCTACCTGGCTTGTGCTAACCTTGAGTTCTGTAGCGATCTGTTGATTAATTTGTAACATCTTGTAATGGATTATTGGGAAAAATAAAGCGGCATAGTATAGTAGCTGTGTGAATTTGAAAAGAGGTCACGTAAAAAAGGTAGATTTGCTCAGAAAGACCTCTTTTAATAACAATTAGTTGCGTGCGATTAACCCCAATGGCTTTATGCAAATAGCAGCCCAAAGCTAGCAAAAGCCATTCTATGGCGGCAACTATCATAATCAGTAGAAGGATGAAATATGACCGAAGAAACCCCAAAAATCCTAGTGGTTGACGACGATGTGCGTTTGCGCAGTCTTTTGGAACGCTATTTAAAAGAGCAAGATTTCATCGTGCGTACGGTAGAAAACGCAGAACAGATGGATCGATTCTTAGAGCGTGAGAATTACCATTTGATGGTGTTGGATTTGATGCTGCCTGGGGAAGATGGTCTTTCGATTTGTCGCCGCCTACGAGCTGATAACAATCCCATTCCTATTATTATGTTGACCGCAAAAGGTGACGAAGTGGATCGCATCGTTGGCTTGGAAGTCGGCGCGGATGATTATTTGGCCAAACCGTTTAATCCGCGTGAATTGCTAGCGAGAATTCGTGCGGTGCTTCGCCGTCAGGCCAAGCATATTCCTGGCGCGCCAAGTAATTCAGAAACGATTATTTCGTTTGGTCGTTTTACTTTGAATCTGGCTACTCGTGAGATGACGGACGATGGTAAATCAATTTCTCTGACCAGTGGCGAATTTGCTGTATTAAAATCGTTAGTTGAGCATTCACGCCAGCCACTTTCTCGTGACAAATTAATGAATTTGGCGCGTGGACGCGATTATTCCGCATTAGAACGCTCAATTGACGTGCAAGTGTCTCGTTTGCGCCGTTTGATTGAAGAAGACCCTGCACAGCCTCGTTATATTCAAACGGTTTGGGGCGTAGGTTATGTCTTTGTGCCTGACGGTGGAGCTGCTGGCTAAGCAAACGTATGGGCTTGCTACCTAAAACGGCCTTTGGCCGCATTGCGCTATTAGTAGGATTCTTGTTGGTAATCAACCAATTGGTGTCCTACTTTACCATTTCTTGGTACGTCACTAATCCTTCCATGAAACAGCTGGTGCAGTTGTTAGCATCGGATGTGAATACCGCTATTTATGTACAGCACAAAGATTTCCCGCAAGAAGTGCGCCAAGAAATCATGGATAGCCAAAACATGGAGTTGGTGTCCACCCGTAATGGTGAACCGAAAGCGTTAAGGGAAGCACAGCCTTATCAAGTGTTAACGGAAAACCTAGCCAGCTATTTAAATGTGCCGGTAGAGCGCACTGAAATGCGGGTCGAGGAGTCCGATAAAATCTATTATTGGATCAAGTCGCCGCGCCATTCCAATATTTGGATCCGAGTGGCGATGGAGCCATTCGAAGGCTTTAATATCCATCCGCCGCTGGTTTATTTTTCAGCTATTTTGCTTTTGAGTTTATTGGGTGGCTGGATCTTTACCCGCCAAATCTCAAGGCCATTAAGACGGCTCGAATTCGCTGCGCGTGAAATTGGCCGTGGTGATAACCCAGGTCAGTTGCAGGAGCGTGGCCTAGAAGAAATGGTTACCGTAACCCGTGCTTTTAACCAGATGGCGCGCAACGTACAGCAGCTAGAAGAAGACAGAACACTCTTATTGGCGGGTGTTTCCCACGATTTGAGAACGCCATTGACCCGCATTCGACTGGCTACAGAATTTATGAGCGACGCCGAAGCGGAAACTAAAGAAGGTATTATTCGCGATACTGAAGATATGGATCAGATTATCAATCAGTTCATATCCTTCGTCCGTGATGGCCGTGACGAGCGAGCCAAAAGCGGCAATTTAAATGCCCTGGTCGAAGAGTGCGTGCTTGCCAATCGTTTAAAAGAAGAAGACATCAGTTTCGAGTTGGGCGAAATGCCATTGGTTGCCTATAAGCCATTGGCCATGAAACGCCTGATCACCAATTTAATCCAAAATGGCCTTAAATACGCGGGTGCGCCGCTGCATGTTGTGACTGGCCTTTATGGCGATAAAATTCGAATATCGGTGCTTGATCAAGGCTCAGGCATTGACGAAAAAGAAATCGAACGTCTATTCCAACCTTTCTCGCGCGGCAATACCGCCCGCTCAGGTGGTGGTTCAGGACTTGGCTTGGCCATTGTTCGCCGAATTGCTGAAATGCATAAAGGCAAGGTTACCTTGATTAACTTGCCTCAAGGGGGCCTTGAGGCAAGGCTTGAACTACCAAGGAACAATTAACGAATAATTACTCCACCACCACCTATTCCGCCGGAACTAGCTCTTGGGATAAATAGGTCTTTTTTAGCCGATAAACCATTGTTATAACAGGTAAGTGTGAACGATTTACCGCCAACAGGTATAAACACTCTATAACCATCATTCGAATATGCAAGAGATGTAATATGCACATCATCAGTTACGTTACCTGATTTCAATTTACAACTCTGTGCTTTAGATGTTGCCCAAATAAGGTGAGTTGCTCCTGTGTTAAGACTTAGATCGCTATTGTAGAAATAATGAATCACAGGAGTGTCGTCTGTGTCGAGGTAACCAACTCTGACTTCACGCTCTACGATAGTTTCACCCCCAGTGCCTTGACATTTCACTGTCTGAGTATGAACCCCTTTGTCATAGATTACTTGATCCTCAAATGAGGTGCCAATTTCAAAGAAGTTAAATTGCTCGGAAAGCCTTAACTGACAAGTGTTTGCGTGTTGTGTGGTAATTTTAAGATCATAAAGTTTATGCTCAACAATTACCTCTTGAGGAAAGTCGACTTCAACAATTGGCTTAGGATTATTGATGACGTCAAGGCTTGCATTGTTAAAACCGATTAAAGAAAATTGATCCATACATTGAATACTAGCTGTTATTGAGCCCTGAGCGGTAAAGGTAAAATTGCCAGCTGCACCAACACTACTTGTTAAACCAGGTATACCTGATACAAAACAAGAAATATAGAGCGGATTACCAACGTTTGAACGCCAGTTTATAGTAGCTTGTTCACCTTTAACTACTGTGGTTTCTGAGAAGTAAAATTGGATGTTTTCAGAGTACGCAGGGCTTGCTATTAGACTTAATAAAAGTAATATTTTTTTCATGTTTTTTCCTTATTAGTAGTTAGTATATTTGTTTAGAGGAGCATCCTCGGTGCGGGATACTTTATTAACTATTTTGGAACTTCAATTAATATTTCTTGTATCCGCTTCTGCGGTTAGTAAGTCCATGATCTGCTGACGGTCGAAGATTTCTTTATTGCTGCAAAAGTCACAAACCATTTCGATTTCGCCTTGCTCGGCAATGAGTCCCATTAATTCTGCTGGGTCGAGCGTGGTTAGCGCGGCCATATTACGTTCGCGTGAACAGCTGCATTGGAATTGCAGTTTTTTCTCAGGGTAAATGCTGACTTCGTCTTGGTGAAACAGTCGATAGAGTAATTCTTGGTGACTTAGCTCAAAGGCTTCTTCGGGCTTAATGGTTTCGGTCAAAGCAGTAACGTGCTCAAAGGCTTGCTGACTTTCTTCGTTACCAATACTGGAGTCGGCTGCTTGTGGCAAGGTTTGCACGAAAATACCAAAGGCTCGGTGGTGATCAGCGAAAATTTTGATATGAGTCGGCAATTGTTCAGAAAGATTAAAATAGTCTTCTAAGCATTCAGCAAGGCTATTTTTATCCAATGGCACAACACCCTGATAACGCTGGCCCTTGTCTGGCTCGATAGTAATTGCTAACTGACCATTAGCAGTCCATTGTTTGAAATCAAAGGCTTGGTCATTAATAAGGTGTGAAAGTTCTTCATTGATATGCAACAAGCCGCGAATATGTCCTCGGTGATTACATTCGACTAATAACAGTTTAACAATGGACGAACTTTGCAATTGCAGCGCAACCCGACCTTCAATTTTGATAATATCCGCCAGCAAACAGCAGGCCGCCAGCGCTTCAGCCAATAGATGGCGTACTTCTTGCGGGTATTGGTGCTGATCGCAAATGATATCGATACTTTTGTCTAAACTGACAATCTCGCCGCGAATGGGCAACTGGGCAAAACTAAAGCGTTGAATTTGATCGCTCATTACAAAATCGCTTAATTAACTTGTTTCATCAATAATGGCGCAATTATATAAGACTTACTCTTGCTCGCGAAGGAATTTATGGATTTGGCGACGTTGCTTCTTGTCGGGTTTGCTATGTGACATGGGCATGGACTGGCGCTGAACCTGTAATTCTTCACGTTTGGCAATGCTTTCAGCAGTTTCTTGATACAGGGTTTGAGCAATTTTGGCTGGGCCACGTTGCTCAGAAAGCGCTACTACATCCACGGTTTTTTGCTGATGGCCTTGCATCAAGCGGATCTGCATACCAATGGTTACTTGACGATTGGCTTTACCTTTGACGCCGTCGCAATGTACTTTACCGCCATCTATGGCTTTTTTGGCTAAAGAGCGTGTCTTATAAAACCTTGCTGCCCATAACCATTTATCTAAGCGAACCGATTCTTCTGCCAAAATGAGCTTTCCTGAGCTTGACTAATACTGACTAGGTTATGACGAATCTATAATCTTCTTTACAGAGCCTAGACTTGCATTATTTTAAATTGCGTGGGAAGATTTGATTATAAATCAAATTGATAGTGAATGTTTGAGTTAATGAACTTTAACTCTTGCAAAAAATCTAGGGAGTAAGGCTTAAATGGGGTTGAATGATTAAGCCATAACGAGGAACAGGAAGTTAACCAATAAATATTACTAATGAATACCTTGAATCAAAATTTTGCTGCCTTTTGGCAAAAAAATGCAGCAGCTATTACCAAAATTATCGCAGCGTTACTGTTACTGCTAGCGTTATTTATTCTAGCTAAACTGGTGTGGCTTTGGATTGGTTTTAGCCAACCCAGTGAAGTCATAATTGCTGATACTCCAGTCGCAAGAACTTCTCCAAAAAGCAATGTAAATGCCAATAAAATAGCTCAAATGCATTTATTTGGTGAGGCTAATCGTGCTGCAGAGCCGGTGGAAGAAGTCAGTGGTGAAACGCGATTAAGCCTGAAATTGATAGGGGTCTATGTTGATTCTAATGACCAGTTGAGCAGTGCGATTATTCGTAGTGGCGGCAATAAAGAAAAGGTCTATTGGGTAGGCGATAGAATTGACGGAGTGGGTGGTAGTCGAGTCGAGTTAAAGAAAGTCGAACCATTAAGAGTAATTATTCGAAATGGCGCTAAAAATGAAACTTTGACACTACTTGAGAAGCTCAATCAGCAGGTTATCGCTTCAGCCAAGAAGCCATTAGCAGAAGCTAACGCTAGCGATTCTAAAACTATCGATAAGCGTCGTGACTCGCGTTTGACTCAAGACCTGGCGGATATTCGTGACAAGTTGAGTCAAAGTCCGCAGTCTTATGCTGACTTAGCGCGTTTTGAAATGGTTACCGATGATGCAGGCCAAGTTTCTGGCTTTAAAGTGGCGCCGGGCAAAGATCCAAGAATGTTTAGCCGCTTAGGTTTGCGCCGCAATGATGTTGTAACATCGGTTAATGGTGAGGCATTAAGTAATCAAGCCTATTGGACCGTGCTGGAACAATTACAAACGGCAGAAACATTAGAAGTGAATATTGAGCGTAATGGTCAGCCCATTACCTTGTTACTAAATTTGGGGGCGCAGCAAGAATCGAATCAACAAGATCAGCCGCGTAACGATACACGAGATTTAAAAATTCAATAGTTTTTAAGGATAGAAAACACACGACGAGAGCAGTGTATGAGTACAAAACATAAACTAATTACCACAGCAACAAGTTTAGGATTATTGCTTGCATCTTTTGCGGCGGACGCCGAGCGTCTAAATGTACGCGATGCGGATATTCGAGAAGTGGTGGAAACGGTTGCCAGGATCACGGGTAAAAACATGATTGTGGATCCGCGCGTTTCACAAAAGAAAATTACCATTATTTCGAATCAAGACAGCAGCAAAGACGATATTTATCGGATGTTCTTGGCAACTTTGAAGATTCACGGTTTCCAAGCTATTGAAGTGGATCGAAATACGGTAAAAATCATTCAAGAAGCCAAAGCGCGTTCTGAGCCAGGTCCTGTTAATCCGTCTAATCCGACTCGATTGGGTGATACTTATGTGACTCAAGTTATTCCAGTGAATAACGTAAATGCACAGCAGTTAGTCAATGTTTTACGTCCTATGGTTTCAGCGACTTCGGGGCAGATGTTAGCGGTACAAGGTACTAATACCATCATCCTGCATGATTCGGCTTCGAACGTACAACGCCTAAAAGAAATTATTGCGCGCACCGATAAAGCTAATGACGAAGAGATTGAAGTGATTCCATTGCAGCATGCCTCGGCAACGGAAGTGGTGCGCATCTTGGATTCGATCACCAAGACTCCAGGCGGTCAGCAGCAGGTCAATCAAAATCAAGAGCCTAAGTTTGTTGCCGACGAGCGCATGAACACTATCTTGTTAAGCGCAACCGATAAAGCACGAGTGCGTTTACGCGCTTTAATTGCTAGCTTGGATCGTCAGCAAAATTCTACCGGTAATACCAAAACAATCTTCTTGAAATATGCTAAAGCTGAAGAAGTTAAAGAAGTTTTATCGGGTATTGGTGAATACAAGCAAAAAGAAGAGTCTGGTACAGGTGGACAGCCAGCGGCTGGTGCGCGCTCAAGATCTTTATACAGCATTCAATCACACGAAGAAACCAATGCCTTAGTCGTGACTGCGCCACCAGATATGATGCGCGAATTTGAATCAGTGGTAAGAAATCTAGATATTCGCCGTAAGCAAGTGCATGTAGAAGCGATTATTGTGGAAATTTCCGATCGTAAAGCGCGTGAACTAGGTATTCAGTGGTTATTCTCCCCTTCAGGTGATGGTACTCGTCCCGCAGGTATTATTAATTTTGGCTCAATTGGTCAAGTGGCTGGTGGAGTTATTGCGGCAAGGGGCACGGAAGAAGAGGTCTTTACTCGCGATGTTGATGGGAGAATAACGGGCACTGAAACTATTCGAAACCCAGGAGATGGTGGTGTACGCTTAGCCGAAGTTTTAGGTGGTTTATCTGGCGCCGGAATTGGTCTTGCCAGAACCTCAAGTTCAGGTCTGAGTTGGGGTGCCTTTATTAATGCTTTAGAAGGCGTTACTGATTCCAATACGTTAGCGCGTCCAAGCATTACTACTTTGGATAATACCGAAGCAGAGTTTAGCGCCGGTCAAGAAATTCCAATTATTACGGGCTCGACTTTGGGAAACAACAACCAAAATCCGTTTCAAAATGTTGATCGAAAAGACATTGGTGTTTCGTTAAAAATTAAGCCGCAAATTAACGAAGGTAATCATGTTCGTTTAGACATTGAGCAAGAGGTTTCGTCTTTAGCAGGCGCGACTCAAGTAGACGTGGTAACCAACAAGCGTAAAGTTAAAACTTCAGTGCTAGTTCCTGATGGCGGCATGGTGGTGCTAGGTGGCTTGATCGATGACACCATTAACGAAAGTGAGCAAAAAGTACCATTATTAGGTGATGTGCCATTGTTAGGTAACTTATTTAAATCACGCGGAACGACCAAAGAAAAGCGTAATTTAATGGTCTTCATCCACCCACGAGTGCTAAAAGATGATGCGGAACTACGTCGTGTCAGCTCAGCTAAATACAGCTATATGCGTGCCCAGCAGTTGGAGCAACTTGCGGATGGCATCAACTTAATGCCTGATGAAGATGCGCACGTTATGCCAACTTATGATGAGGCGCTAGTATTACCGCCAAGTTTTGAAGAGTACATGGATAAAGAAGCCAAGCAAGATGCTGGGCGAGACGGCAAGGAATAAATTATGGCCGAGCAACTGTCAGCTGAACTTGAAGTTATAGAACCCATTTTTGATAGCTTCCGTCCTTTGCCTTTTAGTTTTGCTAAGAGGCACGGTGTCTTTCTGACTAAAACCGAGTCAGGCTTACATTGCTTTTTACGCGAGGGAACTTCTCCTGCAGCTTTGCTTGAAGTCAAACGCCATTGCAATGATCCCTTCGAAGTTATCAAGTTGCGTGAAGAGGAGTTTGAATCTCAGTTAAGCTCCTATTACCAATCAGGTACTGGTGGCGCCCAGCAAGCAATGGATGATTTGGGTGAAGAAATGGATCTCTTCAAGTTAGCAGAAGAGTTGCCTGAAACCGAAGATCTATTAGAAGCAGAAGACGATGCGCCAATCATTAAGTTGATTAATGCACTGTTAACCGAAGCGATTAAAGAAAATGCTTCGGATATACATATTGAGACTTTTGAGAAAACCCTGTCGGTACGTTTTCGTGTTGATGGGGTGTTAAGGGAAGTGTTGCAGCCAAGTCGTAAACTTGCGCCGCTATTAGTTTCTCGTATTAAAGTTATGGCCAAATTGGATATCGCAGAAAAGCGGATCCCACAAGATGGCCGTATTGCGTTAAGAATTGCTAATCGCGCAGTTGACGTGCGTGTTTCCACCATGCCCTCGAGTCATGGCGAGCGCGTGGTGTTGCGTTTATTGGACAAAGAAGCAGGGCGTTTGGAATTTTCTCATTTGGGTATGCAGCAAGATACCATGGATTTGATGAGTGCTTTGTTGCATAAACCTCATGGCATTATCTTAGTTACAGGTCCAACGGGCTCTGGTAAAACTACCACTCTTTATGCAGGTTTATCCTTACTGAATAACTCCAGCCGCAATATTTTAACGGTGGAAGATCCGATCGAATATCTGATCGATGGTATTGGACAAACTCAAGTTAACCCCAAAGTGGATATGACTTTTGCTCGTGGATTAAGAGCGATTTTGCGTCAAGATCCTGATGTGGTCATGGTTGGTGAGATCCGTGATTTAGAAACAGCACAAATTGCAGTACAAGCATCGTTAACTGGTCACTTAGTATTATCAACTTTGCACACTAATACTGCAGTTGGTGCAGTAACTCGTATGCAAGACATGGGTGTTGAACCGTTTTTATTATCATCGTCTATTCTCGGTGTTCTGGCTCAGCGCTTGGTGCGTCGTTTATGCCCTGAATGTAAGCGTCCAGAAGTTGCCAATGAGAAAGAGTGTGAGCTGATGGGCTTTGATGTGGCTAATCCGCCAACCATTTATCATCCGGAAGGCTGTGAGGCTTGTAGTTATCGCGGTTATAACGGCCGACAAGGTATTTATGAATTGTTGGTGGTGGATGAACAAATGCGCACCATGATCCATAACAACACTAGCGAGCAACAAATGGAACAGCACGCGCGTAAGTTTACGCCAGGTATTCGAGCGGATGGTCGAGCTCGAGTTCTGCAAGGCATTACCACGGTTGAAGAAGTCTTACGCGTAACGCGTGAAGATTAATGCAATTGGTTTAATGAAGGTATAAATCAATGGCTGCTTTTGAATACGTTGCACTCAACACCAAAGGAAAAGAAAAAAAAGGCGTTTTAGAAGGCGATACGCCAAGGCAAATTCGTCAGCAATTACGCGATAAAGGTTTTACTCCGCTCGAAATTCTACATATCGGTGATTCGGCTAAATCGAAAGACAAATCAGGTTTTGGCATTGGTGGAGTTTCCATCAAAGTTGCCGACTTGGCTTTGATTACTCGTCAATTAGCCACCTTGGTTAAAGCTGCGCTACCAATTGAAGAAGCGTTAAAAGCAGTTTCTGAGCAGACTGAAAAAGCCAAAGTTAAGAGTATTTTATTAGGCGTGCGTGCTAAAGTGATGGAAGGTCATACCCTTGCCGATGGTATGGCGGAATTTCCTAAGGTTTTCAATGAGCTATATCGCTCGATGGTGGCTGCGGGCGAGCGAGCGGGTCATTTGGATACTGTGCTTAATCGATTGGCAGACTACACCGAAAGACGCCACAAGATCCGCGGTAAAATTACCGCCGCCATGGTCTATCCGATTGTTTTAATCACAGTTGCTGTTACCGTGGTGATTTTGTTGATGATCTTCGCAGTTCCAAAGATTGTTGCCCAATTTACTACTTCGGGGCAGGAACTTCCGCTAGCGACCAAGATTCTAATTGGTATGAGTGACTTTTTGTCCTCTTATGCTGGACTCTTTACGCTAATCGGCATTTTAGCCGCGATTGGCTTGTTTTCATGGTGGCTTAGAAACCCTGAAAACAAAAAACGCTGGCACGCCAAAATTTTGAAATTACCTGTGTTTGGTCGTTTGTCGAAAAACTTAAATACGTCGCAGTTTTCTAGCACTTTAAGTATTTTGCATTCCAGTGGTGTGCCGTTACTTGAAGCCATGAATATTGGTGGCAAGGTTTTAACCAATTTAAAGATGCGAGAGGCAGTTGGCGAGGCTGCAATTAAGGTGCGTGAAGGTGCGAGCCTTAAAAATGCCTTAGAGCAAACCAAGCTGTTCCCACCGATGATGATCCACATGATCGGTAGTGGTGAAGCTAGTGGCGAGCTCGAGGATATGTTGCAACAAGTTTCCGATAATCAGGAAGCCCAATTCGAAAACAGTGTTGATATTGCGCTGAATATTATGGGGCCTCTGATTATTTTATTTTTAGGTGGAATGGTCTTCTTTATTGTATTGGCGATGATGTTGCCAATCTTCCAGTTGACCAGCTCCATCGGTTAGATAGGTTAAATATGAGAGAGAAAATGAAAAAGCAAGTTTCCAAAAAAACAACAGGTTTTACTATCACAGAAATTTTGGTGGCACTGGCGATTGTTGCCATCATGTCCACGGTGATCGCGATTAACTTTTTAGGTAAAACCGAAGAAGCCAAATTTACCCGGGTTAAGGGCGATTTAACCAACTTACAATCGGCTTTGATGAGCTATTACAACGATAACGGTTTCTTCCCAACCACTGATCAAGGTTTGGACGCTTTAGTAAGAAGACCTACACAAGATCCTATTCCGAATAACTATCAAAAGGGTGGCTATATTTCGGGTGGTGGCGTAGTTAACGATCCTTGGGGCAAGCCTTATCAATATATATCACCTGGAGTTGAAAATGATTACGATCTATTTTCTATGGGTAAGGATGGGCGTCCAGGAGGCGAAGGCCAGTTCCAAGACATTAGTGTTTGGAATATGAATGCTATTAACTTCAATGCAGAGAATCAGTAATAGACATTATGTAAAACACAAACCTCAAGCAGGATTCACCATGCTTGAGGTGGTTATTGCTATGGCAATTATTGCCATTATTGCGGTTGGCGCTTTTCGATTTTTTGGCGCTAACCATAAAGGCGAACTAAAAAATCATGCTTACAAGTTACTTGGGCAGCTGCAAATTGCACAAGAAGAGTCGATTATTCGCGGTGTTGAGCTTGGCTTACGCATTGAAAGTGATGGTTATTCATTTCTGATTTACAACAATGAGCAGTGGCAAGAACTTGAAGACCATCAGTTTTTAAAGAATCAAGAGTTTGAAGAGCCATTTGCCTTGTACGTTAATGTGGAAGGACAGGATTCGCTGCTTAAAAATGGTTCGTCAGAATCTGACGAAGATAAAGGCTCAAACGATTCACTGAGTGAATCAGAAGAAGAGAACAAGCCAGTTAAGATCCCACAAATCTTTATGCTATCCAGTGGTGAAATGAATGAGTTCTATTTAACCATTGGCTTAGATCAATCAGATGGTCACTTCTATCGTATTGCGGGTAATTATTTAGGCGATTTCAAAATTTCAAAAAGACCTCTAGCGGGTAACTACCAAACGGATTGGGATAAAGAATTGGATAAGGATAATTTCTATGCTGAGAAATAAGCAAAAAGGTCTAACCTTATTAGAACTGCTGATCGCCATGTCAATCACAGGGATCTTGATTGTGCCATTGGTCTATGGACTTTTTAATTCCAGCGCGCAGAGTATTAGCGCCAATCGTGATAAAACTTTAGCCAGTTATGTAGCGAAGAATTACATTGCTGAATTGCAACTTGCTGATAATTGGCCGTCAGTTGGCACTAAAGATTCCGAAATGGAGTTGGCTAATCGGGAATGGAAAATTAAGCACCAAGTGGTAGAAACCAGCGAGCCTAAAATGCGCCGTGTGACCGTTACTGTGGCCTATGGTGGCGATGGTACCTTTACCATGACTGGCTTTGTGGGACAAAAGGATAACAAACAGTGATTAGCGCAAAAGCTAAGAGCAAAGGATTCAGCTTAACCGAAGTCTTGGTTGCGTTAGCCATATTGGGCATCGTCGGCTTGCTCGCTATGGAGTTATTTAATTCTGTCCAAAAGAATATGGCTGCAAATGAAAAACATATGGACAGGTTACGCGAAGTTCAATTAGCCATTAGACAAATAGAAGATGATATTCAACACATGACATATCGCGAAAGACGCAATGAATATGGCGATAAAGTTGCCTTATTGCGTGGACGCACTGCTGCATCCGATAGTTTTTTAGAGTTAACAAGAACTAACTGGCGTAATCCGGCAAAATTAGCGCGGAGTAATTTGCAGCATTTACTCTATCAGTTTTCTGATGAAAAACTGATCCGAAATCATTGGCTGTATGTTGATAATGCAGTTGAGGGGCAGGAATTAAAGCGACCATTGCTAACAGGTGTTGAAGAGTTAACTTTTGAGTTTCTAAAGAATAACGATTGGCAAAAAGAGTGGGAGACCGAGCAGGATAATCTAACGGATATGCCAGAGGCAATTAAAGTGACTTTGCTGTTAAAAGATTTTGGTGAAATTCACCGTATCTTTCCAATTGTGTCATTTGAGTCGGTGAAGCCAGAAGGTGCGGTTAATGCCGATTTAGGAGAGAAAGGCTAGTCATGAAAGCCATGAATTTGAAGTCAAAACAGCAAGGCATTGCATTAATCACTGTATTAATGATTGCAGCGGTTTTGATCATGTTCGCGACTTTTATTATTAATGATCGTCAAGTGAGTGACCGTCGAACTTTTAATATTATTAATAATGCCCGCGCAAGCGAATACATGGTAGGTGCGGAAGTATTCGGAAAAAGTTTATTGGAGCAATATTTCGAACAATCCAAAGCGGAGCGAGTGGTGCGTACACAGCCTTGGGCGACAAATCCAATGCAATTTCCGATAGAAAACAATCTGGGTACACTAGAAGGTCAAGTGCGGGATATGCACAGTTGTTTTAATTTGAACTCGATTTTGATGGAAGCACAAAATGCAGTGCCAGAAACAGGTGGTGAACTTGCTGCAGACGAATTAAGAGATAATACTTCATCGGAAACCATCGATCAAACTAATGAGTTCGGTAAGCAGTTGCCTGGCGAAAAGATTTACATCAAGTTAATTGAGACATTATTGCCGAGTGAAATTGAAGCGACTCCTGCTGAGCTGGCAGCGACTTTGCGTGACTGGATCGATGAAGATTTAGAAGTATCGGGTGCGGATGGCGCAGAAGACTATACCTATACAGGTTATGAAATCCCTTACCGCACAGGTAATACTTTGCTCGGCCATACCAGCGAGTTGATGGTGATCAAAGGTTATACGCCTGAGATTTATGACTCGATTAAAGATTATATTTGTGTGTTGCCGACCAAAGAAGGCACCATTAATGTTAATACCGTACAGCCAGAGCAGGCGCTGTTAGTTTGGGCATTGTTGGATGACGTTGACCTGGCAACGGTGCAGCAAGTATTGCAGGATATGCCGGAAGAGGGCTATAGTGAAGGTGACTTTTTTACAGCATTAGGTAACGGTAAAACTTCGCCTGAAGCAGCAGGACGTTTGGCGTTCGATAGTAAATATTTATTGATGACGGCAACAGCCAATATTCATACAGGCAGAGCGCAAACTAAATCACTGTTATTAAAAAATCAAAATCAATTTCAAGTGGTGGCACGCCACATTGGAGATTAATTATGAAAGATCGATTATTTATTCGATTGATGGCCGACAATGAGTCGGTTGAATGGGGCTTAATTAACACACAAGAATCAACGGTTACGTTTTTAGACCGTGGAAACTTGTTGTTGGATGACATAGTGGCGTTAGCCGAAATGGCGGAAGCTAATCCAGTGACTATGTTGATCCCTTCGCATAAGGTGAGAAGTTTTGCCATCGATGCGCCAACTAAAAATCGTAAGCATTTAGAAAAAGCTGTTCCATATTTATTAGAAGAACAAGTGATTGAGTCAGTGGAAACGCAGCATTTTGCCATTGGTGATGTGAATGCTGCTAATCAGTTGAGCGTGAATGTGGTGAGTAAGCAATATCTAACGGGGCTGCTAAACCAATTATCCGAAGCTGGTGTTGAAGTAGATGAATTGTATGCTGATGCGGCTAGTTTGCCCGTGTTTGACGATGCTTGGAGCATGCTGGATTCTGAAGTGGCTTTGGTGCGTCAAGATGCCAATAGTTTTTGGGCGGCATCGAAAGATATGCTAGCCGATATGCTGAAATGGAATTTAAGTGAGTTGGCGCAGGAAGAGCAAACTTTGACTCAAGCTATTCGAGTCTTTACCACTAACCAAGAGCAAAGTGGTTTGGATTCAGTGCCAGGTTTAGCAGTACAATTTATGCCGATTGATGATGAGCTTGAGTGGCTAGCTTCGCAAAACCGTGAAAACTCGATCAATTTATTGCAGCAAGCCTATACCTCGAACAAGAAATCCAATACTGATATGAGTCAATGGAAGTTACCATTGATAGCCGCTTCAGTGCTGCTTATTTCTGGTTTGGTATATCTTGGCAGCGAATTATTTATCCTAAAAAAGGAAAGAGATGAATATCGACAGCAGGCTTTGATGGAAGTGCAAAAACTCAGCCCGAATATTGATGATAGCCGTTTAGACTCTAAAATCGTTGAGATTAATAATTTATATAGAAAGGCCGCAGGCGGTAGTGGTCAAGTGAGCGGCTTGATAAGCCTGATGGATATGGTTTATGACAAGCTGGATCCGAATCAAGTAAAACTTGAGCAATTGGACTTTAACTCCAAGCAAGGCACTATGAATTTAGATGTGCGTGCGCAAAATTATCAGGTTTTGACTGCGGCCCAGCAACAGTTAGAGCAATCGGGGTTAAATGTTGAGATGCGCAATGCACGAGACAACAATGGAAGCTGGACAACGCGTCTAGTCGTGAAGGTGAACTAATGAGTGCTGTTAAAGATTGGTATGCTGGCCTTAATCAGCGCGAAAAACTAATGGTTAATATTCTAGGCATTGCCTTCGCATTATTGATGCTATCGCTTTTAGTAATTGTGCCGATTAAAGAATATAGAGCTGGCTTGATTGATGATCGTGATGCTCTAAAAGGTCAAGTTTCGAGCTTAAAAACTCAAGTCGCTACTTTACAAGCGGGTGGTGTTAGAACTACCAGTAATCAGCCTTTGAATCAGTTGATCAATCAGTCGGCCAATCAATTTGGTTTAAAACTATCCAACATCCAAGAACGTAAAAGAAACCAAGAAATTCAATTGCGATTAGATGATGTGGAGTTTGATCAACTGATCCGCTGGGTTTCAAATCTTGAGCAAGCAAAAGGATTAATTGTCGAGAACTTTCGAGTATCTAAAACTGACGTTACAGGGAAAGTGGATGTTTCGCTAAAAGTTTTACGAGCGGGATAATTCATGAAGAAGAAAATTCTCGGCGCTTTGCTGAGCGTCTTGCTATTGGCTGTGATCATTGTTGCGATGGCGCCGGCGCAAACCGTTTGGCCGCTGATAGCTAGTAAACTTCCTGCAAAATTTCAAAAAGTTCAAACGACTAATATTCAAGGCTCGATTTGGAATCCCAAAATCGGCAAGATCCGTTATTATGATCTCAGCGTCGAAAACGTCAGCGCTGATATTAGTGTTTTGAGCTTGCTAACGGGAAACTTGAAAGCACAGATCAATGTGAATGATTTCAGCTTGAAACTTGATGGGAAGTTAAGTGCAAATACTAACGCCATTGAGGTGAGCAATCTTAATTATGAACTAGCTGCGCAGCGGTTCGATCCTTTTATGCAGTTTCCGGTGAAGAGTCTAAAAGGTAATTTAACGGGAAGCATTGAGCAAGCCAGTTTGCAAGCCAATGGTAACTGGAATAATGTTCAAGGTATCGGCAGTTGGCAAAATGCGATTATTGACTACTTGGAGCAAAGTCTTGCTTTAGGCAATTTTGAATATCAGATCAAGACTGATGATACTAATAACATAATTTTGACTGTTGTCGATAATCAAGGTGTTTTGGATTTAAAAGGACAGCTCACTTTAATGCCAAATAGAAGTTATCAGCTAGATGTTAGCACGCAAACCCAGTTGCCAACCGATCTAGAAAATTGGATCAAAAACTTTGGCAAACTTGAAAACGACCGCTATCGAATCCAATGGAGCGGCAAACTTTGATGAATTCGAAACAGTGGGATGCGATTGAAACCATTCTGCTGGATATGGATGGTACACTTTTAGATTTAGCATTCGATAATTATTTTTGGCTGGAACTTGTACCAAAGGCTTATGCTAAAAAACATGGGCTCAGTCATCAGCAAGCCGATCAATTTCTTAAAAGTCTTTATCAAGAACATTATGGAACATTAGATTGGTATTGCACCGATTTCTGGTCAAAAAAAATGGATCTAGATATTGTCGGGCTCAAACGCCAAGTTGCTGAGAAAGTAGAGTATCGAAGTGGTACTATCAAGTTTTTGCAACAAGCCAAGCTGCAAGGGAAAAAGCTCTACCTCATAACTAATGCGCATCCTGACACTATGGCAATTAAATTAGCGATTAAAGATTTTTCACCTTACTTTGATGAACTGTTATCAAGCCACGATACGGGCTACCCCAAAGAAAATCTGCGCTTTTGGCAAACAATTCAAGCGAAGTGGAATTTTGATAAAGATGCCACATTATTTGTCGATGACAGCGTTACTATTTTACGCAAGGCAGATGAGTTTGGTATAGCGCAAGTGATAGGAGTGACTCATCCCGACTCGAGTAAGCCTGCGCAGTCAGTTGCACCTTTTAACGAGGTTAATGAGTTAACGGAATTGCTATTATAAATAGATGGCATAAGCACATGAATAAATTACCGAAAATCAAATCTGCCAAACTCGTCGCCAAGACTAGAATTTTTGCGGTGGAAGAGTTGTCTATGGAATTTTCCAATGGCGAGCAACGGATTTATGAGCGCCTTAAAGCTGGAGCAAATGGTGCTGTGATGGTGATCCCAGTTTTTGATGATGAGCATTTTTTACTGATAAAAGAATATGCCGCGGGAGTTGAGGCTTATGAGCTAGCTTTTCCTAAAGGGCTTATTGAACAGGATGAGTTGCCAGAAACTGCCGCCAATCGAGAACTGCAGGAAGAAGCTGGCTTTGCGGCTAATCAATTGACGTCATTGAAACAAATCAGTTTGGCACCAGGCTATTTAAGCCATAAAATGCATTTGATTTTGGCACAAGATTTATACCCATCAAAACTTGAGGGCGACGAGCCAGAGCCAATTGAAGTAGTGAAGTGGAAGTTTTCCGAAATTGATAAATTACTGCAGCGGGATGATTTTACCGAGGCTAGAAGTATCGCCGCCTTGTACTTGTTGCAAACGCATTTAAACAATAACTAGTTAGTCACGCCTTTATCTGAGCCTTTTCCAGACTGTTCGCTTTTATCACTTTTGGATAAAGCCTCAACAGCGGCCACTACTTGATTATCTACCTTGTAACTCGCTTCGCCTTCAGCCAGCTCGCCTGCAAACTCAAGATACTCCACTTTAATATCTGGAGTAATACCCAAATCACGGATTGAGCGATCATTAGGGGTGTAATATAAAGCGGTAGTTAATTTGATGCCGCCACCTCCGTGGATCGGATAAATGGTTTGTACCGAACCTTTACCATAAGATTGTTCGCCGATGATCAAGGCTCTCTTATGATCTTGTAAAGCACCAGAAACAATCTCAGACGCCGAAGCGCTAATACCATTGATTAAAACAACCAATGGGCGGCTGCGTAAAATATCTCCCGACGTAGCGCGAAATTCTTGATTGGAGTCGGGCAAACGGCCTCTGGTGTAAACAATCACACCTTCATGTAAAAAGAGATCGCTTACCGCCACCGCCATATCCAAAATACCGCCAGGATTATTTCTTAGATCTAAAATAAAGCCTTTAAGTGGAGCTTTATTATCTTTCTCCATTTTGGTTATGGCCTGAGTTAGATCTTTTGCAGTACGAGTTTGGAATTCGCCAATACGGGCATAGCCAATATTAGGTTCAATTAACTCATAGCTTACGCTAGTAAATTGAATGATTTTTCGTTTGAGACTGACTTGTTTGGGTTCATCTGAGTCTTCTGAAATAATGGTCAACTTGAGCTTTGAGTTAGGAATGCCTCGGAGTAATTCGCTGCCTTCATCAACGGTTAAACCTTCCGTCGATTGACCATCCACCGCTACAATTTTGTCGTTAAGTTTTAGACCTGCTTTTTGTGCAGGTGAATCGTCAAAAATATAACGCACATAAATAGCATCATCTAAATGATCGGCGCGGATACCAATGCCGCCATACTCGCCGCGAGCGGACTCTTCAAGCTGCTCAAAACCATCTTCACTTAAATAACGAGAATGCTTGTCCAAGTTGCTCAGCATGCCTTTAATGGCATTTTCTAAAATCTCTTTATCGGACAACTCATTAACGTAGACTTTTTTGATTTGCGCATATACATCGGTCAAGGTCACTAGCTCATCCAAAGGTAATTCTTCGATGCGTGAGTCATCTTTAGAATTGTTTTTCAACACCTCGTCTTTGTGCTCAGCAAAAGTCGACAGGCTGAGTAATAATAACGAAGTGAGTAGAATAAATTTGCGCATAAACATCTCTTAGCTATTTCTAAGCTATTGCTTAATCCATCTCAATGGATTCTGCGGTTTTCCTTTATAGCGAATTTCAAAGTATAAGCCCGATTGAGCAAAGCCTCCGCTCTGTCCTATTGTAGCAATCGGCTCGCCAGCTTCCACGAAATCGCCTGCATTTTTGAGTAAAGATTGGTTGTGCCCATATAAGGATAAATAACCTTTACCATGATCGATAATAGTCATTAAACCGAAACCGCGCAACCAGTCTGCGAATACCACTCGTCCCTGTTGTACTGACTGAACTTCGCGGCCTTCTTTACCTGCGATAATAATGCCATTCCAGCGCAAGGAACTGTCGAGTTTGCTAGTACCAAAGCGGTGCAAAATATTACCCTTAACTGGCCAGTTAAGTTTCTTTTTAAAATTAGCCAGCCCTTCTAGGCTTTGTGGCGGACTAAAGTTTTTCAGAGTTTGTTCTAATTGGGCTAATAACTTTTGCAGTTCTTGCTCATTACGTTTTAATTTTGATAAGCGCTGATTGTTATTCGAATATTCTTGTTTTAAGGCTGCCAAAGCATTTTGTTGTTGTTGCTTAGATGCGACTTGCTGCTGACGTTGCTGCTCTTGATCCGTATGCAGTTGCTCTAAAGCTAAAAGATTGGCATTGATTTCATCACTGATGATGACCAGTCGTTTAAGGTTTTGCTGTAAGTCTTGAATGGTTTCCACTCGCGCTTTATTTAAATAATCATAGTATTTCAATATGCGGGTGACTTTGGCTGGATCTTCCTGATTGAGCAGCAACTTGATGTATTCTTGGTTACCAGAGGTATAGGCACTGCGCAGCTGGTTAGCGAGTAGCAATTTTTGTTTTTGGCTATCAGCTTTTTTCTGCGTTTGTTCTTGCTGCAGTGACTTTAATTCTTTTTGTTTTGCGCTAATGGATTGGCGCGTGTCTCGCAGCGCTTTGGTGGCTTGGGATAAGGCCTTATCGGCATCGGCTAGGCTTTTTTCTGCTGTCGATTGCTGCTGTTGGTTTTGCCGTAGCTCTTTTTGAACCGCATTAATGGCCGAACGTAGCTGCTTTAATTCTTGCTCAGTTTTGGCTTTATCCGCCAAAGCACCATTAGTGATAACTAATAGTGCGAGGGCTATACAATAGAGAAATGTCCGCAACAAATTAATCAGTCAGCTCAAATATAGGGCGGCCAGTCATTTCAGCGGGCACTGGTAAATTCATCAAAGTAAGCATAGTTGGCGCTAAATCTGACAAAACACCATCGTTGATGGCAGCTTGCGCTTTGCGACCTACATATATCAATGGAACTGGCTCAGAAGTGTGGGCTGTATGGGCTTGACCAGTGCAAGCATCGGCCATCTTTTCTGCATTGCCGTGATCAGCAGTAATCAGCGCTTCGCCACCAACCTTTTCTAAAGCGCTAACGATTCGGCCTAAGCAAACATCCAGTGCTTCAATGGCTTTGACTGTGGCTTCGAAGTTACCCGTATGGCCAACCATGTCAGGGTTGGCGAAATTACAAATAATCACGTCATGAGATTGATTTTCGATGACATTGACTAATTTGTCAGTAACGATGGAGGCATTCATTTCAGGCTGTAAGTCATAGGTCGCAACATCAGGCGACGGAATTAACTCACGATCTTCGCCCGTAAATGGTTGCTCAACCCCGCCATTAAAGAAGAATGTGACGTGGGCATATTTTTCGGTTTCGGCGATTCGCAATTGAGTTTTGCCCAAGTTTTGCAAATGTTCACCGAGTACATTCTGCATCGAAATAGGGGCGTAAGCGACGCTGGTATTAATATCTGCTGCGTATTGGGTCAGCATCACAAAGTCAGCAAGCTGTGGTTTGGATTTACGTTCAAAGCCATTAAAGTCACTATCAACAAAAGCACGAGTCATTTGGCGCGCGCGATCGGCGCGGTAATTCATAAAGATCACTGCATCGCCATCGGCAATCGGAGCTTTGTCGCCAATGATAGACGTTTTTACAAACTCATCGTTTTCATCGCGAGCATAAGCAGCATTCAAAGCCTCAAGGGCTGAGTCAAATTGATACTCAGCTTGACCCAGGGTCAACATATTGTAGGCGGCTTCGACTCGCTCCCAACGGTTATCTCGATCCATAGCATAGTAGCGACCAGTCATAGTAGCAATGCGGCCAACACCAATATCAGCACATTCTTTTTCTAGTAACTCAATGCTCGGTTTGGCCGAGCGTGGCGGCATATCACGACCATCCAAGAATGCATGGATATAAACTTGCTTTGCGCCACGCTGTTTGGCTAGTTTAATTGCCGCATGAATGTGCTCTTCATGACTATGAACGCCACCAGGAGAAAGCAAGCCCATCAAATGAACCGCTTTGCCATTGGCTACTGCTTTATCAATAGCATTCAGCAAAGCTGGATTCTCGAAAAAATCGCCGTCTTTGATGGCTTTGCTAATACGAGTGTAATCTTGGTAGACCACCCGACCAGCCCCAAGATTTAAATGCCCAACTTCTGAGTTACCCATTTGACCTTCTGGTAAGCCCACATCAGTACCTGAGCCTGAAATCAGAGTCTTGGAATATTGAGCCCAGTATTTATCCCAATTAGGAGTCTGGGCGGCCATGATGGCGTTATCTTTCGGATCTTCGGAATAGCCCCAACCATCAAGGATGATCAAAGCCATGGGTTTTACAGAATTGGACATAAAGTTTTTATGGGTTGTGTTAAATAACAAATCTGGGCTTATTGTACCTGCTGCACAAAATCTAGGCTAGCCTAACTCGGAATCCTGCCAGATGATTGAACTGATTTTCCAGTTATCGTCCAGTTTGACTAGGGAAAAATATTTTGTACCTTGCCCTTGGTAGTCTTTGCCGTGTAAAAGCCCCGACTTTTGATAGCGGCATCGATGATAACCAAGAGCGCCATCAACTTGGGTTTCAGATTCTAGTTGCCACTCGCGAAACTTGCTTAAAGTGCCATCCGATAACATCTGTAAGCGAGGTTTTAAGAAACTTGATAAATCCATCACTTGATAATCGCTGTTATGGGTTGCGCAGTTGTCATAGCGAATAATCTGGGCTTCGGGGATAAAGAGTTCACATGCTTGCTCGAAAGTACCGATTTGCCGGTTTTTATTGTTAAAAATGAGGAAAAATTGCTCGATTAATTCGCGAATATTCATTTTGTTATCATTCTCTAGTTTTAAATCATCTTAAAGAAAACTTGGGTTATGTAAATAATTGGTAACACTAAACTTATTGAAATTCCTAATGAAATCCCCATATATTAAGGGTATAAGTAATGAATAATCTATAGATAACTATAAACAGGAGCTTGCTATGGAAATTGGTGTAATTGGTGCAATCGTTGCATTTGTAATCTTTTTACTTTTCTCGGGGATCAAGACGGTTTCTCAAGGGTATGAATATACTGTTGAGCGATTCGGTAAGTTAAGAACAGTGTTAACTCCAGGCTTACATATTATTATCCCTGTATTCGATAAAATTGGCGCCAAAGTGAATATGATGGAGCAGGTTTTGGATATTCCTGCGCAGCAAGTGATTTCGCAAGATAACGCCACAGTAACCATTGATGCGGTTTGTTTCTATCAAGTAGTGGATGCGGTTAAAGCAACTTATGAGGTCAATCAGTTGCATCGAGCTATGCAAAACCTTGTCATGACCAATATTCGTACCGTATTAGGTTCGATGGATTTAGACTGGATGTTATCCAAGCGTGATGAAATTAACGCTAGAATTTTGACCATTGTCGATGAAGCGACCAACCCTTGGGGCGTGAAAGTAACCCGTATTGAGATTAAAGATATTTTGCCACCAAGAGACTTAGTGGATGCGATGGCGCGTCAGATGAAAGCCGAGCGTATTAAGCGTGCGCAAATCTTGGAAGCAGAAGGTACTAAGCAATCTGAGATTTTAGAAGCCGAAGGTATGAAGCAGTCGCAAATTCTGAAAGCTGAAGGTGATAAAGAAGCAGCCTTCCGTGAAGCAGAAGCGCGTGAGCGTTTAGCCGAAGCCGAAGCGAATGCGACGCAAATGGTTTCAAAAGCGATCGCCGAAGGTAATGTGCAGGCCATTAACTACTTCGTGGCGCAAAAATACGTGGATGCTTTAGGCAAAATTGCCACTTCCGATAACCAAAAAGTCTTGATGATGCCATTAGAAGCCTCGTCAGTGATTGGTTCGGTTGCCGGTGTGGCTGAATTGGCCAAAGAAGCCTTTGGCAAGAAATCTTAATAAGTAATTAATAAATAAGGAGTTACTATGGAATTCTTTATGCAGATGGAATATTGGCACTGGCTGGTTTTAGGTTTGGTGCTGCTTATTCTGGAAATGTTTGCCCCAGGCGCGATTTTGCTTTGGTTTGGCGTGGCAGGCTTGGTGGTTGGTGTGTTGCAGCTGATTTTTGGTGATTTGATTGGTCCGCAGATGCAATGGCTACTGTTTTCAATTTTCTCGATAGTCAGTATTGTGGGCTGGAAAAGTTATGCTAAGAAACACAAGATTGACGTTCGAGATGAAAAGGATACCTTGAATCAGCGCGGTAAATCCTTGATTGGTAAAGAGTTTGTCTTGAGCGAAGCCATCGTCAATGGCGTTGGCAAGGCCAAAGTTGGTGATACCCATTGGCGCGTTTTAGGACCTGATTTGGATGTCAATGCGCGGGTTAAGGTGATTGGCTTTGAAGGCGCGAGTTTAAAAGTCGAAGCTGCTTAGCGGGTCTGAATTTTTAGTTTAAAACAAAAGGCAAATCGTGAGGTTTGCCTTTTTTGCATTATGTCAGAGAATTAAGTTGCGGCAGGGCTTGAAAAGCTAGGTTTGAGGCTTCATTTGTGTATAATGCACTATCTTGTTTTACTGGCTCTATCTGCTGGTAACTCCATAAACCAACGTAAGACTATTATGGATCAACTTGTTGAATTTTTTACTAATCACTACCTATTAGGTGGTGCCTGGGTATTGGTGGCAGCTTTGTTAGTTGTGAGCTATATCCAAACTGCAATGAACGGCTCACAAAACCTAACCACGGTTGGTTTGAGTGAAATGGTTAATCGCCAATCGGGCCAAGTGATTGATTTGCGCGCGATTGCTGATTTTAATAAAGGTCATATTCCAGGTTCAATCAACGTGCCTTTTACTAAATTAAAAGAAAGCGTTAAAGATCTTGAAAAGTATCAAGACAGCCCCATGATTATGGTTTGTAACACTGGGATGCAGGCTGGAGCAGCTTCGACCATGTTACGTGCCCAAGGCTTTAAAGATGTTCACAAATTAAAAGGTGGCATTCAGTCTTGGAGTGCAGAAAACTTGCCTTTGAAAAAAGGTTAAGACTTTTACCTGAAGTTTAAATTGCTAATGAAAACACAAGCTAACATCGTTATTTATACCAAAAGCTACTGCCCATTTTGTATTCGAGCTAAGCAGCTTTTGGATTCGCTTGAGTTAAATTATCAAGAAATTTCGGTTGATGGTAAACCACAGTTGCAAGATGAGATGGCGCAACTGGCTGGTCGCCGTACCGTGCCGCAAATTTTTATCAATGAGCACCCTATTGGCGGTTGTGATGATATGTTTGCGCTGCACCGCTCCAACGAATTAGAGGCAATGGTATTTTCCGCTGCTTAATGAATTAATGAAATACGATATATAAGAGAGAAGACAATGGCTGAGAACGAGCAAATCCAAAATAACCAACAGCAAGCAGTAGAAACTCCAGAAGGCGTTCAATTAAACATTCAAACCATTTACGCTAAAGACGTTTCGTTTGAATCACCAAATTCTCCAGAAATCTTTTTGGAAGAATATAAGCCTGACATTAATGTTAACTTGGGTAACAGTGTTAAAGATCTTGAAAATGATGCCTTTGAAGTTGATTTACAAGTAACAGTAACCTCTAAAGTTGGCGAAAAAACCGCTTACATTGCAGAAGTAAAATACGGTGGCGTATTTACCGTTAAAGGTTTAGAGAAAGACATGATGGCTCGCGTTTTACGTACTTTCTGCCCAGAGCAGTTATTCCCATATGTACGTGAAGCAGTTTCTGAAACTATCGCACGTGGCGGTTTCCCGCGTTTTGTATTAAGCCCAATAAACTTTAATGCAATGTACGAGCAAGCACTTCAGCAAGCACAACAGCAACAAGCTGGCCAACCAGCTGAAGGCCAAGCTTAATAGTTTTTGGACAAGTCTTTAAATAAAGATGTCTAAAATTAAGTCAATAGCGGTTCTTGGGGCAGGCTCCTATGGAACCGCTTTGGCTGTTTTGCTAGCCAAAAATGGTAATCAAACCAAATTATGGGCTAGAAATGCTGAGAAAATTGCTCAGATGCAACAAGATAATGCTAATCAGCAGTATCTTCCTGACGTAAAATTTCCTGAAAACCTAACCGTTACTGATGATATTCAGTCCGCTTTGTCTGATGTCGATGCGATATTAATCTCAGTACCTAGTCATGCTTTTCATGCCTGTTTAACATTGGCTAAGCCCTATATTACTGAAAAAAGTCGCCTGATCTGGGCGAGTAAAGGTTTAGATCCTGAAACCGGCGATTTATTGGGTAATGTGCTGATTCAGG